>JAVKSP010000094.1:0-11931 GCA_039583645.1 Solirubrobacteraceae bacterium
GCGCACATGTGCGCCGACCAGAATATTGAGGTCAGGCCGCGGCGCGTCCGCCCGAGGCTTCGTGCCACGGCGTCAGGATCCGGGGTCCCTCAGCCGTGATCGCCACGGTGAATTCGAAATGGGCCGCGAGCGAGCCGTCCTCGGAGTAGATCGCCCACTGGTCATCGCCCACGCGCACGCCGTGGCGCCCCGCGGTCACCATCGGCTCGATCGCGAACACCATGCCCTCCTCGAGCCTGATGCCGGTGCCCGGAGTGCCGTAGTTGGGAATCTGGGGATCCTCGTGCATGCTGCGGCCGATCCCGTGCCCCACGAGCGTGCGCACGACCGAGAACCCAGCGTCTTCGACGCGGCGCTGGACCGCAGCTGAGACGTCGCCGAGCCGCCTCCCGGGCCGGCACTGCGCCACCGCGTCGAACAGCGCGTCCTCGGTGGCGCGCATCAGCTTGCGCGCAATCGGCGTCACCGATCCCACCGCGAACGTGCGCGCGGCGTCGGCGACCCAGCCGTCGTGTACGACGCCGACGTCGACCGAGAGCAAATCGCCGCGTCCGAGGCTGTAGCGCCCGGGGATGCCGTGCACGATCATCGAGTTGGGCGAGGCGCAGATCGAGCCCGGGAAACCGCGATAGCCCTTGAACGCCGGCTCGGCACCCTGCGAGCGGATGAACTTCTCCGCCGCCAGGTCGAGCTCCGCGGTGGTCACACCGGGGCGGATCTTGGCCTGCAGCAGGCTCATCGTCTTGACCAGGATCGCTCCCGCGGCGGCGATCCGCTCGATCTCCGCGGGACTCTTCTTGAGGATCAAACGTCGTCCTCTAGCCGCAGGGTCGCGATCACGGCACGGATGTGATCGTGTACCTCGTCCGGGCTTCTGGTGCCGTCGATCCGCCGCATCAGTCCCTGCTGGTCATAGTAGGAGATCAGGGGCTCGGTCTGGTTGTGGTAGACGGACAGGCGATTGCGCACCACCTCGGGCTTGTCATCGTCGCGCTGGACCAGCCGTGACCCGTCCTGGTCGCACACTCCCTCGTGTTTGGGCGGGTCGAACTCGACGTGGTAGTTGTGGCCGTTCTTGACGCACATACGCCGCCCCGACAGGCGCCGGACCACTTCCTCATCCGGGGCGTCGATCAGGATCGCCGCGGTCACGTGCCGCCCCTGCTCGGAGAGCTGCGCGTCCAGCGCGCGGGCCTGCTCGATCGTGCGCGGAAACCCGTCGAGGATGAACCCGTCCTCGGCATCCCCTTCTCGCAGCCGCTCCCCCGCCATCGCCACGATCAGGTCGTCCGGGACGAGTTCGCCCGCATCCATGTACTGCTTGGCCTTGACCCCGAGCTCGGTCCCGTTCTTGACGTTTGAGCGCAGCATGTCGCCGGTGGCGATGTAGGGCAAGCGGAAATCGATGCGCAGGCGGTCGGCCTGGGTGCCTTTGCCCGCCCCCGGGGGACCGAACAGAATCAGGTTGAGCTCAGGCATTGCCGCCCGGAGCTTACCCGCTGCTATTCGGAGGAGAGGACTCCCGAGTCCGCCGCGTGCCCCATGCCGTATCGAGCGATATGCCGGGTGCTCGACCGCCCGCGGCGGACTCGGTGATCGGTCAGAAAGTCTCTCGCAGCCTCGGCGCCTTCGCCCCAGGGGAGCACCCCAGGGTTTTCTACCCCACGCCGGCTAGCTCTGCTCGTGGCCGGCGGCGGCGCGCGCGAGCTCGACGCGAGCGGTCTCGATCGCAGCCGTGAGCTCAACCCATCCGCCGAAGCGCTGGCGCTCCCTGCCGGGCTGGGCCAGCCATCCGGCAATGGGCTCCGAGCCGGGCTCGATCCACAACTCGAGAGGCAGCTCCGTGGCCAGCGGCATCAGGCGTTCCTCGCGCTGCTCGTGTCGCCCTGGGGTGCGTCCGTGGCGGCTTTCATCTGGTTCTCCGATCCCGTGCCCCGCGCCTGCTAGTTGACTCGGCGTTGCCCTCATGTCCTAAGGATGCTCGGATCGCCCGCGTTTCGCCCCAGGGGACCACCCCAGTTTTAAGCATCAGTTCGAGCTAGACTTGCGCGCTGCGCGCGCGAATCCCGCTGCGCGCTGGAGTTCCGGGTGAGTGGCACAGGGTCTGAAGTGAGGGAAACTCCCATGCCGAAAGGCAGGGTGCCCGCACCCATCGACCGGGACGAGCTCCTCGAACGCGAATCCGCGCTGCGCACGATCGCCGCCGCGGTGGCGGCTGCGCGGGGCGGGGGCGGCGATTTCGTCCTGCTGGAGGGCCACGCCGGCATGGGCAAGACGCGCTTGCTCGAGGCCGCGCTAGAGCAGGCGCGCACGGTCGAGCTCGCCGCGCTGCGCGTGACCTGCGCAGAGCTCGAGCGCAACCTGTCCTTCGGGGTGGCGGGAAGGCTGGTGCGGGCCCTGCTGGCGCAGGTGCCGGCGCGGCGGCGGGGTCCGCTGCTGCGAAAGGCGCCGCCCCTGGTGCGACCGCTGCTCGAAATCGGCCCGGAGGTGGGCGGGAGTGCGCGCAGCGCGGACGATCCCCCGCTTGATCCAAGCGCGCCGTCGACGGCGGGCGACCCCGCCACTCTCGCTCAGGCCCATGCGCTGTTCACTGTCTGTGCTGAAGCGCTCGGGCAAGCGCCGGCCCTGCTGGCAATCGACGACCTGCACTGGTGCGATCAGGCCTCGCTCGAGTTTCTGCTCTATCTGGCGAACCGCCTTGACGAGCTGCCGGTCGTGCTGCTCGGGGCACGGCGCAGCAGGCTCGGCGAGTACCAAATCGACGTGCTCGAGCGGATCGCCGCGCTGCCCCATATCCGGGTCGAGAGACTGACACCCCTCACGCGCGCGGCGATCGCCGTGGTGGTCGAGCGCGCGCTCGGGGAACGGGCAGACGAGGCGGTGATCGAGGCCTGTGCGCACGTGACCGGCGGCAATCCCTTCTACGTGCGCGAGCTGCTGCTCTCGCTCAAAGAGGGCCACGACCTTCACCCCAGCGAGCTGACTGAGCAAGTGCGCACGCTCGCTCCGGAGGCGGTCATCCGCGCCTTGCGGACTCGCGTGGGGCGTCTCGGGCGCGCCGTGTCCGAGCTGGCGAGGGCGGCCGCTGTCCTTGGCGACGACGTACCGCTGCGCCACGCCGCCGCGCTCGCTGAACTCCCGCTCGGCGAGGCCGCGGCGGCGTCGGACGCGCTCGCGGCCGCGGACGTGCTGGCAGCGGATGAGCCGCTTCGGTTCGTGCACCCGCTGGTGCGCCGTGCGCTGTACCGGGACCTGCCGGCCTTCGCGCGGGCAAGCCGGCACCTAGAGGCGGCGCGACTGCTGGACTCCGAGCACGCCGATCCAGAACACGTGGCTGCGCATCTCCTGCTGGGGGGCCATCACCAGGACGAGTGGGTGGTGCAACGGCTGCGCGCCGCCGCGGCCAGCGCGCTCGCCAATGGCTCTCCGCAGTCGGCAGTCAACTATCTGGAGCGGGCGCTTCAGGAGCCGCCGTCCCCTGAACAGCGCATCGACGTCCTGGCCGAGCTCGGGACCGCCGAGGTCGCCGCAGGCGAGCCGGCGGCAGCCGCTCATCTCGCGCAGGCGATCGAAGCCTCCGGCGACGGGCGGCGGCGGGCGGAGCTCTCGCGGCTGCTGGGTGACGCGCTGGCGGCGCGAGGACTGCACGAGCAGGCGGCGAGCGCCTATGACGCCGGCATCGCCGAGCTGGGTGGCGAGATCAAACAGCGCGACAGATCCACGGTGGATACGGAGTTGCTCGAGTTGCACGATGGGCTCCAGGCTGGGTTTTTGACCAGTGCCTCGCTCGTGCCCGCGCTTTACGCTCGCTATGCAGAGCGCGCGGCAACCGTGCTCGGCGAGCTTGACCCTCGGCCCCAGACGCACGGTCAGCGGCTGCTTCTGGCCCACGAGGCGATCCGGCGGGCGCTCGCCGCCGAGCCGATCGAGCGCGTGCGCGAAATCGTGGAGCAGGCTTGGGATGGCGGCAGGATGCTCGATCCGCGGCGGGATATCGGCATGACGCCGGACCTCGTGAGTGGCGTCCTCACCCTGACCGGCGACCTTGAGCGATCGGTCGAGGTGACGGAGGCCGCGCTCGAGCAGGCCCGCCGCCGCTTCTCGCCGCTGGCGTTTGCGACTGCGAGCTATCTGCGCGGCCTGGCCTGCTACCTCCAGGGTCAGATCACCCAGGCGATGGCGGATCTGGAGTTGGCGCGCGACGCGCGTCGCTACGGCTGGCGCAAGTTCGCGCGCGTGGCCAGCGCCGGCTATGCGCTCTGCCTGGTGGAGGCCGACGAGCTCCAGCGCGCGCAACAGGTGCTGGAAGACCAGGACGAAGGGCCGCCGGATTATCAGCAGGCCGAGTTGCTCTATGCCCGCTCAGAGCTTCATCTCGCGGCGCAGCGCCCGGACAAGGCGCTCGCTGACGCGCTGGCGTGCGGTGAGATGATCGGCGCCGCGCCGCACATGATCGGGGCGAGCCCGCCCTGGCGCACCGCCGCCGCACAGGCCGCCGCACAGCTGGGCGACCGCGAGCGCGGGTGCGAGCTGGCGCGCGAGGAGCTTGACATCGCTCGGCGCATGGGCGTGCTGCACGCGCAGATCCGCGGCCTGCGAGTGCTCGGGCTCTGCCAGCAGGGCGCGAAACAGCTGGGGTGCCTGCACTCCGCGGCGGAGCTGGGCAACGAGGCCCCGCCTCGGCTCGAGACGATTCACGCGCTGTTCGAGCTGGGCGCCGCGCTGCGGCGCTCGAACCAGCGCACCGCCGCGCGCGAGCCGCTGCGCCGCGCGGCCGATCTCGCCCACCACGGCGGTGCGCGCGCGCTGTACGCGATGGCGCTGGTAGAGCTTCAGGCCGCGGGAGCCAGGCCGCGGCGCGAGGGTCTGCTCTCAGGTCCGATGTCGCTGACGCCGAGCGAGCACCGGATCGCCGCCCTGGCGGCGGCGGGGCAGAGCAACCGGGAGATCGCGCGGGCGCTGTTCGTAACGCCGAAAACGGTCGAGTACCACCTGCGCAACACCTACCGCAAGCTCGACATCCTGACCCGCGAAGAGCTGGTCAGCGCGCTTGAGGCTGCCGGGCCCGTGCCCGACTTAGCGTAAGAAGCCCTCGTAGTTGCGCATCATCAGCTGCGCCTCGAGCTGTTTCATCGTGTCGAGCGCAACGCCGATCACGATCAGGATCGAGGTGCCGCCGAAGAAGAAGTTCGCGCTGGTCTGGTTGATCAGGATGGTCGGCAGGGCAGCGATCGCGGCAAGGAACAGCGCCCCGGGGAACGTGAGCCGCGCGAGGATGCGATCGAGGAACTCGGCCGTTGGCCGGCCCGGTCTCACCCCCGGAATGAACCCCCCATACTTCTTCAGGTTGTCGGCCTGGTCGACAGGGTTGAACGTCACCGCCGTGTAGAAGTAGGTGAACAGGATGATCAGGATCGCCTGCCCCAACTGGTAGTGCCACCCCTGAGGGTTGAAGAAGTTCTGCACGGTGGTGCCGAAGTTGGCGCGGTTCTGGCCCAGCAGCTGGCCGACCGTGGGCGGGATCGCCATGATGCTGACGGCGAAGATCACCGGGATCACGCCGGCCATGTTCACGCGCAGAGGCAGATAGGTCTGGCCGCCGCCGCTCATCCGACGGCCGATCACCCGTTTGGCGTACTGGATCGGAATGCGCCGCTGGCCCTCCTGGACGAACACGATCGCGGCCACCACGCCGAGCGCGATGAACGGCATCACCACTTTGAACACCTGGCTCGGGTTCTGCCACCAGGACTGAATTCCATGCGGGACACGGGCCACGATGCTGGCGAAGATCAGCAGGGAGATGCCGTTGCCGATGCCGCGCTGGGTGATGAGCTCGCCCATCCACATCAACAGCACGGTGCCCGCGGTCAGCGTGATCACGATCATGAACACCTTGCCGATGTTGAAGTTCGGAATCAGGTTGACGTTGTTCGACTGCTCGAGCGAGCGGAACAGGAACACGTAGCCGATCGACTGGGCGAAGGCCAAACCAACCGTCAAATAGCGCGTGTACTGGGTGATCCGCGCCTGCCCGGTCTCGCCCTCCTTCTGCAGCTTCTCGAGCGAGGGCACCACCACGGTCAGTAGCTGCAGGATGATCGACGCCGTGATGTAGGGCATGATCCCGAGCGCGAACAGGGCGATGCGGCCGAGGCCGCCGCCCGAGAACAGGTTCAGCAGACCGAAGATGTTGTTGCCGCCGAGGTTCTTCCCGATCGAGTTGACCGCGCTTGCACTCACCCCCGGCGCGGGGATGTAGACGCCGAGCCGGTACAGCGCCAGGATCGCGGCCGTGAACAGGACCTTGTTGCGGATCTCACGGACGCGAAAGGCGCTGAGAATGGTGGCGATCACTCGCCCGCCTCCTCTACGCAGGTGCCGCCGGCGGCCTCGATCTTCGAGCGTGCCTGGCGGCTGAATGCGTGCGCGTGCACGGTCAGCGGCTTGCTCAGCTCGCCCTTGGCGAGAACCTTCACGGGGATGCCCTTGCGGGTCGCGAGGCCCTTGGCCTTGAGCGCCTCGATCGTTACCGCCTGTCCCTGGTCGAAGCGAGCCTCGAGGTCGAGCAGGTTGACCGCCTGAGTGTGCGTGCGGAAGGGCTCGAAGGGCATCGATTTCCTCATGTGCGGCCCACGCAGCTTGCGCATGCGCATGTGGATCGGGTTCTGGCCGCCCTCGAAGCGAGCCCGCCGCTTGGCGCCCGAACGTGAGCCCCAGCCCTTCTGGCCGCGACCCGAGGTCTTGCCCGTCCCCGATCCTTCGCCGCGGCCAATACGCTTGCGCGGCCGGCGTGACCCCGGCGAGGGCTTGAGGTTGTGGAGGCCGAGACGCTCCTGCTCAGCCATCCTCCGAGACCTCCACGAGGTGTTTGACCTTGTCGACCATGCCGCGAAGCTGCGGCGTGTCTTCGTGTGCGACGCTGTGGCCGATCCGCCTCAGACCGAGCGATCGCAGCGTATCCCGCTGCCGCTTGGAGGCCCCGTTACGGGAGCGACGCTGAGTTACCTTGAGCGTCGTCATTCGGCGGCCTCCTCGGGCGCGGACGCCGCCTCCTCGGGCGCAGGCGTCCCCTCGACGGTCGCCGCGGCCGGCGACTCGCCGTCGAGACCGAGCACGTGATTGATCGACAGCCCGCGCAACTCGGCGACCTCGTCCGGGGTCCGGAGCGCCTCCAACCCCGCCATCGTCGCCTTCACGAGATTGATCGGGTTCTGCGAGCCCAAGCTCTTGGAGAGGATGTCGTGGATTCCGGCCAATTCGAGCACGGCTCGCACCCCTCCGCCGGCGATCACGCCGGTACCGGGCGAGGCCGGCTTCAGCAGCACACGCCCCGAGCCGAAGATCCCCGTCACCTGATGGGTGATGGTCGAGCCGTGCTTGGGAACGCGGTAGAGGTTCTTCTTGGCCCGCTCGACGCCCTTCTGAATCGCGACCGGGACCTCATTGGCCTTGCCGTAGCCGATGCCGACCACCTCGCGCTCATCGCCGACCACGACCAGCGCCGTGAACGAGAAGCGACGACCGCCCTTGACCACCTTGGCGACGCGGTTGATCTCGACCACGCGCTCGGCGAGGTCAAGACCGGCGGGAGAGACTGTGCGTTCGGAGGCCATCAACGGTCAGGGTAGCGGCGGACGCTAGAACTCAAGCCCACTCTCGCGAGCGCCGTCGGCGAGCGCCTTGACGCGGCCGTGGTACAGGTAGCCGCCGCGATCGAACACCGCCCGCTCGATGCCGGCCTCGCGGGCTCGCTGGCCGAGCAGCGCTCCGGCCCGCGTGGCCTGCTCGAGCGGCGCCAGCGAGCGCAGCTCGGGCTCGGTCCAACTGACCGCGGCCAGCGTGCGGCCGGCCTCGTCGTCGATCAGCTGGGCGAAGATGCCGCGGTTCGAGCGAAACACGGAGATCCGCGGGCGCGCGCCGGAGCCCTGCACCTTGGCGCGGACCCGGCGGCGGCGCTTGCGCCGTCGCGCTTCTTTGGTTGCCACAGTCATCTGGCTCGCTTCCTCACGCTCGCTTGCCGACCTTGCGGGCGACGTACTCGCCCTCGTAACGGATGCCCTTGCCCTTGTAGGGCTCCGGCTTGCGCTGCTTGCGGATATACGCGGCGACCTCGCCCACGCGCTGCTTGGACGCACCTTTGACCACGATTCGGGTGGGCACGGGAACCTCGAACTCGATCCCGTCCGGGGCCTTGACGGGCACCGGGTGCGAGTAGCCCAGCGCGAGCTCGAGGTCGCGTCCGCGCAGCATGGCGCGGAACCCCACTCCCTGGATCTCGAGCCGCTTCTCGAACCCCTCGGTGACGCCGGTGACCATGTTCGCGATCAACGTCCTGGTCAGGCCGTGGAGCGCGCGGTGCTCGCTGCGGTCGGTCGGCCGAGTGACGCGAATCTCGCTGTCGACTTGCTCGACGTTGATCTCGCGCGCGACCCGCTCCATGAGCTCGCCCTTGGGACCGTTGACGGTCACCCGCTCGGGCTCGATCGAGACGATCACGCCGGCCGGAACCGGGATCGGCTGCTTGCCGATGCGGGACATCGCTACCAGACCCTGGCCACGACCTCGCCCCCGATGCCCTGGCGATGGGCGTCGTGGCCGGTCATGACCCCTTTCGAAGTCGAGACGATCGCGGTGCCCATGCCGCCCTGGATGCGGGGGATATGACCATGGTCGACGTAGGTCCGCCGCCCGGGTCGCGACACCCGCTCGATGCCGGAGATCACGGGTAGCCTGTCGCTCGAGTACTTGAGCGTGACCTTGATCTCGCCTCCCGGGCTGCCTGCACGGGGCGGTATCTCCTCATAGGAGCTGATATAGCCCTCTTCGGTGAGGATGCGGGCGAGCTCCCGCTTGAGCTTCGAGGCGGGGATCAGCACCTCCTGATGGCGCGCGTGCAGGGCGTTGCGCACGCGCGTCAGGAAGTCGGAGACGGGATCGGTCATGGCCATCGCGTCGCGCCCTCGCTCACCAGCTCGACTTGGTCATTCCGGGGATGAAGCCGTCGTGCGCGAGTTCGCGCAGGCAGATGCGGCAGACGCCGAACTTGCGGTACACGGCCCGAGCCCGACCGCAGCGGCGGCAGCGGGAATAGGCCCGCGTCTTGTACTTGGGAGTCCGCCGCTGGCGGACGCGCTGTGAAGTTTTGGCCATCTGGATCCTTTTACCCGGTCTCGGTTGGCTGGGGGGTGCGATCGCGCGCGAACGGCATTCCGAGGTCCTGGAGCAGCGCGAGCGACTCCTCGTCCGTGGAGGCCGTCGTGGTGATCGTAATGTCGAGGCCGCGCACCTGGTCGATCCCGTCGTAGTCGACCTCGGGGAAGATGATCTGCTCCCGGATCCCGAGCGAGTAGTTGCCGCGGCCGTCGAAGGAGCGCGTGCTGAGCCCGCGGAAGTCCCTGATCCGGGGGATGGCGACCGCCATCAGGCGATCGAGGAACTCGTAGGAGCGCTCGCCGCGGAGGGTGACCGCGAGCCCCACCGGCATGTCCGCCCGCACCTTGAACTGCGCGATCGACTTACGCGCGCGGCGCACGTTCGGGCGCTGGCCGGTGATCGTCGCGAGCTGTTCGGAGGCGGCTTCGAGCACGGCGGAGTCCTGCTTGGCGTCGCCCAGCCCCATGTTGACGGTGACCTTCTCGATTCGGGGCGCCTGCATCGACGAGGAGTAGCCGAAGCGCTCTATCAGCCGCGGCTGGATCTCCTCCAGGTATCTGCGCTTGAGTCTTGCGTTCGCCATGTGCTCTTTAGTCAATTCGCGTGCCGCTGCGGGTGGTGACGCGATAGCGCTGAGCGCCCTCGCTCTCGATCCGCACCCGCGTCGGCCGGCCGTCGCGGGGATCGGCCAGCATCACGTTAGAGATGTGGATCGGACCCTCTCGCTCGATCACTCCCCCAACCTGCTCGGCGCGCTGGGCGCCGGCCACCTGCTGGGGACGCTGATGGCGCTTGATCATGTTGAGGCCCTCGATGTACAGGCGGTTGCGCCGCGGCTCGACCCGCAGCACCTTGCCGCGCTTGCCGCGATCCTTGCCCGAGATCACGATGACCTCGTCGCCGCTCTTGATCCGAGCCGGCATCGCTACAGCACCTCGGGAGCGAGCGAGATGATCTTCATGAAGTTGCGGTCGCGCAGCTCGCGCGCCACCGGTCCGAAGATGCGCGTCCCGCGAGGGTTGTTCTGGTTGTCGATCAACACCGCTGCGTTCTCGTCGAAGCCGATGTAGGTGCCGTCGTCGCGGCCGTAGGACTTCTTCGTGCGCACGACCACGGCGGAGACAACCTCGCCCTTGCGCACCGCGCCCTGCGGAGTCGCCTGCTTGACAGTGGCCGTCACGACGTCGCCGACGCCCGCGTAGCGGCGTCGGGAGCCGCCCTTTACGCGGATCACGAGAATCTCGCGCGCGCCGCTGTTGTCCGCGACCCGCAGACGCGACTCGTTCTGGATCACGCCGCTCGCTCCACGACCTGCTCGAGCCGCCAGCGCTTGGTACGCGACATCGGCCGGCACTCCCGCACGATCACGGTGTCACCGACATGGGCCTCGCCCTGCTCGTCGTGAGCATGGATCGTTCGCGAGATGCGCACGATCTTCTGGTAGCGGCGGTGCGGCCGCGCGGTGTCGATCCTGACCGTGATCGTCTTCGCCGCCTTGTCGGAGACGACCACACCCTGGCGTGTCTTCTGCTTTCCGGCGCCGTGTGGCCGCGCTTGCGGCTGCTCGCTCTGGGCACCCCGCTCGCGGCGGGCAGCGCTGGCCTTCTGGCGCTGGCGGGAGCGAACTTTGCGCCGCAGCTCGGCCTTGCGGGCACGGTCTGCCTGCCGTTCTGAGTGCCGCTCCTCGGGCGTGCGCGGTTCGCGAGTAGGTGTCGCGGCGGCCCGGGCAGCCCGGGCCCGCCGCCTGCGCTCCTTCGGCGCCAAGACTTCCACCGGCTCCCGCGCGGGAGCAGGCTCGACGGGCGCGGGAGCAGGCTCGACGGGCGCGGCCTCCGCCTCGGGCGCGGCCTCCTCGGACCCTCCCCCCGTGTCCGACGAAGCTTCGACCTCCGCCTGCGTGTCCGACGAGGCAGTCGTCTCCGGCGGAGTTTCCTCGTTCTCAGGTGTCTCGTTCTCAGCCATGAATCTCAATGCCTCTCTCACGAGCAATAGTCAGTGCCCTTGCGACCTCCCGCCTCGCTTTGGAAAGCGACGACGTGTTGTCGAGCTCGCCCGTAGCGTGCTGGAACCGCAGCCCGAACAGCTCCCGGCGCGCCGTCGCGATGTGGTCGCGTAGCGCGGTGTCGCTGAGATCACGCAGGTCCGCGGGCTTCACAGCTCCTCCCGCATCACGAACTTGGTCCTGACCGGCAGCTTGTGGCCGGCGAGGCGCATCGCCTCCCGCGCGAGCGGCTCCGGTACGCCGGCCAACTCGAACATGACGCGGCCGGGCTTGACGACCGCGACCCAGCCTTCGGGCGAGCCCTTGCCCGAGCCCATGCGCGTCTCGGCGGGTTTCTTGGTGAAGGGCTTGTCGGGATAGACGTTGATCCAGACCTTGCCTCCGCGCTTGATCTTGCGCGTCATCGCGATTCGGGCCGCCTCGATCTGACGGTTGGTGAGCCAGCCCGCGTCAAGCGCTTTGAGGCCGTATTCGCCGAACTGGACCTTGACCTGACCGCGCGAGAAGCCGGCACGCCGGCCCCGGTGCTGCTTGCGATGCTTGACGCGCTTGGGCGAGAGCATCACGCACCGCCCTCGGGGGCGCTCTGCTCGGGCTGGGGTGCGGCAGGGGCGCTTTGCTCAGCCTGGGGTGGCGCCGGGGCGCGCTGAGCGTCGTCTCGCTGTTCTGGCCCGCGCTGCGGACGGCGGCGCCGGCTCCTTTCGTCGCTCGGGCCTCCCGCGGCAGCGCCGCGCGGCGGCGTCCGCCGTCCGGCCCCGCGACCACCACCCGAT
>JAVKSP010000095.1:0-11779 GCA_039583645.1 Solirubrobacteraceae bacterium
AACATGTTCCGGCCGGCGGCGCCGCGCATGCGCGGCGCCGGAGATTTGATCAAGAGGCGTGAAGCGCGACCTGGTCGTTCGCGGACGGAAATGGCCACACGACCTGGAGGCGGCGCTCCGACGCGAACACGAAGCGCATCTGTCGCGGCGGCCGGAGGCCTTCCGGACGCGCGGGCCTAAAAGTTGCGCAGGGCGCATCCCCCGCCACCGCGCACAGAAGGTTCTGATTGAAAAAGCAGTCTTCGCAGCTTGCCTTCGGCATCTGCGGGCGCCCCCCAGACATCTGTTCCTTTCGTCGTCTTGTCGTGTTGCCAGATGCGGCGTGCCGGATCAAAGCGCACTTGGACCGGCTCATGCAAGCCCGATTTCCGGAAAACGCAACATATTTTCAACAACCTTAAATTCCTGCAGATTGCGGGTCTTTTGTTGGATCTGGGCGGTGGCGCCCGCATTTTCCGTAGCTTTGCCGCATGCCTGAGGACCTCGTCTCGGTCGCGGACTATGAGCGCGCCGCCGCGGACGTCCTGGACGCGGGAGCGCTGGCCTACTACGCGGGCGGGGCCGGCGACGAGCTCACGCTGCGCGACAACGTTGCGGCCTGGAGCCGGATGCCGATCCGTCCGCGCGTGCTGGTCGGCGTCGGCGCGCGCGATCCCGGGGTGACACTGCTGGGGCGGGCTCGACCCCATCCGCTGATCGTCGCGCCGATGGCCTTCCAGCGGCTCGTCCACCCCCAGGGGGAGCTCGCTGCCGCGCGCGCGGCCGAGGCCACCGGCGCCGTGATGTGCCTATCGACGCTCGGCAGCACCGCGCCCGCGACGCTCGCGCAGGAGGCGCCTGGCTGCTCGCGCTGGTTTCAGCTCTATGTCTTCGCCGACCGGGGCGTGAGCAGCGAGCTGGTGGCCCAGGCGGTCGAGCACGGCTATGAGGCCCTTGTGGTGACGGTCGACCTGCCGGTGCTGGGGCTACGCGAGCGCGAACTGCGCACGCCCGTCGAGGCGCATGGGGGCCTGACGCCGGCCCAGTTCGCGCAGCGGATCGATCCCGACCTCCAGTGGGCAGACATCGAGCGCTTCGCGTCCGAGAGCCCGCTGCCGGTGATCCTCAAGGGCATCCTCACAGCCGAGGACGCGCGCCTCGCGGCGGAGCACGGAGCCGCCGGGGTGGTGGTCTCAAATCACGGCGGCCGCCAGCTGGACACGGTCGCGTCGGGGGCCGAGGCCCTGCCCGAGGTGGTGGAGGCGGTGGGCGATCGCCTCGACGTGCTCGTCGACGGCGGCATCCGCCGCGGCACCGATGTGCTCAAAGCGCTGGCGCTCGGCGCCCGCGCGGTCATGGTGGGACGGCCGGTGGCCTGGGGTCTCGCGGTCGACGGCGCCGATGGCGTGCGCCGGGTGCTCGAGCTGCTGCTGGCCGAGTTCGACATCGCGCTCGCGCTCGCCGGCACACCGCGCGCCGCCGAGCTGGACAAGACGGCGATCGCGCCGGCGCGTCGCAGATGAACATCCTCGTCACGGGGATCACGGGTTACGTGGGCTCCCGGCTCGCGCCGCGGCTCGTCCGCGACGGCCACACCGTGCGCGGCTTCAGCCGGCGAGCGGCGGCGCCCGACGCGAGCGTTGCGGTGGTGACAGGCGACGCGGTCACAGGCGACGGACTCGAGCAGGCCCTGCGCGACATCGACGTCGCCTACTTTCTGATCCACTCGATGGAGCCGTCGTTGGAGGCGCCCTTCCCGGCGCGGGAGCGACGCGCGGCCGAGAACTTCGCCCGCGCCGCGCGGGCCGCCGGCGTCAAGCGCATCGTCTACCTCGGGGGGATCCAGCCGGAGTCGCACTCGGCCTCGCCACACCTGCGCTCGCGGCTGGAGGTCGAGCGCTCGCTGCTTGAGGCGACGCCCTGCTCCGTCGCGCTGCGCGCCTCGATCGTGATCGGGTCGGGCTCGCGCTCGTTTCGCTTTCTCGTGCGCCTGGTGGAGCGCATGCCGGTCCTGGCCCTGCCCGCCTGGCGTACCAACCGCACCGCGCCGATCGACGAGCGCGACACGCTCGAGCTGCTCGCGCGCGCGGCCACCAGCGACGCGGTGTGCGGCGAGATACTTGACGCGGGCGGTCCCGAGGTCGTCACCTACGGCGAGCTGATCGACCGCATCCGCTACCACATGTTCGTCGGCCGGGCACAGATCAGGTTCAAGCGCCTGACCGCCACACCGATCGCCAGCCGCATCTCTGCCCTGATCGCGGGCGAGGACCACGCGCTGATCGGGCCGCTGATGGCGAGCCTGGACGGCGACCTGCTGCCGCGCGACGAGCGCGCGAGCCGGCTGCTGGGCGTGCGCCTACATTCGCTGGACGCCGCGATCGAGCGCGCGCTACGCGAGTGGGAGGCACTTGAGCCCCTCGCGGCACGGTAGGGTCTCCCTCCCGGCTTTCCGGGGAAAGCCATGAGCCTCGTCCACGTCCAGATCACGATTGATGCCCCCATCGAGCGTGTGTGGGAGACCGTCATGGATCCTCAGCGGCTGGAGCAATGGGTGACCATCCACCGTGCGGTGCGCAATGTGTCACGGCAACCCATCGACCAGGGAGCCACCATGGACCAGGTGATGTGCCTGCGCGGGTTGAACTTCCAGGTCCACTGGACGCTCGTC
This sequence comes from Solirubrobacteraceae bacterium, assembly GCA_039583645.1. Classification (GTDB taxonomy): domain Bacteria; phylum Actinomycetota; class Thermoleophilia; order Solirubrobacterales; family Solirubrobacteraceae; genus Palsa-465. The sequence goes on from JAVKSP010000095.1 coordinate 2,651, forward strand.
GACATGCAGGCTCCCACCTTTGCGCAATGGGAGGGGCGCGGACCGGCCCACTCGCAGGCGCGCATCCGCTACCAGCTCGCCGGCAAAGATGGTGAGCGGACGGATTTCGATTACACAAACGAATTCACACCCCCGGGCGGCCGGCTGGGGAACGTCGCCTCCCGGGTGCTGGTGGGTGCCGCCTCGGAGCGCGAAGCTCACAATTCACTATCGCGTTTGAAATCGCTTATAGAAAACCGATAAGAGCGGTTTTGCCTGTATAGTACTCGGCCACTCACACTCTCAAATAGAGGGAGAAAGCAGTGGCGGAATTTATTGACGTGACCGTGAAGGACATCGACGAGCGTCTGGCGCAGCTGCGCCAGGAGGTGACGCGGCTTGAGGCTGCACGCTCCGCGCTCGTTGGTCGCGGACCGGGTCGGCCACGGGGATCGGGTCGCCGCAGCGCCACACAGATGCGAGCCAGGCGCGCCACCGGCGGTCGCCGGGGACGCCGCGGCACGCGCGCCGCTCAGGCCCTGGAGCTGGTCAAATCGCGGCCGGGGATCACCATCCCGGAGCTCGCGCAGGAGATGAAGATCGCGCCGAATTACCTGTACCGGGTGCTTCCGCCGCTGGCTGATCAGGGCCAGATCAAGCGCGACGGAAAGGGCTGGCACCCCGCCTAATTCAGCATTGCGCCGGCCACGGGCGTGTGGTAGACACCGGCCAGTGGTAGGGCAAGGACCGAGGACCGGATGACAGGCACCGCGCTGGTGCCGGCCTTCACGGTGGCCTGCGCGCTACTGGTCCTGGCGGGAGTGTCGAAACTGCGCTCGCCGCTTGCGGCGCGCCAGGCCCTGAGGGTGCTCGGCGTGGGCGTGCCCGCCGTCGCGATCCGGGTGCTTGGCGCGGGCGAGTTGGGCTGGGGCGTGCTGGCCGTTTTGCGGCCCGGGCCGGTGCCTGCCGCCGGAGTAGCCGTCGCCTACGGCGGATTTTGTCTGGTGGCCTTGCTCTTGCTGCGGGCCGGGCCGTCGGTTGACTGTGGCTGTTTCGGTCAAGCCAGCAGCGTCTCGAGCTGGGCCCACGTGGTGTTGAACGCGGTCGCCTGCGGGCTCGCTGTGGCGGTCGCCCTGATCCGGCCACCCGGGCTTCTGTGGCTCCATACGCGCGCCCCGCTGGTCGCAGTAACGATCGTGATCGGGATGGCGGGAGCAGCTTTTGCCGCCTACGCCGTGTTCACCCTATTCCCCCCCGCGTGGCGCGCCTATGGATCAGGGAGTGACGCGTGACGCAACGGTTGGTGGAAAAGGCGGGCTCGCTGCTCGAGCATCGCACCTCGCGCCGCGGACTGCTGACGCGCGCAGCTCTGGCCGGCTCGGCCCTGGTGGTCGCGCCGTGGCGCTTTCTCACCCGCCCGGTGAGCGCCATGGATGTGATCGGGCCCGGCGGCTGCCCGCCCGGCAGTCAGTGCGGCAATGGTTACTCGGCCTTCTGCTGTCAAATCAATCATGGCGCCAATCGCTGCCCTGCCGGAACGTACATAGGCGGCTGGTGGATGTGTACTGCTTACACGGGTGGCGGTGTGTGTGCGGCGCAGGGGGTGCGCTACTACGTGGATTGCAACTGTCTCCCGGGTCATGGCTGCGGCGGCTGCCGATGCGCCAATAACACATGCAACGAGATGCGCATTGATTGCAACGTCTTCCGGTACGGACAGTGCAACACGCAGATTGGCGGGGTGACCCCCGTGGTGTGCCGCGTTGTGACGTGTCAGAACCCGGCCACGATTCCCGGCTTTCACTGCAGCTCGAGCGTCGCCGTCGACGACAACGTGTGCGGACAGACCGCCAGCTGCCTGACCCCGCTGGTGGAGCAGGTACCTAGCGACGGGGGCGCATGATGACCATCCTGGTCGCGGGCGAGACGCTCTTGCTGGTGCTGCTGGTGGTGCTCGTCGTCGGCTTGCTGCGCAGCCACGCGGAGATTCTGCGCCGCCTCGGGCCCGCCGAGGACGGCGAATTGCGGCGCGATGACTCGCTGCCCGCTCCGGCCCGCCGCGCCGGGGTGCGCGAGGCGCACGACATCGTCGGCACCACGCTCGCGGGCGACGCGGTCAAGCTCGGCCTCGGCCCGGAGGCGCCGCCCACGCTGCTGGCGTTCCTGTCAAGCGGCTGCCTGACCTGCGAGCGCTTCTGGGGCGACCTGCGCAGCGGCCACACCCCGCGCGAGCTGCCCGGCCAGGTCCGCATCATGCCGGTGGTGAAGGGGGCGAGCGAGGAGAGCCCCGGTCGGCTGGCCGAGCTCGCTGGCCAGACCGTGCCGTTCGTGATGTCCTCCTCGGCCTGGAGCGACTACGGCGTGCCGGGCGCTCCCTACTTCGTCTATCTCGAGCGCGGCAGCGTGCACGGTGAGGGCTCCGCCACGAGCTGGCAGCAGATCAGCTCGCTGCTGCGCGACGCGATCGCGGACGGCGGCTTTGGCGGTGGGGGCGAGCGCCGCACGCGCGAGGTCGACCGCGTTCTGGCCGCCTCGGGGATCGGTCCCGACGACGCCAGCCTGTACCCGGGCGGTCGCCCGTGACGGTGCTGCTCGCCCTCGGTTGCGGCGCCGGCCTGATCGCGGCGGTCAGATCGGCCTGGTCCCCCTGAGGACAGTCGATGCTCGCGAGCATCACCCCGCTCGGTGAGCGGGCACGGCGATCGAACTGGATCATCACGACCTGCTTCTACCTGGCCGGCTCGGTCCTGGCCGGGGCGGGAGTCGGCGGTCTGCTCGGCCTGCTGGGGATGGCGGCGTTTGGGGGTGTCGGCGTCGGCGTGCGGCTGGCGGTGGTTGCCGGCGCGCTCGCGGCCGGTCTGGCCTGGGAGCTCGTGCGCGGCACCGTGCCGGGACCGCGCCGCCAGGTCAACGAGCAGTGGCTCGACCTCTACCGCGGCTGGGTCTACGGCCTCGGCTTCGGCGCGCAGCTCGGGGCGGGCGTGACCACGATCGTGGTCAGCTCCGCCGTGTATGCGGTCTGGCTCGCGGCGCTTGCTTCCGCGCGGCCGCTCACGGGGCTCTTGATCGGAGCCTGTGCGGGACTGTTGCGCGGCGCCACGGTGCTCGCCGGCGCGCGCGTCTCCACCCCCCAGCGGCTCGTCGCCTTCCATCAGCGGCTCGGCGGTCTGCAGCGGCCGGTGCGGGCGTTGGGGCTGGCCGCGCAGCTCGCGCTGGCGGCTCTAGCGGTCGTGGCGGTGGTGGTCTGAGCATGCGACTGCAGGCCTACGGGCTGGCGATCGAGCTGCCACGGGGCTGGGACGGGCGGATCTATCGCCGCCCCGGCGCTGAAGCCACGCTCCACGCCGCCAACTTCCCCCTGCCCGCCGACGACGGCGATTTTGGCTCCGGGGCGCTCGCGCACCTGCCCGCGCAGGGCGTGTTTCTGGCGCTGAAGGAATACGCGGCCGGACCGCAGCTGCGCCCTGGGGTGGGGCTCTACGCCTCGCGCGCGATCGGGCTGCCGCTGCAGGAGAGCCAGTTCAATCCACGCGCGCTCCAGGTCGGGCGTCCCGGCCAGGCGGGCTTCCAGCACTTCTTCACCGGGTCCGGCGAGCGGCCCTTCTGCCTCTACGCGGTGGTCGCCACCCCCCCGATTCCGTTCGGGATCGCGCCCTTCGGCGTGCCCGCCACGGCGCAGGTGGGTCAGCTGAGCGCGGTGCTCTCATCGCTCGAGATCGGGGCGCGCGGATGAGACGGCTCGTCTTGGCGCTGGCGCTCGTCGCGGCAGGCGCCGTCAGCGGCGTCGTGCTGCTGGCGGCAGGTGGTACGGCCACCGCGGCTCACCCGGTTGACGCGCTGCTGCAGGGGACCTTCACGATGCAGGGCAAGATCACAGTCGCCTCGCACGTGCACGGCGAGAAGCCGGGACAGCACGTGACTCGCTCCTGGAGCTTCTATCCCAGCTGCTCGAGCGGCGGCTGCCCCAAGGTCGTGCTCAAGCGCTTTCGCTCCGGCAGCCACGTGCTCGACAAGGTCACGCTCAAGCGCAAGCGCCCCGGCGTCTATGTGGGCAGCCACCGCTTCTGGCTGACGCTCAAGTGCGATGGCAAGCGCGTCAAGCACGACGGCTACGCGAACGAGACCATCAAGGTCAAGATCCTGCACGCGATCTCCAACGGCGGCACCAAGGTCGCCAGCGCAATCCACGCCACCTACAGCAACCCCAGCCGCTACAACAAGACCCGCTGTCCGGGCGGGATCGGTCACGACGCCGCCACCTACGGCGGCCATCTGAACACGACCGCGCTGGCCGCAAGCGCCAACGGCGGCTACCTGATCCTCACCGCCGACGGCGGCGTCTACAACTTCGGCAAGGCCTCGCTGCACGGCTCCGACGCCGGCAAGCTGGCCGTCAAGGTGAGGGCGGTGCGGCTCGCCGCCGATCCCTCCGGCGGCGGTTACTGGATCCTGCGGTCCGATGGCGGCGTGGACGCCTTCGACGCCCCAGCGCTCGGGTCGCTGTCCGGGAAGCTGCATGGCACGCAACCGGTGTCGATCGCGGCCAGCTCCGGGGGGGGCTACCTCATCCTGACCGCGGACGGCGGCGTGCACCCGTTCGGCAACGCCAAATGGCACGGCTCGGACAGGGGCAGGTTGGGCCACGGCGTGCACGCCGTGGCGCTCGCGGTGAACTCGAGCGGCGGCTACTGGCTTTTGAAGTCAAACGGCGGCGTGGACGCGTTCGGCGCCAAGAAGGCGGGCTCGCTCAAGGGCAAGCTCCACGGCACCCAGCCGGTATCGATCGCCGCAGCGCCCAAGCAGGGCTATTGGATCCTGACCTCCAACGGCGGCGTGCACGGCTTCGGCGGCTCGGGCTGGCACGGCTCCGACCAGGGCAAGCTGGGCCACGGCGTACGGGCCGTCTCGCTCGCGGCCGACCCGGTCAAGGCGGGCTACTGGATCCTCAAGTCCAACGGCGCCGTCGACGGCTTCGGTGCGCCGTCGCTCGGGGGGCTGTAGCGCAGTGCCCGGGGGCCTCTAGCGCAGAAGGGGCCGCGGGGTGCGACAATCTGTCGGGTTGGTGGTCGCATGAGGAAGATGCGTTTCTTTGGGGTGGCACTTGTAGCCGCGGTCGTCTGCGCGGGCAGCGCAGCGTTCGCTGCGAGCTACACGGGCAACAGGCTGCATGGCAACCGCAAGGGGATAAAGGTCGCCGAGCACGTGATGCACGCCTTCGCACAGATCCCTGGCTACATGTACAGCGAGAGCCATTTCTTCCAGATCGAGACGAGTGGCGGCAAATCGCCGTCGTTGCACTACCGCTTCGGCTATGGCTCGCTGCGCTCGGGGTGGACCTGGGCGAGCGAGAACGGCGCGATGGGGCTCAGCAGGAACGACGTCGTGTGGTGGCGCGACGACCTCAAGCCGGCGTCATCGAAGCGCGCCAAGGCGGTCGAGATCGTGTTCAAGGGCAGCAACGGCTACTGGGCATTCGGCAGCTCCGCGAAGCACAACTGCTTCCACAAGCTCCAGAGCGGGTCGCAGCAGCCATTCAAGAGCGGGTTCGTGATCACCGGCCGGGTCGACGCGCCGCAGACCTCGGGCAACATGATCGCGCTGAGCTACACCTATCCGTGGGGCCAGTCGAGCTCCCAGGCCAAGGAGGTGGATGCGATCAACAGCTCCACCTATCTGGTGGAGTCCGGCAAGGTCTCCATCGGCGGCTACAGCTTCAATTTCTCCAACAGCTATCGACGGGTGCCGAGGACCCCGTCGATAAATCTGTGTAAGTAGGGGTTCGGGCCAGTCCCCACAGGGGGCTCCACGGGGGGCCTCAGACCTCCAGCAGCCCCAGCTCGTCGACCGCCTGGCGCTCCTGCTTGAGCTCATCGGCGCTGGCGTCGATCCGCTCGCGGGAGAACTCGTCGATGTCGAGTCCCGGGACGATCTCGTAAGCGCCCCCCGCGCACGTGCACGGGAAGCCGCAGATCAGCCCCTCCTCGATCCCGTAAGAGCCGTCCGAGGGAACGCCCATCGAGACCCAGTCGGCCGAAGGCGTGCCCTTGACCCAGTCCCGCATGTGGGCGATCGCGGCGTTGGCGGCCGAGGCGGCGCTGGAGGCGCCGCGCGCTTCGATCACGGCCGCACCGCGCTTTTGCACGGTGGGGATGTACTCGCCCTCGTACCACTGCTGGTCGTCGACCACTTCGGTCGCCGGGCGGCTGGAGATCTTGGCGTGTCGGATGTCCGGGTATTGAGTCGTCGAATGGTTGCCCCAGATCGTCATGTTGGTGACGTCCTTGACCTGTGCGCCGGCCTTGGCGGCGAGTTGTGCGATCGCGCGGTTATGGTCGAGGCGCATCATCGAGCTGAACCGCTCGCGCGGGATGTCGGGGGCGTTGCGCTGCGCGATCAGGCAGTTGGTGTTGGCCGGGTTGCCGACCACCAGTACCTTGAGGTCCTGCGCGGCGTGGTCGTTCAACGCCTTGCCCTGCGGCTTGAAGATGCCGCCGTTGGCCTCGAGCAGGTCGGAACGCTCCATGCCCTTGGTGCGCGGGCGCGCGCCGATCAAGAAGGCGATATCGACGCCATCGAAGGCCCGCTCGGAGTCGTCATGGATGTCGACGCTCCTCAGCAGCGGGAATGCGCAGTCGTCGAGCTCCATCGCGGTCCCCTCGGCTGCCTTGACGGCATCGGGGATCTCGAGCAGCGACAGGCTGACGGGGGTATCCGGTCCCAGCAGCTCGCCGGAGGCGATGCGGAACAGGATCGCGTACCCGATCTGGCCGGCCGCTCCGGTCACGGCCACACGTACTGGCGAGTCAGTCAATGTTCAACTCCTGGATGGGGGTTTCAGCGCCCGGCAGGGGCAGTTTGCGCTCCGAATCTATAGCTTGATTCCCCGATGAGGATCGTCTACACGCACACCGACGAGGCGCCGGCGCTCGCGACCAAGTCGCTGTTGCCGATCGTGCGTGCCTTCGCGGCGAGCGCTGGAATCGAGCTCGAGCTGCGCGACATTTCGCTGGCGGGCCGGATCCTGGCCCAGTTTTCCGACCGGCTGGCTGAGGACCAGCGGGTGTCCGACGCACTGGGCGAGCTCGGTGCGCTGGCGCAGACGCCTGAGGCGAACGTCATCAAGCTGCCCAACATCAGTGCCTCGGTACCCCAGCTGAAGAACGCGATCGCCGAGCTGCAGGAGCAGGGCTACGCGCTGCCCGACTACCCGGACGAGCCGTCCTCCGAAGAGGAGCGGGAGGTCCGCGCGCGCTACGACCGCGTGAAGGGTTCGGCGGTCAACCCAGTCCTGCGCCAGGGAAACTCCGACCGGCGCGCGCCGGAGTCCGTCAAGCAATACGCCCGGCGCCACCCGCACTCGATGGGCGAGTGGTCGTCTGACTCGCGCTCTCAGGTCGCGACGATGAGCGAGGGGGACTTTCGCAGCACCGAGAGCTCGGTCACGGTAGAGCAGGAAGGCCGCGTGCGGATCGAGCTCCATGCCGAGGATGGCTCGGTCGAGGTGCTCAAGGAGGTCGATGTGCTGGCGGGCGAGATCCTCGACGGGGCTGTGATGCGGCGCGCGGCGCTCGGGGAGTTCCTCGACCAGCAGCTCGCGGACGCCAGGGAGCAAGGCGTGCTCTTCTCCGTGCACCTGAAAGCGACCATGATGCGCGTGTCCGATCCGATCATCTTCGGACACGCGGTCAGGGCGTATTTCGCCGCAGTCTTCGCGGAGCACGGGGAGGCATTGCGTCGCGCGGGGGTGAACCCAAACGACGGACTTCAGGCGCTTTTGAAGGCGGTTGAGAAGCTGCCCGAAGCGGAGAGCGATGCGATTGAACGCGCGATCGAGTCCTCCTACGAGAACGGCCCCGCGCTCGCCATGGTCGACTCGGACCGGGGCATCACCAACCTGCACGTTCCCAGCGACGTGATCATCGACGCCTCGATGCCGGCCGCGATTCGCTCCTCGGGTCAGATGTGGAACGCCCGCGGGGAGCCCCAGGACACCAAGTTCGTGATCCCCGACCACTCCTATGCGCCGCTCTACGCGGCCGCGGTGGATCATTGCCGGCAGCACGGCGCCTTCGACCCGGCGACGATGGGCACGACCCCCAACGTGGGCCTGATGGCGCAGGCGGCCGAGGAGTACGGCTCGCACGACAAGACCTTCGAGGTCGCTGTTGGGGGCTCGGTGCGGGTGGTGGACTCCGCGGGTGAGGGGTTGATCGAGCATCAGGTCGCGGCCGGCGACATCTGGCGGATGTGCCAGACCAAGGACGCGCCGGTCGCCGACTGGGTCAAACTCGCGGTCGCCCGCGCGCGTGAAACGGATATGCCGGCCGTCTTCTGGCTAGACGAAACACGGCCCCACGACAGAGAGCTTTTGAAGAAGGTCCGGCCGCGGCTGGAAGAGCTGAATACCGGTGGGCTCTCGATCGAGATCGCAGACGTGCTCGCAGCCGCTCGCCTCACCCTCGAGCGGGCCGGGCGCGGCGAGGACACGATCGCCGTCACGGGCAACGTGCTGCGGGACTATCTGACGGACCTGTTCCCCATCCTCGAGCTCGGCACGAGCGCGAAGATGCAGTCGATCGTACCGCTGATGGCGGGCGGGGGGCTGTTCGAGACGGGCGCGGGTGGCTCGGCGCCCCGCCACGTGCAGCAATTCTTGAACGAGAACCACCTGCGCTGGGATTCGCTCGGGGAATTTCTGGCGCTGGTGCCCTCGTTCGAGCTGCTCGCAAAACACGACGACAACCCACGTGCGCGGCTGCTGGCGCAGACGCTCGACCGCGCCACCGGGCGGCTACTCGAGGAGGACCGCTCGCCGTCGCGCAAGGCCGGCGAGATCGACAATCGTGGCAGCCACTTCTACCTGGCGCTGTACTGGGCTTCGGAGCTGGCTTCGCAGGACGAGGACGATGAGCTGGCGGAACGGTTCAAGCCGTTTGCCGAACGTCTGGCCGCTTGCGAGGAGCAGATCATGCGCGAGCTGCTGGAGGTGCAGGGCTCACCCGTGGAGCTCGGCGCGTACTACCGGCCCGAACCCGGGCGCGTGGACGAAGCCATGCGCCCGAGTGAGACCTTCAACGAGGCGCTCGAGTCGCTTTAGGCGGCCGGCTGCAGCGCGGCCTTGAACGCCTTGGCGGCCTTGCGGCTGTCGAA
>JAVKSP010000096.1:0-11679 GCA_039583645.1 Solirubrobacteraceae bacterium
GCCCCGGCCGGAACATGTTCCGGCCGGCCGGTCCGCGCATGCGCGGACCGGGTTGAAAGAATCTTTTTGTGGCTGGCCGGCGCGCGTTCGTGGTCGTGCTCGACGCCTGCGGCGTGGGCGCGTTACCCGACGCCGCGGCCTACGGCGACGCGGGCGCCAACACGCTCGCCCACCTCGCGCACGCGGTGGGGGGGCTGGAGCTACCCACGCTGGGCCGGCTCGGGCTGGGCTCGGTCGTGGAACTCGAGGGCGTGCCACCGTCCGCCCAGGCGGTCCTGCACGGGCGCCTGCACCCGCTCGGGCCGGGCAAGGACTCGACCGCCGGCCACTGGGAGCTGATGGGGGTGGTGACGCAACGAGCGCTTCCTACTTATAAGAAGGGGTTCCCGCCCGTGGTGATCGAGGCCGTGAAGGACGCCAGCGGCCGGGGGGTGATCTGCAACCGCCCCTACAACGGCATCGAGGCGATCAGCGACTTCGGCGCCGAGCACCTGCGCAGCGGTGAGCTGGTCGTCTACACGAGCCAGGACTCGGTGCTGCAGATCGCCGCCCACGGGGACGTGCTCTGCGAACGCGAGCTGCACGAGATCTGCGCACGCGTGCGCGCGCGGCTGCCGCTCGAGCACGCCGTCGGGCGCGTGATCGCGCGTCCCTTCACGGGCCCGGAGGGAAGCTTCCGGCGTACGGACGGCCGCCGCGACTTCTCGATCCCCCCGCCGGCGCGCAGCTACCTCGAGGAGCTCCACGACGCGGGACTCGAGGTGCACACCGTGGGCAAGGCGGGCCAGCTGTTTTGCGGGCGCGGCGTCGACGTCCAGCATCCCGGCGCCACCAATTCAGAGGCGATCAAGCACACCGACGAGCTGATGCGCTCGCTGCGGTCGGGCTTCGTGCTGATCAACCTGATCGAGACCGACCAGGTCTACGGCCACCGCCATGACGTGAGCGGATTCGACGCCGCGCTGCGCGCTATCGACGTCGCGGTGGGGCGGTGGCTCAGCCTGCTGGGTCCCGGCGATCTGCTGGTGCTGACCGCCGACCACGGCTGCGACCCGCTGGCGGCACATACCGATCACACGCGCGAGTACACCCCCCTGCTGGCCAGCTTTGGCGAGCGGCGCTCGCGGCGTCACGACGGACCGCTGGCCGACGTGGGAGCGAGCGCGCTGCAGTGGCTGGCGGGCCGGCAGGCGCCCGAGCTTCCCGGCGAGTCGTTCCTCGACCATGCCTGAGCTGCCCGAAGTCGAGACGATCCGGCGCCAGCTCGCGCCCCAGGTCGAGGGGCGGCGGATCGTGCGGGCCGAGATCTTCGACCCGCGCTGGACGATGCCCGAGCCGCCCGCCGCCGTGGAGGCCGAGTTGACGGGCGCTGAGATCGAGCGCCTGGGGCGCGCGGGCAAGTACCTGGTGTGGGCGCTGTCTCAGGAGCGCTACCTGATCAGCCATCTGCGCATGACCGGGGTGGTGCTGTTCGACCCTGTGCCCGAGCCGCTGCACGTGCGCGTGCGCTTGGCGCTCTCCTCGGGCCATCGACTCGTGTTCAACGACCCGCGCCGTTTCGGCACCGGCCATCTGGTGCGCGGGGCGGCCGCCCGCGACGCGTACCTCACGGCCCGCGTCGGCGTGGAACCGTTGACGCCGGAGTTCACCGCCGCGCATCTGCAGCGCATCGCGCGCGGGCGACGGGCGCCAATCAAGCCCTTCATCCTCGATCAGCGGCGGATCGCGGGCGTGGGCAACATCTACGCAGACGAGGCTCTGTTTCGCGCCCGCATCCATCCGCTGCGCCCCGCGGGCCGGCTGCGGCGCCCAGAGCTCGAGCGGCTGCGCGAGGGAATCGAGGCCGCGCTCCAGGCCGGGATCGACGCCAAGGGCGCCTCGATTGATGACTTTCGCAACATCGACGGCAGCATGGGCGCCTTCCAGGACCGCTTCCTCGTGCACAACCGTGCCGGATCGCCGTGTCCGCGCTGCGGCGCGCCGATCGTCAAGCTCGTCGTCGGCGGACGTGGCACCTACGTGTGCGAGCGCTGTCAGCGGCGGCCGCGGCTCGCCGCGACGAAACCGCTCAGGCGGCCAGCTCGCTGAGCAGCTCGCTCAGCCGTCCCTCACGGTCGGCGGCGAGCAGCTCGTGAAAGCCGCCTACGGCGCGCTCGCCGATCACGATCTGGGGAAAGGTGAACATCCCGGTCAGGCGCTGAAGCTCGGCTCGCCCGTCCGGGTCCCGTGACAAATTGACCTCGCGGTATTCGATGCCGCGCTTGTCGAGCAGCCGCTTGGCACCAACGCAAAGACCGCAGTGATCGGTCGTGTACATGATCACGGGATTCATTGCTTTACAAAGTATAGGAGCAGTTTCTCCAGCTGACTCACGATGCCCGCCCCGCTGAAAACCGAGGCGGTCGTGTTGCGCTCGATCCGTTACGGCGAGGCCGACCGGATCTTGCATCTATATACCCCCGCTCACGGCCGGATAGGCGCGATCGCAAAAGGAGTACGCCGCGCACGCAGCCGCTTCGGCGCCCGGCTCGAGCCCTTCTTCCAGGTGCGCCTGGTGCTGCACGAGGGTCGCGGGGAACTGCGCACGGTGACCGGTGCGGACACGATCCAGACGCACGGTGCTCTGCGCACCAGCGTGCTCGCGCTGAGCGCGGCTGCGCACGCCTGCGACGACGTCTCGCGCCTGTTCGAGACCGAGGAGTCCCACCCCGAGGTCTTCCAGCTGCTGGTGAACGAGCTCGCGCTGCTGACCGCCGACGCCGACCAGGCGCGGCCCGAGAACGGTCTCGCGTTTCGCCTCAAGCTGCTGGTCGCTGCCGGACTCGTGCCGCAGCTCAGCGCGTGCGCGTCCTGCGGCGCGCGTGCACAGCTGCAGGGCTTCTCCGCCGCCGCCGGGGGCGTTGTGTGCGCGTCGTGTGGCGCCGGCGGCTTTCCGCTTGATGCCGAGGCGTACGCGTTCATGGTGGGTGCACTGGGCAGTCCCCTGGCGCAGGCGCCGGGCGGCTCCGAGCGCGTTCTGCGCCAGGTGGAGCGAGCGATCTCGGAGACCGCCGCGCACCATGGCCACGTCCGCTTGCGGCCGCTGCTCGGCTAAGGGGCCGCCACTAAGGCAGCGGGCCCGAGGAGATCCGCTTGAGGCCCCGCGTGCCCGGGATCAGCGGCAGCTCGACGCTCGAGGGGTGAGCCGAGGAACGCTGCAGCTGGTAGACGCCGAGCAGCAGCCCCGGCGTCTGCGCGACGGAGGGCAGCGCGTGGGGGAAGTCGGCGGTCGAGATCGTCACGCGCAGGCGGTGTCCCTTCGCCAGCGTGTCGAAGGTGGGGAAGATCTCCACGTCATAACGGGTCACCTGCCCTGCATGTGCCGGCTTCTGGGCGGCTTTGGTGTACGGGTGGTAGGGCAGCAGGGGGCGCCCGCCGGGGCCGTACCAGGTCAGCGAGCGCTTCAGGGCCCGTTGATTGCCTTCCAAGAGTCCCTCGGTCAGCGAGGTGGCGCTGCCGTTGGGCGCGACGTCATACAGCTGCACGACCCATTCGCTATCGGGCGTCGTGGAGGTGGCGTACAGGGTCGCGCCGATCGGTCCGGCCAGGGTGGTCGCGTTCTTGAAGGGCGCGGTGGTGTAGTTCTGGATTCCCGGGCCCAGCGGCGAGAAGTGGTCGTTTTTGACGCACGGGTCGGTGATGCCGAAATAGTCGAGCACGAGCTGGGGGAGACCTGCCCCCCACTGGTCGGCCGCCTGTGAGCAGGGCACCTCCAGGCCGGTGAAGACGAGCGTGTCACGCGAGGATGTCTTGTGGGGCTTGCCGGTCGCGAGCTTGTGCTTGGCCTGTAGGTAGTAGGCGGTGGGCTTCGCCTGGTTGAGTGGGTAGCGCGAGGCGTCATACCAGTGCCCGCTGGAGAGATCCTCGAGGTGCAGCGGTGTCTTGGTGTCGGTGATGCCGGTGTTGGTCCCCTTCAGCCAGCGGTCGAACCAGGCCAGCGTGACGCCGTTCATGTCGAGCCCGTGGTAGTGCAGGCCCTGGCCGGCGGTGACGTGGTACCAGGGACCCTGGATCAGCTGGTAGCGGGAGGTGACGCGCTGGTGGGGACGCATCGGCGCCAGCACCGGGCGGTGGTCGTAGGCGTTCTGGAAGCCGGAGTAGTTGAGCAGCTCGCCGCGTTGGAAGAGGTCGTACCAGCCGCCGATGAGCAAGGCGGGGATGTGATCGTGGACGATCTTGGCGATGTCCTTGACGGGGTTGCGGGCCTGCCAGTAGTGCTCGTCGTAGGCGCGCGGGCCGCCCAGCTCGATGCTCTCGAGCAGGGCGATGTCGAAGCTCTGCAGATCGTGGATGTGGTCCGCCTCGGCGGTGGGCAGGTTCTGGTTTTGCTCCTCGAACGGGAGCAGGATGTTCAGCGCGGCGGTCATGCCGAGGTAGAAGGCGCCGAACTCGACATCGGGGAAGCCGCCCGCGAACGCGGTGTCGCGGTAGATGTCGTTGCTGGCGATGATCGGGAACATCGCCTTGACGTGGCGGGAGCCGGCGTCGACAGCGGTCGCGAACTGGTCGATGCCCATGTATGAGGCGCCATAGAGCCCCACCTTGCCGTCCGAGTGCGCCAGCTTCGCGGCCCAGTTGACCAGCGTGGCGCCGTCGTGGCCCTGCACCGGGTCGAAGAAGCCCCACTGCCCGGTCGAGCCGCCGGTGCCGCGGACATCGGCCACGACCTCGATGTAGCCCCGCTTGATTAGGTAGGGGTTGTAGCCCGAGAGCTCCCCCAGCGAGCTCGAGCCGGCGTACTTGGAGTCATCCTTGCCGTACGGGGTCTGGGCCAGGATCACCGGGAACTTGCCGGCCGCCTCCTTGCCCGTCTTGGCGTTGGTCGGGTAGTAGACGTTCGCGCGCAGGATCACGCCGCCGCTGGTGTGGATGGCGAGGTTGTCGTGCTGGCCGATGCCGTACTTGGCCTTCTCCGGACGCCATGCGAGCGCGCTGGGAGCGGCGATCGCGGCCACGATGAGTGTCGCCAATGTCGCCAGCACGAACAGTGGCGCGCGGCTCGGGCGCGCCGGCACAGTTGCTCTGGCCGCGGACAGAGGCATCCTCCTGGCCGAGATTATTCCTCGCGGGCCGCGTGTTTGTCGCGGTTGTGTGCCTTCGGCTTTCGAGCGTCGCTGCGCACTGTCAGAATCGCCTGGTGCCAGATTCCGTCCTCCACAGCGGCTACGAACATCCGCACGGACCCGTGGCGGACGAGTTCGAGGAGCACATGCGGCGTCGCGAAGAGTCGGAGTTGTCGGCGCTCGCCGTGCGCTCCTATCCGGCCCGGCGCGTGCATGAGGAACCGGACTGTGGCCTGCGCACGCCCTTCCAGCGCGACCGAGACCGGATCGTGCATTCGAAGGCCTTCCGGCGGCTCAAGCACAAGACGCAGGTGTTCGTCGCGCCGGCCGGCGATCACTACCGCACGCGGCTCACGCACACGCTTGAGGTCACCCAGGTGTCGCGCACGATCGCGCGGGCGCTGGGTCTGAATGAGGACCTGGCGGAGGCCATCGGGCTCGGCCATGACCTGGGCCATCCTCCGTTCGGTCACATCGGCGAGGAGGTGCTCGACCGCTGCCTGCGCCAGCAGTTCGGTCTGGGCTTCCGCCACAACGAGCATTCCCTGCGCGTGGTCGACTTCCTCGAACGCGACGGGCGTGGGCTCAACCTGACAGAGCAGGTACGAGAGGGCATTCTCGGCCACTCCTGGCATGCGGAGCCACCCTCCACGCTCGAGGGCGGGATCGTGCGCTACGCCGACCGCGTCACCTACATCAACCACGACATCGACGACGCACTGCGCGCGGGCGTGATCGGGCCCGGTGACCTGCCCGATGCGGCGCTGGGCGTGCTCGGCGATTCCGGGCCCAGGCGGATCGACACGCTCGTGCACGACCTCGTCGAGCACTCCTCTGCCGCCGGGCGGATCGAGCAGGGCGCGGGGGCGGCCGAGGCGATGGACCAGCTGCGCGAGTTCATGTTCGAGCGGGTGTACCTGGGCCCCGAGGCCCGGCGCGAGCACGCCAAGATCGAGCACGTGGTGCGGTCGCTGTTCGAGCACTACTGCGCTCACCCTGAGGAGATGCCGGGCTCGATCCCGGCCGGCCCGGTCGCCCAGCGCGTGACCGACTATCTCGCGGGGATGACCGACCGGTTCTGCATCCGCGCCTTCGAGGAGCTGAGCGTGCCGGTCGCGTTCGCGTCGTGAGCCGCTACACCTCCGACTCCCGGGATCGCGTGCTCGACGCGGTGGACATGGTGGCGCTGGTGTCCGCCCGCACCGAGCTCCGGCGCCGCGGGGTGAACAGCTATTTCGGCTTGTGCCCGTTCCACGACGAGCGCACTCCGTCGTTTCACGTTTCGCCCGACGAGAAGCTCTACCACTGCTTCGGCTGCCAGGCGTCGGGCGACCCGTTCACGTTCGTGATGGAAACGGAGGGGCTCGACTTCGCGGGCGCGCTCGAGTTGCTCGCCAAGCGCTTCGGGGTGGAGCTGCAGACCGAAGCGGAGGACCCGCAGGCTGCGGCGCGGCGCCGCGCCCGGGAGCGGCTCTACACGGTGCTCGACCGCGCCGCCGCCTACTACGGGCGCTACCTGTGGCAGGCGCGCGAGGCGGCCGGGGCGCGCGAATACCTGCTCGGGCGCGGTCTCTCCGAGGAGATCCTGCGCGAGTTCCGCGTGGGCTACGCGCCCAGCGCCTGGGACCGGATGCTGGTCGCCTCGCGCGGCGCGGGGTTCACCGAGGAGGAACTGCTCGCGGCAGGGCTCGCGCAGCGCTCGCGAACCGCGCCGGGGCGTGTGTACGACCGCTTCCGCGAGCGAGTCACGTTTCCCTGCACCGACATCCGCGGCCGGGTGGTCGGGTTCGGCGCCCGCGCGATGCGTGACAACCAGCCGCCCAAGTACCTGAACACGCCGGAGGGGGAGCTCTACCACAAGCGCGAGATCCTGTACGGGCTGCAGGCGGCGCGGGCGGTGGCGGCGCGCACGGGGCAGGTCGTGCTGGTGGAGGGCTACACCGACGTGCTGGCGCTGCACGGCGCCGGACTGCGCAACGCGGTCGGGATCATGGGCACGTCGCTGACCGACGAGCAGATCGGGCAGCTTCAGAAGCTCGCCTCTGTCCTGGTGCTGTGCCTTGATGCCGACGCGGCTGGTCAGGGTGCCATGGTGCGCGCCGCGTCGGTCGCGCGCGGGCGCGAGGTCGAGCTGCGCGTGGTGCCATTGCCGGCCGGCCGCGATCCCGCCGAACTTGTTGTGGAAGAGGGAGCGGAGGCGATGCGCGCGCTTGTCGAGGACGCCGTCCCGTTCGTCTCTTTCCTCGTCGATCGGATCCTCTCGCATGCGGATGTGAGGAGCGCCGAGGGCCGGGATCAGGCTCTCCACAAGCTTCGACCGGTTTTCGCCCAGCTACCGCCGAGCCTGGTGCGAGACCAGCTCGGCCAGCGGATCGCGGGCGTGCTCGGGCTCACCGAGGGACAGTTCGCCGAGCTGCTGAAACAGGCCAAGGGTGCTTCGGCGAGGTCGCCGGGAGGGGAGGCCCCTGTTCGGGCGGCGCTCGACCCGGGAGTGCGTAAGGAGCGCGACTTCCTGGCGCTGTGCGTGGCATCCCCGCCCGACGGTCAGCGAGCGCTCGAGCGGATCGATCCCGAGGTGCACATCACGAGCGTGCGGCTCCGCCGGGCGGCGCGCCACCTGGCCGGTCGGCTGGCCGTGCCGCTGAGCGGCGTGGCTCCGGAGGACGAGGAGCTCGCGCGAATGCTGGCCGACGTGGTCGAGCAGGCCGGCCGCGTCGGCGCCGTGCGGCCCGAACAGATCGAGCAGCAGCGGCTGTACCTGGAACTGGGACGTCTCGAGCGGGCGATCAGAAGGGCAAGGGTGGCGGGACGGGGCAACGGCGGCGCGGCGGAGGGGGAGGGTGGCACGCAGGTGCATCAATTGGCGCTCGAGCGCGAGCAGGTCCTGGCCTCGATCCGCGAGCTCGACGCGCGGATGGAACGGCCGGTGTAGGGGTGGGGGGATGCGCGGGCGATTCGGGGCGTTTCCGGGGCGTGATCGGGTGGGCGCGGGCGATTCGCCGTGGCGGCCGCGGGCGGTCGGGTGCGCTGCGCGCGATTCGCCATGGGCCGCCGCGGACGCCGGCTGCACCGCGCGCGATTCGCCATGGGCCGCCGCGGACGCTGGCTGCACCGCGCGCGATTCGCCATGCATGGCGATTCGCCATGCATAAGGTCACGACGCGCCCCTCCCCACATGACCTTCGTGCGTCAGTCCTCCTGAGCGAGACAAACGCACGAAGGAGGCGAGCGCGGCTCCGCGACTGTTCGTTATGCATGGTCGAGGCTGCAGGGTCACGCCGCCGCTCTGCGGCCGCGGAGCGTGGGGCTGTCGCTAGAGTTGGCCCGGCCGGCCGGGTCGCGGGCATCCGCGTTATCGGCCAGCATGCTGGACTGATCCGGGGTAGCTCAACGGCAGAGCGAACGGCTGTTAACCGTTAGGTTGTGGGTTCGAATCCCACCCCCGGAGCTGTCGAGCTAGCTCGCAATCGAATGAAGCTTTACGTCTGCTATGGCACCTGGAAGCCGGCGCCGCGGCCCGGAGGCCATCCGTGTGGCGTCGCCTACGAGGCGCTCAAGCAGGCCGGCTACGACCCCGAGGTGATCCGCTCATACGGGCTGGGGGCGCTGCCCGGGATCCTGAACTTCACGCCCGGCCGGCGCGAGGTCAAGCGGCTGACCGGCAACTACTGGGTACCGGTCCTGGTGGCCGACGACGGCACGGTGGTACAGGGCTCCAAGCGCATTGCGGAGTGGGCTCAGGTCCACCCTGCGACGGCGGGGCAGGCCTCGGCCGGCTCGACATGAGAACCGTCACGATTCCCGAGCTCGAGGACTGGGAGCGAAATGGCGCCGTGTGGCGAACGGTCGAGTTCGACCCGGACCGGGTTGTGATCGACATGTGCAGCTGCACGGGGGAGCGGATGGACCGCGTGAGCTCGGAAGATCCGGCGCTGATCGATTACGTGCGCGCGCACGAGCACTCCTGATCGCGCTGCGACGCTCGCCCCGGCCAGCGTAGGATCTCGGTCTCTACCGGATAGCGAGGAGGATCCATGCCGAACACCGCGGATGCCACGTTTTATCGATCGCCCGGAGAAGCAATTGCCGCGCCACCGGAGCGGCTCGCGTACGTCGCAGCGTTTGATCCCGAGGGACGAAAGCGCGATGCGATGGCGGTCCTGGACTGCGACGCAGGCTCAGAGAGCTACGGCCAGGTCGTCGGTTGGAGCGAGCTGCCCACCGCCGGTAATGAGCTTCATCATTTCGGCTGGAACGCGTGCTCGAGCGC
Organism: Solirubrobacteraceae bacterium; assembly: GCA_039583645.1. Lineage (GTDB taxonomy): Bacteria > Actinomycetota > Thermoleophilia > Solirubrobacterales > Solirubrobacteraceae > Palsa-465. Next base: position 9,373 of record JAVKSP010000096.1, read on the forward strand.
GCTGTGCCACGAAGGGCACAACCACAACGGCGGCCTTGAACGGCGCTATCTGATCGTCCCCGGCATCCGCTCCTCGCGCACCTACGTGCTCGACACCAAGCCCGATCCCCGCAGTCCGCAGGTCGTGCGCACGATCGAGCCAGAAGAGCTCGCCGCCAAGGCCGGCTATTCACGCCCGCATACCGTGCACTGCGGGCCCGGGGGCATCTTCATGTCCAACCTCGGTGGCGCGAACGGCAGCGACGGCCCTGGCGGGGTGGCTTTGATCGACCATGACACATTCGAGGTGGTCCGTGCCTGGGAGACGGACCGGGGCGAGCAGTACTTCGGCTACGACGTCTGGTGGCATCTGAAGGACGACGTGGGAATCACCTCCGAGTGGGGAACGCCATCGATGATCGAGCAGGGCCTCAATCCGGAGGACCTGCTCGGCAAGCGCTTCGGTCACCATCTCAACTTCTGGAGCCTGTCCGAGGGCAAGCTGATCCAGCGCGTCGATCTCGGGGACGAGCATCAGATGGTGCTCGAGCTGCGTCCCGCGCACAACCCCACGCGCCTGTGGGGATTCGTTGGCGTCGTGATCAGCGTCGCCGACCTCTCCGCCTCGGTGTGGCTGTGGTACCGGGACGGTGAGAAGTGGGAGGTGAAGAAGGCGATCACGATTCCCGCCGAGCCGGCAGATGCCTCGCAGCTGCCCCCCGCGCTGCAGCCCTTCGGAGCGGTGCCACCGCTGATCAGCGACATCGATCTGTCCGTGGACGACCGCTGGCTGTATGTGTCGTGCTGGGGCACCGGCGAGCTCAAGCAGTACGACGTCAGCGACCCCCACAATCCGCGGGAGACGGGATCGGTGCGCCTCGGCGGTATCGTCGAACGCGCGCCGCATCCGGCCGCGCCGGATCAGCGCTTGCGGGGTGGGCCGCAGATGGTCGAGATCAGCCGCGACGGCCGCCGCGTGTACTTCACCAACTCGCTCTATGCGTCGTGGGACGAGGTCTTCTACCCGGACGGCGTCGGCGCCTGGATGGCGCGAGTGGAGGCGGACACCACCGACGGCGGCATGACCGTCGAGCCGCGGTTCTTCCCCCATGGGGAGGACTTCCGCGGTCTGCGCGTGCACCAGTGCCGGCTCGAGGGTGGCGACGCGTCGAGCGACTCGTACTGCTTCGTCGACTAGTCGCTAGTCAGGGTCTCGATCAGCTCCGCGGCCCGCGTCGCGCCGTCGTTGGCGTCCGCCCAGCGGGCGAGCTCGGTCGCGCCCGCGGTCAGCCTGGGATGCGACAGCGCGCGGCGCACAGCCAGGCGCAGGGTCGCGGGAGAAAGCAGCCGCCAGGGCAGCCGTACCCCCACGCCGGCCCAGTCCGCCCGGGCAGCGTTCTCGGCCATGTCGCCGACGTGGGGGACCGCCACCACCGGGCAGCCCGAAGCCAGTGCGCGGGCGAGCGTGCCGTGACCGGCATGGGTGATCACGAGCGCGCACCGCGGCATTGTCCGCGAGTACGAGACCCAGTCGACCACGCGCGCGTTCGCGGGAACCTCAACCGGGCCCGGAAGCGGTCTCCTGTTGGTCGCCGCCAGCACACGGACAGGTTCGGCGGCGAGGCCCGCGAGCGCAGCCCGCAGCAGTCGATGGCTGGGGTCCTGGGCGGTCGAGGGCGCCACCAGCACGAGCGGGTCTGCGCCCGGCGGTGGACCGACCTCGCGGTAGGGCGGCTCCCAAAGCAGCGGCCCGACGACGTGGACCCCGCGCGGCCAGGTGCGGGGATACTCGAGTTGGGGAAAGGTCCCGACGATCGCCAGGCGCGAGCTGATGCCGCCGTGCCCGTGCGCCAGCGGCCTGAGGCCGAGCCGCGCGCGGCTCTCATTCAGCTCGCGCCGCCCCCGCTCGACTCCGATCGCCACCGCGCGCTCGCAGACCGACCACAACCCCCGGCCCCACCTGGTGCGGGCCAGCTGCGGGCCGAGCGCGTACGGCGGCAGCGGCGGCGTCACCACCGGGTAGACGTGCGGGATCAGCGTCGCGACCGGAGTTGCCTCCAGTTCCGCGGCCAGCGCGGGGGCGAGCGTGAGGATGTCGTGAACGACGGCGTCGGGAATTAGCTCGGCCACCTTGCGCCGCGTCGGCGGTGTCGCGTGCACCACCGCCTCATACGGCTTCAGCGGCTGCTCGCGCGTGGGGAAGACCGGGTATTCCGGCGCGGCGACAAAGCGCATCCCCGCCGCCTCGACGTGCTCGCGCCACCGTCGCCAGGTCTCGAAGGTGACGTCGTGGCCGCGGGCGACCAGCGCCGCACCGAGCGCGAGCAT
>JAVKSP010000097.1:0-11602 GCA_039583645.1 Solirubrobacteraceae bacterium
GGCCGGGTTAATCGGGAAGTACCAGTGACTCCGCCGCGTCGGCGGCACGCTCCGCCAGCGCCTGCACCTCGTCCGCCGGCTCGCGAAAGCGGCTCAGCACATAGCCCGCGACCTCGTCCGGGTCGGTCGTGGGCGGACGGCCCACGCCCACCCGCACGCGCATGAAGTCCGGCGAGCCGAGCGCGGCGCGGATCGACCTCAGCCCGTTGTGGCCGGCCAGGCCGCCACCGAGGCGGGCCCTGATCTCGCCGAAGGGCAGGTCGATCTCATCGTGCACCACCAGCACCCGCTCGAGCGGGACTTTGAGCGCCCCGCGGGCCGGGCCCACCGAGCGCCCCGATTCGTTCATGTAGGTCTGCGGCACCAGGATCGCGACCCGCGGGCCGCCGGGCCCAGCGCGACCCTCGCTGATGCGTCCGGCGTACTTCGTCTTGGGCTTGGCCAGGCCCCAGCGCCCGGCCAGCAGCTGCGCGACCACGGCGCCGATGTTGTGGCGGGTGCGCTCGTATTCGGGGCCCGGGTTGCCCAGGCCGACCACGAGCCAGTCGACCGGCCCGCCGCTGCGCCGGAACACCTACTCGCCGGACTGCTCTTCGCGGCCGCCCTCGGGCGCGGCTTCGCCCTCGGCGGCGGCCTCGGGCTCCTCGCCCTCGCCCACGACCTCGGTCTCTTCCTCGATCTCGGGCTCCTCCTCGATCTGGAGGCGCGGCGGGGTGAGCGTCGCGACGACCGTCTCGAGGTCGCCGTGGATCGTGACGTTGGCGGGCGCGCGCACTGCCTCGAGCGTGACGGTGTCGCCGATCACCATTTCGGAGACGTCGTGCTCGATGCGGTCCGGGATGTCGTTGGGCAGCGCCTCCACGGTCAGCTCGCGCGTGATGTGCTCGAGCACGCCGCCCTCCTTGACGCCGGGAGCGTCATCGCCGCCGGTCAGCTCGAGCGCGACGGTGGCCTGGATCGGGCGGTCGAGGCGCACCCGCAAAAGATCGATGTGGACCGCGTCGCCGGAGACCGGATGGCGGGTGAGCTCCTTGACCACGACCGGCGTCGGGGTGTCGCCATCGACGCACAGGTTCAGCACCGCGCCGCGATGCTGGAGCGCCAGGCGCAGGTCGCGCGCGTCGACCTGGAAGCTCAGCGGCTCAGCGCCCCCGCCGTAGAGCACGCCGGGGACGCAGCCGGTGCGGCGCAGCCTGCGGGCGGCGCGGGAGCCGCCCGGCTCGCGCCGGTTGACCGTGAGTCTGCTGTCGTCCGTGGTGGCCATGGCGGCCGTCGATGCTAGCGGGTGTTTACCTGCCCGGGAGGCCGCGGTACCCTGTAGTTATGTCGGGGGAGTACCAGCTGGTCTTGTTGATCGCGGGGATGCATCTGATCGGGCTGGTGGGGATCGGCCTGCTGCTGTACTTCGCGTTTCGCCACGACAGCCACCCGCGCTGGCCGGGCGAGTCGTGGGGCTCGGACGACGGCTGGGGCAACGAGCCGCGGCGCCCGACGGAGCCCTCGAACAAGCCCTATGGCGGGCTGCCGCTGCCCGACGCCGAGCAGTCGCTGGTGCGCCTGCGCGACCACCGCAAGCTGCCCGATCTCCTGCCCGAGCGCGAGCGCCGGCCCGCGCGCGAGCCCGAGCGCGAACCCGAGCGGATACCGGCCTAGAACGTCCGCGGGCAGTTCGCGTCGCTCTTGATCCGCGCGCTGAGCTTCAGCAGTTCGATCGTGATGCCGCTGATTGCGTCGCCCGCGCGCCGCACGCGCACGCACTGGACGATTGGCAGCGAGCCGGGCGTCTTCCAGGCCACGCGGGCGGTGCCGGTGGTGCTGGTGAGCGAGAAACCGGCTGACGGATCGAGCTTCAGGATCGAGATCGAGCCGGGCCGCTTGAGGGCATTGGCGTCGTGCGCCACGCCCGCCCGGCAGGCGGGGTCGTGGGCGCAGTTCTGGATGCGGGAGGTCATCCCGGCCTGATTGCCGGCGGCCTCGTCCCTGATCAGCAGTGTGATCGCTGTCTGTTCAGCGCCGCCTGCGCTGAACACGCGCGCCAGGATCAGGCTGATGAACAGAAACAGCGCGAGCCCGAGCGGGATCGCGACCAGCATGAGGCGGCGGCGCCGGCGCGCACGAGCGAGCATGCTGCAAGTTAATCGCCACTCAGCTCGAGGAAGCGCTCGACTGAGGCCTCCTGGTGGGCCAGGCGCGCCGCGAGGGTGCGCGCGTGGTCGGCGGCCAGCTCGAGGAAATCCTCGACGCAGCGCTCAGGGTCGTCGGTGAGCGGGTAGACCCGCGTCAAGTCGGGCTGGGCGCAGGCGATGCCGAGCGGCGGCTTGCCCTCGGCGAGCGTGCGCGCGCCACACACCGGGGTGACCACCAGCTTGCGGTCGGGCGCCACGAGCGCGGTCGGCAACAGCCGCGGGGCTGGGAGCCCGATGGAGAGCTGGACCGAGTGGTCGACGGTCAGGCAGCCATCGGAGATCTCGTCGAGCGGCGCGCGCCACACGCCGAGCACAGTGTCGGCGCCGACGAGCGCGTCGCGCAGGGTGGTCGCCTGCTCGGCGTACAGACGCTCGGCTTCGTCGCGGTCCTCGGCGGCGGCCAGGTCGAGGTCGCAGGGAACCCGCAACAGCTCACTCGCCGCGACCTTCATGCCGGCGCCCTTGCGCCCGGAGGTGACGTAGGTCTGCAGCGTGCCGAGGTCGCGCCGGCCGTGGAAAATCACCGTCACCTCCTCGCTCACCGGCAGGCCGCCGACGCGCAGCGAGACCGCGACCGCGGCGCTGTCGTCAAGCAGAGCGCGCCGCAGCAGCTCTTCGGCCGATCCCGGTTCTCGAGCTGGCTCCTGATCCGCCATCGTGTGGCCCCAATTATTCCCTGCTAAGCGGCGCCTCAATATGGGTACGCTGCAAGCGATGAAGCTGCTCTACAAACCTTTCTCGATCATCGCGGGAGTGATCGGCGCCAAGCTCGGCCAGAGCGTGTTCAAGACGGTGTGGGCGCGCGTCGACGGTGGCGAGCCACCCAAGCCGACACTCGAGGAGTCGAGCATGGGCAGGGTGATGGCGGCAGCCACGCTCGAGGCGGCCGCGGTCTCAGGCGCCAGGGCAGCTGCAGCCCGCGCGAGCGCGCGCACGTTCCAGTACCTCACGGGGGTCTGGCCCGGCGTGCACGAGGAGGACGAGAAGGACTAGGCGTGCTGTTGCCCCGGGGCGCAGGCCCCGAGGCAACAGGTTGGCCTAGAGATCAGAACTTCTTGTGGGCCGGCGGACCGCCCAGCACGACCGGGCTGCCCTTCACGCACTGGCCGCTGCGCTTCCCGCCCACCTTGTTGGGCTCCGAGATGCGCGGGTAAAGGCCGGGGTAGCCCGCCTCCGCGCTGTCCCATACCGGCTTGGTGCCCGGAGGCATCCCGCTCGGGTGGGTGTTGCCCTTGCAGGACAGGTTCATGCCGATCTTGTTCGAGAGAATCTCGATCCCGTCCGGGTCCCCCAAATCGTTGCGGTTGATCTTCGTGTTCCCGGTGATCTTGTCCCGGGCGAGTCCCAGCCAGCACGTGTGCAGGCCGCTGATCGTGACGTTGCCGCCGACCGTGCTGTCCTCGTAGTCGCTAAATGGCGCGTTGCCGTTGCAGCTCAGGTGGCCACCGCCGCGAGTCTCCGTGATGTTCTTGCCGATCGCGTCGTTGTGAACGATCACGCCACGAGCTCTGTGCTCGATGATGCTCCCGGTGACGCGACCACGGCTACTGAGCGTCGGGGCCGACGGATTGGGATCGTCGGCGCACGCGTCCTCGGGGGTGGCCTTGCACCCCAGGAAGACCGTTGCCCCCTTGTCGACGACAAGGTCTCCGGAGACCTTGAGCTTGGAATGGTGCATGCCGAACGACGCCCCGAGCGTCCCGCCCTTGGTCACGGTCAAAGTTCCGATCACGTGCGCCAGTCCGTCGTTCACCGCGCAGGCGCCCTTGACGATCACGCCGTGTTTGAAGGTCCCCTTCAAGACGCCAGGCTTCGTGAGCGTCCCCGAACACGTATGCGGTTTGGCGGCGGTGTTGGCGCCGGCACTGGCTCCCGCGAATGCGAGCACAAGCCCCGCCGCGACAGCCAGAGGCATGCCGAGCTTCAACTTCATCATGTACCCCCATATGAGTCTTGGATGGGGCCCCATTGCCCCCCTCCCGATGGCGCCGACGCTACCAGAGGAGGGGCTAGAGGGCATTTAAGGCTGCTTTAGCGGACCCGCGCGCGCCGTTAGGCCTGTTCGGGGGGACGCAACACAAAACCCCGCCGCTCGAGTTCCGCCAGCGCGTCCTCAAAGCTCGCGAAGTCGCGGCGCAGGAGCGCATCGATCGGCCTGCCCCGCGGTCCGGATGACCGCAGCCAGCGTCGCAGAACCGGCTTTCCCACCGTCTCCTCCGCTTCTACGAGCAGGCGATGGAGGATCGGCAGCTGCGCGGCGTGCTCGAGCTGGCCCGAGATCAGCGACAGCGGATCCACGTCGAGGATCTGACAAAGCTCGTCCTCGCTCAGCTCAAGCACCTCCATCAGCTGGGCGGCCTGGCTGGTGGCCCCGCCGCCCCCCTCCCAGCTTGGTGTTGGAGATTTTGGGTCTATAGGACCAGAGATATATCCAACGGTGGCGCTGCGGCGCGTCTGTGTCATCCGGCCCCGGTCTTCTCCAGGGCCTCAGAACAGCTGGTTCTCGCCCCCGAAGACCTGGCTCACCGAGCCGTCGGTGAACACCTCGCGAATCGAGCTGGTCAGCAGGTCCGCGCACGAGAGCACCCGCACGAACTCGGGGGCGTTGGGCGGCAGCGGGATCGTGTCCGTGACGACAACCTGCTCGAAGTTGGCGGCGGTCAGGTTCTCCCACGCGTTGCCCGAGAAATTGCCGTGCGTGGCGGCCGCGTACACGCGCCGGGCACCCGCGTCATAGACGGCCTGCGCTGCCGCCTTCAGTGTCCCGGCGGTATCGATGATGTCGTCCACGATGACCGCGGTCTTGCCGTCGACCTCGCCGATCACGTAGCCGATTTCGGCGACCTGCTGGGCGGGGCGCTCCTTGTTGAGGATCGCGAGGTCCGCCCCGATCTTGCTCGCGAAGCGCTTGTTGAGCTTGACGCGGCCCGCGTCGGGGGCGACGACCACAAGGTCCTCGAGGGCGAGGTCGGCGAAGTACTGGGTCAGCATGAACATCGCTGTCATGTGGTCGACGGGCTTTTGGAAGAAGCCCTGGATCTGACCGGAGTGAAGGTCCATGGTGACCATTCGGTCGATCCCCGCCGTCTCGAGCATGTGTGCCACCAGGCGGGCGGTGATCGGCTCGCGGGGCGCGGACTTCTTCTCCTGGCGCGAGTAGCCGTACCACGGCAACACCGCGATCACCCGGTGCGCTGAGCCGCCCACGGCGGCGTCGACCAGGGCCAGCAGCTCGATCAGCGTGTCGTTGGGGGTCATTCCCTCGCTGGGATTGGCGCACGTCGGCTGCACGATGAAAACGTCGGCGCCGCGCACCGACTCCTCATAGCGGCAGTACACCTCGCCGTTGGCAAAGGTCTTGAGCGTCACGCCTGCGAGCGCGACGCCGAGCTTGTCCGCGATGCGCGCCGCTAGCTGCCGGTTGGCCCTGCCCGAGACCAGCATCAGGCGCTTGTTGTAGGCGAGCTCCATATCCCGCGGCACCGGCTCTTCCTGCACCACGCTCATCGGCCGCGAGTGTACGCCGGGCCGGGGACACAGCGAGCGCCTCTAGCCGCTCTGCGCATCCTCTTTTTCGCTCCCCTTGCTTGCCTCTCGCTCTTCAACGCGCCGTGCGTAGCCCTCCACGTTTCGCTGGCGCTCGCGCGCCACGCCCAGCGCTCCGGCAGGCACATCCTTGGTGATCACCGATCCGGCGCCGGTGTAAGCGTCGTCTCCCAGGGTCACGGGCGCCACCAGGGATGTGTGGACGCTCGTATGGACATGGGCGCCGATCGTGGTGCGGTGCTTGCGGTAGCCGTCGTAATTGGCGGTGATCGTGCTGGCGCCGATGTTGGTGCCTTCGCCGATCTCGGTGTCGCCGATGTAGGAGAGATGCGGCACCTTGGCGCCGGATCCGACGTCCGAGTTCTTGATCTCGACAAACGTGCCGGCCTTTGACCTGTTGCGCAGCACCGTCCCGGGGCGGAGGTAGGCGAAAGGGCCCACGCTCACGTCGTCGCCGATCTCGGCGTCGGTGCTGTAGCTGTGGACGACCGTCGAGCGCTCGCCGACCCGGGTGTCGATCGCGGTGGTCAGCGGTCCGACCAGCGACTGGCCGCCGATGCGGGTCTTGCCGCGCAGGCTCGTAAAGGGTTCGATCACCGCGTCGGAGCCGATCTCGACGTCCGCGTCGATGATCGTGCTGGCGGGATCGACGATCGTCACGCCGCCGAGCATGTGGCGCTCGTGGATGCGGCGCTGGGCGATCGCGCGGACCTCGGCAAGCTCACGGCGGTCGTTGACACCGAGCGTCTCGGACGGGTCCTCGATCTCGTAGGCGAGCACCGTGCGCTCATGGCCACGCACCAGCGCCAGCACGTCAGGCAGGTAGAGCTCACCCTGAGCGTTGTCCGGGCGGACCTCGCGTAGCGCCGTCTTCAGCAGCTCGGCATCGAACGCGTAGAGGCCGGCATTGACCTCGCGGATCTCGAGCTCGCGCTCGGTGGCGTCTCCCGGCGCCTTGGTTTCGACCACGCGCTCGACGGTGCCGTCGGGCGCGCGCACGACCCTGCCGTAGTTACGGGGGTCCTCGAGCACCGCGGTCGCGATCGTCGCGCCCGCGCCGGAGCGCGTGTGGGACTCCGCGAGCCGCTTGACCGTGTCGGCGGTGAACAGGGGGTTGTCGCCGTTGAGGACGACCACGGTCTGCGCCGAGCCCAGCAGATGCGTCGCGGCCTTGACGGCGTCTGCTGTTCCAAGCGGGCGCTCCTGCACGGCCAGCTCGACGCGGTTGTCGAGCACGGCCTGGAGCCTCCGCTCCGGTCCGTCGACCACCACCACCTTCTCCGCGCCGGCGTCTTGGGCCGCCCCCACCGTCCACTCGATCATCGCGCGTCCACACAGCGGATGCAGGAGCTTCGGCGTCGCCGAGCGCATCCGCGTCCCCTCGCCCGCGGCGATGATCACGACGGTCAGTCCGCTCACGCGGCGATGGTATCGGGCGGGTCGCCTTGGTCGGTCGATGGCGAATTGCGTCCACCCCTCGGACGTAAATGGCCATCGACCGGCGAGACTGGGGAGCCCGGATTTGAACCGGGACTTCACGGCTCCAAAGGCCGGCGGGCTACCGTTACACCACTCCCCAGAGGGCGAGCAGAGGCTCTGGCTAACTTAGACGATCGGCCAATTGCCGCCCGCCCAGCACCTGCCCGAGCTCGCTCGGCAGCAGGGGATCGGCCAGCGCCGCGCGGACGTCCGCGGGGCGGTGGAGTGGCCGCTCGGCGCGCAGGATGCCCAGCTCGAGGCCGGCGTCGCGGACGGCGGTGAGGCCCAGTGCCATGGCGTCCGGGCTGCGCCAGACGTGCTCGGGCAGACCGAAGAGCCGCGGCAGGGGTCGCGAGATCCCGATCAGGTAAAAGCCCCCCGCGAGCGCGGGCCCGAGGACGACGTCGCAGCCGGCCCGCAGGTCCCCGAGCGCTGCGCGGGCATGGTCGGGGCTCAGGCGCGGAATGTCGGGCCACACGATCAGCAGAGGGCCGCGATGACGGGAGAAGACTCGCGCCGCGGCGTCGGCAAGGCGCCCCGCGATGCCGTCGCCGTTTTGGGGAAACATGGTCGGGGCGGGCCCGATGAGCTGCCGGACCTCGTGGGCCGCGTCGGGCGGATCGTGGGCCACGTGCACGCAACCGTCGGCCACCTGCGTGGCCCAGCTCGCGGTCATCTTGATCAGCGTGGTCTGAAGCGCCGCGCAGCGGTCGGCGCCGAGCAGCGGCTCGAGCGCGCGCCGGACCTCGCCCCGGCGAGGCGCGCGCGCCATGATCAACACGGCAGGCTCACGCTCCATCATCGGTGTCTTCCAACCCCCTCATTGCCCCTGAGCGGCAAACATTACCCCTCGTCCAAGCGATACACGACCCCCGCCGCCGTCGGCGGGGCCTCGGCGATCCGCGGCAGGGCGCCGCGCAGTACCTCGGCGAAGACCGCGCTGCTGCGCGACATCAGCTCGATCAGCGTCTCCACGGGCGTCGGCTTTCCGGGCCGAACCTCGTTCGCGTAATCGGTCACGAAGCCGATCAGCGCGAACGGAAGCTCGAGCTCGCCGCACAGCACCGTCTCGGGCCCGGCGGTCTGGCTGACCGCGGTCACGCCGCACGCCGCGAGCTGGGCGATTTCAGCGGGAGTGTTGAAGCGGGGGCCGTCGACATGACCGTAAACCCCGCGCTCGCGAACGGCATGACCGGCATCCGAGGCCGCGGGCACGAGCGCCGCGCGCAGGCCCTCGGAGTAGGGGCCGCCGTGCAGAATCCAGTGTCCCCGCGCGGGGTCGCCCGGCTCGACGAAGAACGTGCACAGCGACCCGTCCGGCAGGCGGTTGGAGATGAAGTGCAGGTCGTCGAAGACCACCAGCGCGCCGAGCGCGAGGGAGGCGTCGACCGCCCCGCAGGCCGTGCAGCCCACCACCGCGGTCGCGCCGAGTTCCTTGAACGCCCAGATGTTCGCGCGGTGCGTCACCTGGTTTGAGAGCCGCACGTGACCCACGCCGTGGCGTGAGATGTGCAGGGCGTCGACGCCCCCGTACTCGCCGCGGTTGACCACTGCGTCGCCGAAGGGGGTGGCGACCGTGAGCTGCTCGGCGGCCTCGAAGCCGGGCAGCGCGTATGTGCCCGAGCCGGTGATGATCCCGACGGGCGTCACTGCACCAGGATCGTCTTGGTCGCGTCGCCGCGAACGTGGCGCTCGATCGCCCGGGGCGCTTCGTCCATCTTCTCGAGCTCGGTGGTCACATGCTCGGGATGAAGCTTGCCCGTGCCCATCAGCTCGAGCACGTGGGGGATCAGCGCCCGAGCATGCGATCGGGCGACCTTGAACGTGACGTTGCGCCCGAACATCACGCCGGTGGGAAGACGTGCGAAGCGGTGCAGGCCGCCGAGACTCGAGCAGACGCCGTCTGGAGCCGTGTGCTCGATCGAGGCTCGCATCCCCGACGCGGTAGCGGTCCCGTCGACCACGAGCGCAGCCACGGGCAGCCGCCGCAGTTGACTGGGCGGGTGGGCGATCAGGCCCAGTCGCTCCGCGTGCGCGCGCACCTGCTCGCGGCTGTCGACCAGATGCACGGTCTCGACGCCGAGAGCCTTCGCCACCAGCCCCGCGTAGAGCGGGACGCTGCTGCTGACGACGGGCTTGCGGCCGATTCCCGCGAGCATCAGCACCTCGGCGTCTGGCTCGCGCAGCAGGTCGATATGCGGCGCGATATGGCGGTAAGCGTCGGCGACGTTGTCGGCCACGCTGGCCGCGGCGGCCGGCTCGATCCCGTCCGGAAGCGGCACCAGCATCGCGTCGGCGAACGGGACGGCCAGCCGATCGGACATCACCCCGCCCCAGTGGCCGCCTCCGACGCCGAATCCGTACATCGAGATCGGCGGCACGCTCGCGCAGTTGCCCGTATGCCCTGCCCGGCAGGGAGCGCAGTGGCCACAGTTGATTTGGAAGGGGACGACCACGCGATCGCCGGGCGTGACGGAGCTGACCCGCTCGCCGACCGAGAGCACCTCGGCGACGCACTCGTGCCCGAAGTGCAGCGGCAGCGGGAACGGGGTCCGGCCGAGGGCGAGCACGCGGTCCAGATCGCAGGTCGCCGCTGCGATCGGGTGCACGACCGCGCCCTCCGGACCGGGCGACGGGGGCGCCGGCGCCTCACGCCATTCGAACCTTCCCCCCGGGCCGACGGTGAGCGCGCGCATCCTGGGGCGCGTCGGCCGGCGGCGCTGCGCGAAGCGGTCCCAGGCAGCGTCAGCCAGGCGCCTGGCCCGCGTGGCCGCCTGGCGCTCGAGTCCCACACGCCCAAACAGTGCCGCGGTCGGCGTCAGCATCCCCGCCGCGTGGCGGACGGCGCCCACCGGGCGGTGCTTGCTCATCTGCGGACCCGGCCGCCCTCCGCCCCGGGCTCGGTGGCGGGCCCGCGGGGCGCGGCCAGGCCGAGCACGCGCATCGCCTTCAGCCCCAGCGAGAGCTTCTCGCGGCCGTCGCTCGAGGAGACGTCGAGGCCGGTCAGCTCGCGCACGCGCTCGAAGCGGTAACGGACCGTATGCCGGTGCGTGATCAGCCGAGCCGCGGTGGCATTGACGTTCGCGTCGCACTCGAGGAAGGTCTGAAGCGTCCCCAGGAGATCGGTCTCGTACTGCTCGTCGTAGGCCGCGAGTGGTCTGACGGTCTGCTCGTAGAAGCCCCGCAGTTCGACCGGATCGTCCATGTAGGGCAGCAGCAGCCGGTAGGTGCCGGTCTCCTCGAAGGCGAGCTCGGAACGGTCGGGGTCGCCCTCGACGACGTTGGCGGCGAGCAGCGCCTCGTTGCGCGCGCGGCGCAGCTGGAGCGGATCGGCGGCGTGGCGGCTGCGCCCGATCGAGCACGCGAAGCCGGGGGGACCGGACTCGATCTCGCGCATGATCGCGGTCGCCACGCGGCGCGCCCCCTCGCCGGAGGGGTCGGGTAGCAGCACGGTCACCTCGCCCCCCTCCTCGCGCTCGGGCGCCACGATCGCGCCCGGGGCCACCGAGCGCGCCCCGCGCCGCGCGATCGCCAGCAGCCGCTGGCGCCAGTCCGGCATCGGCATGCGCGGGTGCGCCCGCACCACCACCACGCTGGCGCCCTGCGACAGATCGATGCCGAGCTCCTTGCCGCGCGCGAGCAGATCCTCGCGGGCGGAGATCTGACTGGCGAGCACCGCGTGCTGGAAGCCGATCGCGGCCTCCTCGGAGGCGCGCTCGGGGGCGCGCACGCGGTCGACCTCGGAGGCGACCAGCGCCGTCACGAGCCGCAGCAGCGTCGCGTCGGGTGGGCGCTCGCGAACGCGCAGGCGCAGCTGCCCGACCGACACCTCGGCCACGCGCAGGTCGATTGTCTGCACGCCCTCGGTCGCGCGCATCAGCGAGCGCTCGTCGCCGGTCGAGCGGGCCGCGACCGCCAGCACGGCGCCAGAGCGGTCGATCAGGACGAGGCTGGCGTGGAGCGCACGGGCCGCGGTGCGCAGGATCTCGGGCAGCCCGGCGCCGGCTTCGACGGCGTCGGTGATCGCGGCGAGCGCGCCCAGGTCCGCTGCGCCGGCTCCCACGAGCCGGTTTCCTAGAACAGCCGCGGCCACTCGATGATCACGATCGCCCCGATCACGACCCCGATCCCGATGAACGCGGCCAGCACGTAGAGCGACAGGATGCCCGCGGCGATGCGCTCGAGCGGCCGCCGGTAGGCGGTCACGGCGGGCACCAGCACGAGCGCGCCGAAGGCGCCAAGGCCGAGCACACCCAGGCAGATACCGACCAGGTAGGTGATCGACGTATTGCTCACGGCCCACGGGATTGTGCCGTAACTCGGGGATGAATTTTTTCCGGGCCGAACATGTTCGGCCCGGCCCGCCGGAACATGTTCCGGCGGGGCCCGGC
>JAVKSP010000098.1:0-11546 GCA_039583645.1 Solirubrobacteraceae bacterium
TCCGATCATGATCGGATCGGCCGGCCGGAACATGTTCCGGCCGGAACACCCCTGCTAGTATTGGCGGTCTGCGTCGCAGCGCGTTTCGTCTTGCTGTGCGCGCACCCCCGGCTCGAGTAGCGGCGGCTTCAGCGGCTGCCAGAGCTCGGCCCGGGACCTTCAGATCCGACAAGAGAGCGAAGCGAGCGTGAAGGTACGACCCTCGGTCAAACCAATGTGCGAGAAGTGCAAGATCATCCGTCGCCAGGGACGGGTCCTCGTCATCTGCTCGAATCCGCGCCACAAGCAGCGGCAGGGATGAGCGACTAGATGGCGCGAATCTCAGGCATCAACATCCCCCTCAACAAGCGCGCGGAGATCGGCCTCACCTACATCTACGGCATCGGCCGCGCGACCTCGAACAAGCTTCTGGACGAGGCTGGCATATCTGCCGACACGTACGTCCGCGATCTCACTGAGGACGAGGTGGTCAAGCTGCGCGAGCTGATCGACGGGCAGCTCATGGTCGAGGGCGATCTGCGCCGCGACCGCCAGCAGAACGTCAAGCGCCTGCAGGAGATCGGCTCCTATCGGGGACTGCGCCACCGCCGCGGGCTGCCCGTGCGCGGCCAGAACACCAAGACCAACGCGCGCACTCGCAAGGGGCCCAAGCGCATGCAGGTCGCCGGCAAGAAGAAGGCGACGAAGAAGTAGATGCCGGCACCGAAGCGACAGCGCGGCCGCCGGCGGGTGCGCAAGAACATCCCCGTCGGGCAGGCCCATATCAAGACCTCGTTCAACAACACGATCGTTTCCCTGACCGACCGCGAGGGCAATGTGATCGCGTGGGAATCGGCTGGCGGGGCGGGCTTCAAGGGCTCGCGCAAGTCGACTCCGTTCGCGGCCCAGGTGACGGCCGACGCCGCGGCGCGCAAGGGCATCGAGCACGGCCTTCAGCGCGTGGAGGTGTTTGTCAAGGGTCCTGGCTCGGGCCGCGAGACCGCGATCCGTTCGCTCCAGGCCGCGGGTCTCGAGGTGAGCACCGTCCGCGATGTGACGCCGCAGGCCCACAACGGCTGCCGACCGCGTAAGCGCAGGAGGGTCTGAGCGATGGCGCGCGATACCGGCCCCCAGTGCAAGCAGTGCCGCAGGGAAGGGCAGAAGCTCTTCCTCAAGGGCGAGCGCTGCCTGACCGACAAGTGCGGCGTGGAACGACGCTCCTACCCGCCCGGCGAGCACGGCCGTGGCCGCCAGCGCCAGAGCGAGTACCGCCTCCAGCTGCGCGAGAAGCAGAAGGCCAAGCGCTACTACGGCGTGCTCGAGAAGCAGTTCCGGATCTATTACGAGAAGGCTTCGCAGCAGCCCGGCATCACGGGCGAGAACCTGCTGCAGATGCTCGAGTGCCGCTTCGACAACGTGCTCGTGCGGCTCGGATTTGCGGCGTCTCGCAGGCAGGCTCGGCAGCTGATCCTGCACGGTCATTGGACCGTCAACGGGCGCCGGGTGAATATTCCCTCCTACCAGTTGCGGGAGGGCGACGTGATCGCGATCGGCACGGACTCGGGCGCGACCCAGGTCATCCGTGACGCGACCGAGCTGACCGGCCAGGTCCCGGCCTGGCTGCAGGCCGACCACGACTCGCTCACGGCGAAGGTGCTGCGCAAGCCCGAGCGCCGAGAGATCGCGGCGCCGGTGCAAGAGCAGCTCATCGTTGAGCTCTACTCCAAGTAACGCAAGCTTTACCGCTGTGCCGCCAGGGCCGGTGGCGCACGGCGCTCACACCCGCTACCGGTCCGCTCCAATCCCCGACATTAGGACCTGAAGATGCTTGATTTCCAAGTCCCCCGAATCTCCTCAGAATCGGTCGATGACAACCGTGGTTCGTTCACGATCGAGCCGCTCGACCGTGGCTTCGGCTACACGTTCGGCAACTCCCTGCGCCGCGTGCTGCTCTCGTCGCTCACCGGGGCGGCCGTGACCAGTGTTCGCATCGAAGGCGTCGCCCACGAGTTCTCCACGATCAAGGGCGTCAAGGAGGATGTCACCGACATCGTGCTCAACCTCAAGGGGGTCGTGTGCCGTATGCACTCGGACGCCACGGAAATTGAGGCGCCCCTCGTCGTGACGGGGCCGGGTGAGATCACGGCCAAGGACATCGACCTCCCCTCGGGCGTCGAGATCCTCAACCCCGACGCCCACATCGCAACGCTCGAGAAGAAGACCAAGCTCGAGGTGTACCTCACGATCGGACGCGGACGGGGCTACCGGCCCGCGGAGGAGAACAAGTCGCCCGATCAGCCGATCGGCGTCATTCCCATCGACTCGATCTTCTCTCCGGTCCGCAGGGTCGCCTACAGCGTCGAGCAGGCGCGGGTCGGCCAGCGCACCGACTTCGACAAGCTCACGCTCGACATCGAGACCGATGGTTCGATCGATCCCCAGGCCGCGCTACGCGAGGCTGCCGAGATCCTGATCTCCCAGCTCGCCATCTTCACCGACGCCGACCGCGTGGTGGAGTTGCGCGAGGGCGCCCCCAGCGCGCTCGAGGGTGTCCTGCCCGGCGTGCTCGGCGCGGGCCCGGGCGGCGGCGGCACGCGGCCGCCCAATGCCATGGACGACATCCTGATCGAGGAGCTCGAGCTTGGCGTACGTTCGTACAACTGCCTCAAGCGGGCGGGCATTCAGACGGTGGGCGATCTGGTCTCCAAGACCGAGGCCGAGCTCAACGCGATCCCCAACTTCGGCAAGAAGTCGATTGACGAGGTCGTGGAGACGCTCAACGCGCGCGGCCTGTCGCTGCGTCAGGACTGAGGGTTTGCGGGCGAGCATGCGCCACCAGCGTCAGCGATACCAGCTCAGCCGTAGCGCCTCGCATCGCAAGGCGTTGCTGATGAACCTCTGCAAGGAGGCGATCGAGCACGAGCGCATTCAGACCACCGAGGCCAAGGCAAAGGCGGTCAAGCCGGAGCTCGAGCGGCTGATCACGCTCGCCAAGCGCGGCGACCTGCACGCCCGGCGCCAGGCGCTCTCCGCGCTGGGGCAGGACAAGTTCATGGTCTACAAGCTCTTCGATGAGATCGCCCCTCGCTACAGCGAGCGCCCCGGCGGCTACACCCGCATCCTCAAGTTGGGGCCGCGCCGCTCCGACTCGACGGAGATGGTGCTGCTCGAGCTGGTGTAGCGGGCCGGCGGCCACTCAGGGTTGCACAGCCGTCTGATACTCGAATACGACGGCTCGCGTTTCTCCGGTTGGTCGCGCCAGCCGGGCAAGCGGACGGTGCAGGAGGAAGTCGAGCGGGCGCTCGCGGTCGTGCTGCGCGAGCCGTCGGTGCAGGTGACGGTCGCCGGACGCACCGACGCGGGCGTGCACGCCTGGGGCCAGGTGGTTTCGTACGCCGGAGACCCGGCGCCCGTACGGGGTTTGAATGCGCTGTTGCCCGAGGACGTGGCGGTTTTGTCGTGCGCGCCCGCCCCGGACGGCTTCGACGCCCGCCGCGACGCGACCAGCCGCGCCTACTGCTACCGCCTGCTGGTGCGCCCGGCGCGGCCGGCGCTCTCGCGCGGCCGCGTGCTGCACTGGCCGCATGGGCTCGATCGAGGGCTGCTTTCTGAGTGCGCGGCGGCGCTGGTGGGCACGCATGACTTCACCGCGTTTACGCCGACGGAGACCGAGCACGTGCACTTCTCGCGCATGGTATTGGAGGCGTTCTGGCGGCCGTGTTTGGACGGCGAGGTGCTCGAGTTCTGGATCGAGGCCGAGGCCTTCATGCGCCAGATGATCCGGGTGCTGGTGGGGACGATGCTCGAGGTGGGCTCGGGCGGCCGGTCGGTCGAGGGGTTCGCGCGGTTGTTGGAGGGTCGCCCGCGGTCCGAGGCGGGCCGCACGGCGGCCGCCTGCGGGCTGTATCTGGCCGGGGTCGGGTACGGGGGGGAGCGGGTGCTGTCACGGTAGTCGATGTCCCTCGGCGTTCGGAAGGCGAACGTAAATGGACATCGACCGTGCGCCCCCGGCCGGTCGGGCTCTACAACTCCTCCGCCAGCAACCCGTAGTAGACCCCGTCGAGCCACTGCTCGTGCCGCCAGTAGGCGCGCCGCCGTGCCCCCTCGCGCGTGAAGCCGGCGCGCTCGAACAGGCGCTGACCGGCCAGGTTGTCGCCGTAGACCTGGGCCTCGATGCGGTGGCGTCCATGGTCGACGAGCGCCAGGCGGCAGGCCATGCGCACCGCCTGGGTGCCGACCCCGGCGCGGTGGACGTTCGGGCGGACCATCACGCGCGAGATCTCGCAGGTCGGGCTGGTGGCGCTCGCAGCCGTCAGCGCCAGACCACCGACCCGCCCGCCGGCGACCTCGATCACGTACACCCCATATGGAGGTGGTGCCGCGGCCAGCTCGCGCAGGGGCGCGGGCTCGCTGCGGTTCGGTGCCAGGAACGGCTCGAGCGCTGGATCCCGCGCGAGCTCGCTCAGGAAGGCGAGGTCGTCATCGTCTGAGACACGGCGCAGGGCCACGGAAGGTGTCACGAGGTCACACTAGGATCAGAACCGATGCGGGTACTGCTCACCAACGACGACGGTATCGACGCCGACGGGCTCCAGAGCCTGCGGCGCGCGCTGCTCGAGCTGCCGGGGATCGAGCTCGCTGTGATCGCGCCGGACGGCAACCGCTCGGCAATGGCTCGCTCGATCACCACCCGCCGTCCCCTGTGGGTGCAGGAGGTCGAATTCGAGGACGGCACCGTCGGCTACGCGACCGACGGGACGCCCGTCGACTGCGTGCGGCTCGCACGGCTCGGTCTGATCGAGGGGTTCGAGGCCGAGCTGGTTGTCGCGGGCATCAACCACGGCTCAAACCTCGGCGACGACATCACCTATTCGGGCACGGTCGCGGCGGCGCTCGAGGCGATCGTGCTCGGGCTGCCGGGGATCGCTGTCTCGCAGCAGTCGAGCGCGCGCGAGCTCGACTTCCGCGCCGGCAGCGCCTTCGACTTCACGGCGGCGGCGCGATTTGCCTCGCGCCTGGTGGCGGAGCTCGAAAACGTCCCGCTTCCGGGCGGCACGCTTTTGAACATCAACGTGCCCGGCGGCGAGGCGGCCGGTGTTGAGGTCACGCGACTTGGCAAGCGCATCTACCGGGACGAGCTCGCGTTGATCGGAGAGCACGAAGGGGGCCGGCGCCAGTACCGCATCTACGGCGAGGCGAGTTACGAGCGCGATGAGACTGGAACCGACCTGGCCGCGCTTGCTCACGGCAGGATCGCCGTGACGCCGATTCACTTCGACCTGACCGACCGCACCGGCCTTACGGCGCTCCGCAGGTACGACCTCGAGCGGCTGATCGCCCCGGCTGCCAGCGAGGTCCAGTAACGGTGTCCGCCCCGGCGGAGCGCGCGGCCGAACTGCGCCGCACGCTGGAGCACCACAACTACCGCTACTACGTGCTCGACGATCCGGCGGTCGGGGACGATGAATACGACGCGCTGATCGACGAGCTGCGCGCGCTCGAGCGCGATCACCCCGAGCTGGTGACGCCTGACTCCCCCACCCAGCGGGTTGGCGCCGAGCCGGTCTCGGAGCTGGTCAAGGTGGAGCACCTGCAGCCGATGCTCTCGCTCGGCAATGCCCGCTCGGCGGAGCAGTTGCGGGCGTGGATCCAGCGCATGCGCAACTTCCTCGCGCGCGAAGGGATCGAGGATCCTCAGTTCGAGTTCGTGGCCGAACCCAAGATCGACGGGCTCGCGATCTCGCTGATCTACCGCGAGGGCACGTTCGAGCGCGGAGCCACCCGTGGCAACGGCGAGATCGGCGAGGACGTCACCCACAATCTGCGCACGATCCCATCGATCCCGAGGCGGCTGGAGGGATCCGATGCGCCGGCGTTGATCGAGGTCCGCGGCGAGGCATACATGTCGCTGCCCGATTTCGCCGCGCTCAACGAGCGTCAGGCCGAGGCCGGTCTGTCCACCTTCCGCAATCCCCGCAACTCAGCTGCGGGGACGATCCGCCAACTCGATCCGAAGCTGGCCGCGCAGCGTCCGCTGTCGTTCTGGGCCTACGGGATCGGAGCCAGCGAAGGAATCAGCTTCGCGACCCAGTGGGAGACGCTGCAGTGGCTTCGCGAGCATCGCTTTCCCGTGCACCCCGACGTCGCTTTGCTGGCCTCCGAGGAGGAGGTAGTCGCGCGCTGCCAGGAGTGGGAGGCGCGCAGAGGGTCGCTCGAGTTCGAGATCGACGGCGTCGTGATCAAAGTCAATGACGCCGAGCTGCAGCGGAGGCTGGGGGTGGTCGGGCGTGAGCCGCGCTGGTCGATCGCGTGGAAGTTCGCGCCGATCACCGCGGTCACCACCTTGAAGGAGATCGGCTGGAATCCGGGCAAGTTCGGCGACCTGCACCCCTACGCGATGCTGGAGCCGGTGACTGTCGGGGGGGTCACGGTGAAGCTGGCGACGCTTCACAACGAGGAGGACCTCGCGCGCAAGGACATCCGCCCGGGCGAGGAGGTGATCGTGCTGCGCGCCGGTGACGTGATCCCGCAGGTGCTCTCACCGGCGCCGCATATGGCTGAGCGAGCGAAGCGGCCACCGCGACCGGCGCCCCCTGACCAGTGTCCGGTCTGCGGCACCGCGACGCTCAAACCCGAAGGCTCGGTGTTCACCAAGTGCCCGAACCGCAACTGTCCCGGGCGCCGCTGGCAGCTGCTCAAGCACTTCGTCGGCGCGATGGACATCGACGGGCTGGGCGAGAAGCAGGTCAGCCTCTTCATGGAGCTCGGCTGGGTCCACACCGCGGCGGACTTCTATCGCTTGTCTGCCGATCAGATCGCCGAGCAGACGGGCTTCGGCGAGGTATCTGCCCACAAGCTCGTCACCGCGGTCGAGGCGTCAAAGCGCCAGCCCTTTGGCCGCGTGCTGTACGCGCTCGGGATCGAGGAGGTCGGCTATGTGACGGGGCGCAACCTGGCGCAGCAGTTCCGCACCATAGACGCGCTGTTGGACGCGGACGAGGAACAGATCGAGCAGACGCCGGGCATCGGCCCGAAGATGGCCCACGTGATCCGCGAACAGCTAGCAGATCCCCAGACGCGCGAAGTGATCTCCGACCTGCGCCGGCAGGGCCTGCGGTTCGAGGAGGAAGGTCCGCCACCGAGGGAGGGGCCGCTGGCGGACAAGACGCTGGTGCTGACGGGGACGCTGCCGACGCTCACGCGCGAGCAGGCCACCGAGATGATCTTGACGGCCGGGGGGAAAGTGACCGGGTCCGTCTCGCGCCGGACCGCATATGTCGTCGCGGGCGCGAGCCCCGGCACGAAGCTAGCCCAGGCCGAGCGGCTGGGGGTTCCGGTGCTCGACGAGGACGGGCTACGCGCGCTGGTCGACGGCGGCGCTTAACCGGAGGGTCGCCGGGCGGTGACAGGCTGCGCGGGCGCGGGCGCTAGCCGTCGTAGTTTGCGAGCGCGACGGCCATCTTGGCCTCCACGGTGTGGGCGTAGTCCGAGTTCGTGAGGCCGTTGAGCAGGAACGCGAACGCCAGCGTGTCGCCGTTGCGGGCTGTGCAGTAGCCCGCCAGGCTGGCCACGTCGTACAGCGTGCCGGTCTTGCCAAGGCAGTTGCCCTGCGCTCTCGTTCCCCGCATCTCGTCTTTGAGCGTGCCCGTCTCGCCCGCGATCGCGAGCGAGTCGACGAAGTCCGAGTTGGGATCCATGTTGCGGAGCAGGGTCACGACCTGCTTCGGCGTGGTCGAGTCGTAGCGGGAAAGGCCCGAGCCGTCGTTGAAGCGAGGCCTGAGGTGGAAGTAGTGCTTGAGTGCCCGGCGCACCACGCCGACGCCCGCAGCGGTGGTACCTCCGCCGCCGACGCTGGCCCCCAGGTCCTTTAACAGCATCTCCGCGAAGAAGTTGTCCGACGGGGTGTTGGTCAGCTCGATCAGTTTGGCGAGCTTTGGCGAGTTGACAGCTGCCACTTGCCCGGCGTCCTCTGGCGCCACGCCGGTGCTGACGCGAACGTCAGAGGGCACGCTCACGCCGACGGCGCGAAGCGCGTCCGCAAACCGGTTCGCCGCGTACTTCGGCGGGTTGTGCTGAAAGGCGGTCCAGGTCGAGTTGGAGAACCCGCGATCGTACGCGAGCGCACTGAGCTGACCCTCGAGATAGAAGGAGCGTTTGAAGTTCGTCGCCGGGGTTCCGCGCAACGAGTCGAAGCGCGATTCGTCGCCCACGATCCGGCCCGCGAGGCTCGTAATGCCGGCCTTGTGTACCTCGCGCGCGAGCTTGCCGATCGTCGCTCCCGTGCCGTAAGCAGCATGGTCGAAACTGTGGGAGCCGAAGCTCGGATCGCCGCCGCCGCGCAGGTAGAGCGTTCCGTGCCAGGTGCCGTCGCTCTCGAGCCGGCCGGTCCCGAGCACGGAGGTGGTGAGCACTGCCGCAGGGCCCAGGCGCAGCAGGGCGGTGGTGGTCGTGTAGAGCTTTTCGACCGACGCCGGTATGCGACCAGTTTCGGCGTGCTTGGCGTAAAGGGCCTGACCGGTGGTGAGGTCTACGACGTAGGCGCCTTTGAGGCCGGTGATCGTGTGGAGGTCGTGGTTGAGCGCGTGCCGGAGGGCCTTCGGGCCGAGCGGACGCTCGGGCCCGCTCTGCCGAGGTGCTCCCAATCCCGTCGGCAGCGCGGCGGACGAGATCTGGGGCACCGCCAGCATCGCGGCGCCCAGGATGAGGATGGCCCAGCGCCTGCGCATCTGTTGCCTTGTAACCCGCGCCGGGCCGCAAAGATGCGGTCGCGTGGCTTCGCTGGAAGGCTTCGGCTAGCGGCTGGGGCGGCCGCTGCCGTAGATGAAGTACTCACCCGTACTGCGGACCTCCACGTCGAACCCGAGCTCGGCCAGGCGCTTGTGAAGGAGGTCGGGATCGTAGAAGCGCTTGACGATCTGGAACTCGCGCCCGTCGTCCAAGCGCCGTCGCATGGTGTCCTCGTTCCCCTCCGGGAGATGATGGTCCGCGGCGGTCGAGTGCTCGCTGCGAGCGCTATCGATGAAGAAGACGCGCCCCCCAGGCTTCAGCGCCAGAGCGACCGTTTCCCAGAAGCCAGCGAAGCGACTCTCCGGGACGTGCGAGAGCCAGAAGGCAAAGAAGCAGGCGTGGTAGGACGCCCGCGGCGGCTCCCAGCGAAAGAGATCGGCCCGGAGGTAGTCGACGTTGGTGCGTCCCGCTGCCGCCAAGCGCTCGCGGTTGAGAGCGAGCATCTCCGGAGCGGCGTCGACGGCGGTGACGCGTTGGGCGTGCCGGGCGAGCACCCTAGTCCACAGCCCGGTGCCACAGGCGAGCTCGAGCACTGCACCGTGAGGCTCGAAGCGCTTGACCTCCGCCTTCAGGCGCTGCGCCTCGGCGAACCAGCGCGCGTTGGCGGCAGCCCCACGGTCATAGCGACCGCGACGCTCCCACCAAGCGTCGTACTCGGGGGCCCGGGCTCGGTAGTAGCGCTCTTGCTCGACGAGCAGCGCGGAATCGCGCGAGGAAGATTCAGGCGGACCGGCGAAGATGGGCGGCAGGGAAGCTAGGCCCCAGCCGGCTGGGGCTGGGTCTTGGCCGCTGGGTCTTCGCGAAGGCTGGAGAGGAACAGCGTCTTGTCGATTCGACCGTTGAAGATTGGGACGCCCAACTCGATGCACTTGGCGATTACGTCTCTGCGTTCCAGGCCTGACTCTTGTGCAAGCTCGGTGGGCGTCAGGTGATTTGCCACGGTCGTCTTCCTCCTTTGCCGTTCGCTACATAACCGGGAGTATGCCGGTCTCGGCGGATGCGCTCAAGCTCGTCATGAGCTGAGCCTACAGCGAGCATGCGAACTGCGGAAATGGGTTGAGCGATGGCATAAAAAGACGGCCGTGGGCCCGGGCAAGCGCAAAACGCGCCTGGCTTCTGGCGACTCGCCCCTGACTTTCGGCGGCCTCACACGTGCTTCTCCTATTGGGAAAACCGGCGCTTTTCGGGTACTGTTCCGTCGCCAGGCAGAACAAGGATGGGTATGTCAGCACTAGTGGTGCCGCAGTCACCACTCGCACGGACGGAAGCCGACTTAGTCGGGGCGGTTAGGGATGGCGACGACCGCGCCTTCGGCGAGCTATATGCCCGCTACGGTGGCGGCGTCCTGGGATACGTCCGTGGCATCGTCCGGGACCGCGGACGGGCGGAGGACATTGCGCAGGATGTGTTCGTCTCGGCGCTGAGAGCGCTGCGTGGCAGCGACCGCGCGATCGCCTTCAAGTCATGGATCTACGAGATCGCCCGGAACGCGTGCATAGACGAGTTCCGTCGCGCCAAGCGCTGCCCCGAGGTCTCGGCGGAGGCGGAGGCGGACGTTGGGAGCCGCGAACTCGCTGCCACCACGCACTCGCCTGAGACCTATCTCGAGCGCCGGCAACAACTCGATGCCCTGCGCGGCGCCTTCAGCGGTCTCTCCGAGAGCCAGCACAGGGTGCTCGTTCAGCGCGAACTCGAGGGCCGCTCCTATGCGGAGATCGCCGCGCAGCTGGGCATGTCGGTGCCGATGGTCGAGAGCACGCTGTTCAGGGCCCGCCGGCGGCTGGGAGAGGAATACGACGACATCGCGAGCGGTCGCCGATGCGAGCAGGTCCTGGCGCTGATCGACGACGGCGGCGACGCGCGGCTGCGCACCATGGGACTGCGCGAACGACGTCGCTTGGCCCGTCACATTGCGCACTGCCAGCCGTGCCGGCGGCAAGCACACCTGGCCGGAATCGACGATTCCGCGCTGCAGCTGCCGAGCGTGGCGAAGAAGATCGCGGCGCTGTTTCCGTTCCCCTTTGTTCCCTGGCGAACGCTCTTCCGTGGACGGCTCTCACAGCTCGCCCGTTCGCTGCACCGTGCGGGCCAGATCGCCGACCCGGGCATCGCCGCCGGTGCGGGTCAGACTGCGCTGGCCGTGATGGCGACCGCCATCGTGGTCAGCGGCGGAGCGGGGGGCGCCGCCGGGCTCGGCGCGCGGCCCGCGGCGGACGTGTACAAGGTCGCGCCCACCCACGTGCAGGCCGCCAGAGCCCAGTCGTCGTCGGCGCCCGCCGGCGCGCTCACGCAGCGCAGCCGCCTCCCAGCCAGCGTCCACCAGGCTGGTAGAGCCGCGCTGCGTTCTCGCCACACCGCGCTGAGGGCCAGTCAGTCGCGGTCGAAACTCCACGTTTCCACTCCGCCTCCGGCCAGTTACCCCCAGGCGCCGCCACCGAGCGGGCCTTCAATCGCCTCCCCGAAGACTCCTTCGACCCCACGATTGCCCTCCCCGCCTGGCAATCCATTGAAGACGGTGCGCAAGGATATCGGTCCGCTTCTCCACAAAGTGACCGCGCCAGTCAAGCGCACGATCGACAAGATCCTGCCGCCGCCGCTCAAGAAACTCATTCGTCTCCCCTGACGCGCCGTTGCAAGACGGATCCGCTTGTGGCGATCGGCCTCGCGGTACGAGTGGCCGCCCGGGCTATGGGATACTGGACCGATCGGGGCGTGGCGCAGCCTGGTAGCGCGCACCGTTCGGGTCGGTGAGGTCCCCGGTTCAAATCCGGGCGCCCCGA
>JAVKSP010000099.1:0-11331 GCA_039583645.1 Solirubrobacteraceae bacterium
TGCCGGAGGAGGGACTCGAACCCCCGACACGCGGATTATGATTCCGCTGCTCTAACCGACTGAGCTACTCCGGCGGGGCACCGAGGATAGCCAGCGGCCACAGCGCGAGACGCGAGTGCCGGGACCCTTGGACCTCAGTCCCATATAGGCAGACCAACATCCAACAGTCCTGATTCTGCGATCGCCAAGCTGGCCGTTCGCCAGCACGGCAACATCACCTACGACCAACTCCGCGGACTTGGACTCAGCAAGAACGCGATCTTCGCCCGTGCGAAGGCGGGCCGTCTCCACCGCGTCCACCTCGGCGTCTCCGCGGTCGGCCGCCCGCCGCGGACGGCGCTTGAACGCACGAGCGCCGCGAGACCCGCCCGCGCGCGCGACCAGAGGAGCGTAGCCGCCGCTCAGCGCTACAGGCCGAAGACGCCCTTCATGCTGTTGGCGCATTTCGCGAGGCCTAGCTTCGGCAATCCCAGCAACTGCTCGGTTGTGCCCAACAGCGAGTAGTGGTTGAACAGCTTGTGCGACTTGGTTCCGGGCTTGGTACTGGGGCTGATGACGATCGTCGCCACATGGCATCCCACGTCAGTGGTGTTGGTGGCGCACTTGCCGGTACTGCCGCCCTGGCCCTCGTCCCAGGTGATGAACACGACCGTGTGTCCCGACTTGTACGCGCGCGAGTGGAGGATGACTGGCAGGTTCGTCTTAAGCCACGAATCGCCCTGGGCAATCGTGCCGTTGTGCATGTCATCCATCAGGTTGGGCGTGATGAACGAGAACGCCAGCAGCTTGTTCTTCGAAAGGTCCTTGGCGAGCTGGGTGAACGGCACGTCCTTCTTGCGACAGCCCTTGAGCTTCGTGAAGTACGGCGGCGGGTTATGGCGGACCGCGTAGTTGCCGGCGTTTGCCCGGGCGCAGTTGGAGGGCATCGACTCCTCGTAGGCCTTCCAGCTCGAGGTCTGGGCGAAGATGCTGCGCGCCGAGGTGCTGCACGCCTTGGACGGGCTGCAATCGCTCTTGAACTGTTGGAGCTTCGAACGCGCGAGGCCCGAGGTGGCACCCACGTAGTTGGGGAGGGTGGGGTGCGTGATGTTGTGGTAGTTCGTCGCGAGCCCGCACTCGTTTGCGACCTCGTTGATGTACGGGGCTTGCGGGCTTCCCACGATCGTCCCGTAGCTGTGGTTCTCCTCGAAGATCCAGATCACATGCGTGTAATGCGCGTTGGACGGCTTGGCCGTTCTGCACGGGCCGCTCGCGGCACCCGCGGAACCGCCCTGGAGAGCGAGTGGAATCGCCACGGCAGCGGCGATCGCAAACCACAAAGACAGCTTCAACATCTTCCCCTCCCCGGGCCGGAACACCATCTGAGTTCTATCTGCTCGCCCGCCCATATGATCAGCTCATGACCGATCTCGGTCCAGCCGTGACTGCCGTCATCCGCCGCTGTCTCGGAGTCAAGGCGGGCGAGGATGTGCTTGTGATCGTCGATCCGCCCAAGCTCGCGATCGGCACGGCGCTGCGCGATGAGGCCCGCGCAGCCGGCGCGGAGGCGGTGCTCGCAGTCATGGACGAGCGCGAGATCGACGGCAACGAGCCACCCCGGCCGGTGGCGGACGCGCTCGGGGGGTGCAACGTTTACATCGCCCCCACCACGCGGTCGCTCAGTCATACACGCGCGCGCAAACGCGCCACCGAGGTGGGCGCGCGCGGCGCCACCATGCCGGGTGTAAGCGAGGAGATGCTCGCGCGCGTGATGGCGGTCGACTTCGAGCTGATGGCCGCGCGCTCCCGCGCCGTCGCCGAGCTGCTTGACCGGGGGACGCAGGCGCGCTTCACCTGCCCACGCGGCTCCGATGTCACCTTGAACTTGAGCGGTCGCGCTGGAATCTCCGACGACGGCGAGCTCACGCAGCGGGGAGCGTTCGGCAACCTTCCCTGCGGTGAGGGCTTCATCGCGCCGCTGGCGGGCGAGGGCACGATCGTCGCCTCGAGTGTCGGCTCGCTCGGCATCAGCGACGAGCCCGCGAGGCTGACCATGTGCGACGGACAGCTGGTGCAGGCCACCGGGGGGCTCGGCCCCCAACTGCTCGAGCTGCTGCGCAAACACGGTGAGGCGGGGACCAACCTGGCTGAGCTCGGGGTAGGCACCAATGACCGCGCCCGGCTCACCGGCGATGTGCTCGAGGACGAGAAGATCCTCGGCACCGTCCACGTCGCGTTCGGAGCGAGCGCCGGCATCGGCGGCTCGGTTTCGGTCCCGATCCACATCGACGTGGTGGTGCTCGAGGCCTCGCTCGAGATTGACGGCCGCGCCGTGCTCGATGAGGGGCGTTTCATGCTCGACGAGGCGGCGGCCCGCTGAGCGGGCCGATCCTGCTCGCCGTTCCGAACGTCTCGGTCGGTGGCGACCGGGAGGCGATCGACGCGATCGCGACCGCGTTCGATACGCGTCTGCTCGACGTGCATTGCGATCCCGATCACGACCGCTCGGTGTTCACGCTCGCCGGTGGCCCCGGCCAGCTTGCAAAGGCGGTCCTGCAGGGAGCCAGGGAGACCCTCGGTCACGTCGATCTGCGTTTCTCAGCCGGCGTCCACCCCCGCATCGGCGCGCTGGACGTGGCCCCGATCGTGTATCTCAACGAGTCCTCCCGCGGCGCCGCCTGCGCCGAGGCCCTCGTGCTCGCCGACCTCCTGGGCGCTCAGCTCAACGTGCCGGTCTTCCTCTACGGGGGCCTGGCAGGCGGACGCACGCGCGCCGAGCTGCGACGCGGCGGCACAGAAGCGCTCGCGCAGCGCATGCAAGCCGGGGAGCTCAGGCCCGACTTCGGGCCGTCCGCCCTCGATCCGGCCAGCGGCGCGGTGCTCGTCGCCGCCCGCCCGCCGCTGGTCGCGTTCAACCTCGAGCTGGAGCCGCCCGCGACGCTCGAGCAGGCGCAGGCGATCGCGCGGCTGATTCGCGAGGGGGGCGAAGCGGGGCTGCCGTCGGTCCGCGCGCTCGGGCTTTCGCTCGCAAGCCGCGGCATCACCCAGGTCTCGACCAACATCGAGGATTACCGGCGCACCTCTCCCGGTGACGTCGTCGCCGCGGTCTGGCGCCACGCTCCCGTCGCCGCCGTCGAGCTCATCGGGCTCGCCCCGGAGGCCGCTCTCGCCACCCTGCCGGATCAGATTCCGATCAGAAACCGGGCCACGATCGAGGACGCGCTCCGGGACAGCGCGTAAGCTCCCACAAGTGGCTCAGACGAAGCGAAAGCGGCGCAGCAAGCATCGCGGCACCGCCGCCGGCACGGTCGAGCGGCGCGGTCGCACCTCGCGTCCTGCCTCGGAAAAGGATCGCAAGCAGCAGGCGCGCGTGGATGCGCGCGAGAAGCGGCTCAACACGCCGCCGACCTGGAAGTCCTCGCTGACCCGCGCCGGCTTCGCCGCAGCACTCCTGTTCATCCTGCTGCTTTTCACGACCAAGGGGAAGAACGCAGTGCTGACCGCGGTCGTGTTCACGGCGGTCGCGCTCGCGATCTATGTGCCCGCGGGCTACTACCTGGAGGTCGTCCTCTATCGCCGCCGCCAGCGTCGCAAGCAAACGGGCCAGGGTGGGGGCAGGCGATGATCGACGTGCGCATGCTCACGGTCGGCCCGGTGCAGGAGAACGCCTTCATCGCGCGCCTCAGGGGCGCCGAGGAGGCGGTGATGATCGACCCCGGCGAAGAGTCCGAGCGTCTCCTAAAAGCGCTTGAGCAGCTCCAGGTCAAGAAGCTCGCGGCGATCCTCATCACCCACACCCATTTCGACCACGTCGGTGCGGTCGCGCCCGTCGCCAAGGCGACCGGGGCGCCCGTGTACTGCCCCGAGCTCGAGACGCAGGTGCTGGCGAACATCATGGAGTATGTCCCCTGGCCGGGCTTTGGCCCCTTCGAGGGCTACGAAGCCGATCACACGGTGAAGGGCGGCGAGCGGCTCGAGCTGGCCGGGCTTGAGTTCGAGGTGATCTTCACCCCCGGCCACAGCCCCGGTCACGTCACCTATGCAATCCCCGCAGAGCAAGCGCTGTTCTCGGGCGACGTGCTCTTTCAGGGCTCCGTGGGCAGGGTCGACCTGCCCGGCGGAGATTGGCCGACCCTGAGCGCCTCGATCGAGACGTTGCTTGACTCCTTTCCCGCCGAGGCGACCGTCTATCCCGGTCACATGGGCCTCACCACGCTCGGGCGCGAGCGCGCGAGCAACCCCTTCCTGCAAGAGCTCGCCGCCCGTTAAGCGGTGCAGGCTCTCACAAGGCCGTGATCCAGGCACCGCGTGGCACCTTCGACATCCTGCCCGATGACGCTGCTCGCCGGGCGCGGCTCGAGGCCGAGGTTGCAAGCGTGCTCGGCGCCGCGGGCTACCGGCGGATAGAGACGCCCACCTTCGAGGCCACCGACCTTTTCGCGCGCGGAGTGGGGGAGGCCACCGACATCGTGCGCAAGGAGATGTACAGCTTCGACGACGGCGCGGGCCGCTCGATGACACTGCGCCCCGAGGGCACCGCGCCGGTCTCGCGCGCCTACATCGAGCACGGCATGCACAAGCTGCCGCAGCCGGTCAAGCTGTGGTACCTGTCGAGCTTCTTCCGCGCCGAGGCTCCCCAAAAAGGGCGCTACCGCCAGTTCTGGCAGATCGGCGCCGAGGCGATCGGATCCGAGGCCCCGGAAACCGACGCGGAGCTGATCCTGCTGCTCAAAGACGTGCTCGAGGCAGCCGGCGTGGGCGAGGTCGACCTGCATCTCTCGAGCCTGGGGACGCCGGAGGCCCGGGTCGAATATCGCGAGGAGCTGAAGCGCTACCTGCGCGCCCACGAGGACCGGCTCTCACCCGAGGTCAGGGAGCGAATCGACGCCAACCCGCTGCGCGCCTTCGACGCCAAGGACCGCGGCACGCGCGAGGTGATGCGGGGAGCTCCCGCACTGCTGGATCGCCTCGCGGGCGAGGACCTGGAGCACTTCGCGCACGTGCGCGCGCTGCTCGACGGCGCGGGCGTGCGCTATCAGCTCGACCCGACGCTGGTGCGAGGTCTCGACTACTACACGCGCACGGTGTACTCGTTCGAGAGCGCACGTCTGGGCGCCCAGTCGGAGGTGGGAGGCGGCGGTCGCTACGACCGCCTGATCGAACAGCTCCAAGGGCCGCCCACGCCAGCCTCCGGCTGGGCAGCGGGGGTGGAGCGGATGTTGCTCGCGGCAGGCGAGCCCGACGCGCCGGCCGCGGCTGTCGATCTGTTCGTCGCGGTCGCCGACACGGCCGCAGCCGACAAGGCGTTCGCGCTCGCCCGCGACGCCCGGCAGGCCGGCCTCAGCGCCCAGCAGGAGCTGGCGGGCCGCTCGCTGAAGGGCCAGCTCCGGCACGCGGATCGGATCGGCGCGCGCTACGTGGCGATCGTGGGCGCGGACGGGCGGGCCAGCCTCAAGGACATGGGGTCGGGCGAGCAGCGGGAGACCGAGACCGCCGAGGTCGTGGCCGCCATCACGGGAACCGGGTCGTGAAGCGCCCGCCGCGTCCGAACCCATACCGCGACGCGTGGTGCGGCTCGCTCACGGCCGAGCGCGCCGGCTCGCAGGCGCGGGTCGCGGGGTGGGTGAATCGCCGGCGCGATCACGGCGGCTTGATCTTCATCGACCTGCGCGACCGCTCCGGCATCGTGCAGCTCGTCTTTCATCCAGAGACCGCCCCCGGAGCCCATCGAGATGCCCACCGACTGCGCAACGAAGACGTCCTGACCGCGGTGGGGAGCATCGAGCGCCGCGCGCCCGAGAACGTCAACCCCAACATCGCCACCGGCGAGATCGAGCTCTCCGTCAAGGAGCTCGAGATCCTCGCCGACTCCGAGACCCCGCCCTTCCCCGTCGACGAGGACGTCGCGGTCGACGAAATGCTGCGTCTTCGCCACCGGGCGCTCGACCTTCGCCGCGTCGCGATGCGCGACGCGCTCGAAGTTCGCCATCGCGTCGTTGCGACCATCAGGGAGGTGCTCGACGAGCGCGACTTCCTCGAGATCGAGACCCCCTTCCTGACGCGCTCCACGCCCGAAGGGGCGCGCGACTTCCTCGTGCCCGCGCGCCAGCAGCCGGGGTCCTTCTACGCGCTGCCGCAGTCGCCGCAGCTGTTCAAGCAGCTGCTGATGGTCGGTGGGCTCGAGCGCTATTTCCAGATCGTGCGCTGCTTCCGCGACGAGGACTCGCGCGCGGACCGCACGACCGAGTTCACCCAGCTCGACCTCGAGATGGCCTTCGTGCACGAGGACGACGTGCTGGAGACGATGGAGGCGGTGATGGGGGCGGTGTTCGAGCGCGAGGGCTTCGAGGCGCCGGCAGCGCCCTGGCCGCGCATGACCTTCGCCGACGCCGTCAGCCGCTTCGGCTCGGACCGTCCCGACATGCGCTTCGGCATGGAGCTGCGCGATCTCGGCGACCCGTTGCGCTCGACCGAGTTCAAGGTATTCGCGCGCGCGCTCGAGCAGGGCGGCGTGGTGCGCGGCCTCAACGCCGGCCGCCGCGAGCTGGCGCGATCCGAGCTCGACGAGCTGACGCGTTTCGCCCAGCAGCACGGCGCGGCGGGGCTGGTGTGGGCGTTCGTACAGGAGGACGGATGGCGCTCGCCGGTGGCAAAGTTTCTCTCGCCGCCGGAGATCGGCGCGATCAACGAGCTGCTCGAAGCCTCGGACGGCGACCTGCTGTTGATCGTCTCGGGCGACGTGATCACCACCGGCAAGGCGCTCGGCGCCCTGCGCAACGAGCTCGCCGAGCGTTTCGAGCTGATCCCGCCGGGCGCTCACGACGTCCGTTGGATCGTGCAGTTCCCGATGTTCTTCTACAACGAAGAAGAGCAGCGCTGGGAGGCCGAGCACCATCCTTTCACCGCCCCGACTGGCGATCTGAGCGACCCCGCGAGCCTGCTCTCGCGCTCCTACGACCTGGTGCTCGACGGCGCCGAGATCGGCGGCGGCTCGATCAGAAACCACCGCGCCGACATACAGCAGCGGATCTTCCAGCTGATCGGGATCGACGAAGCGGAGGCGCAGGCGCGCTTCGGCTTTCTGCTGGACGCGCTGAAGTACGGCGCGCCACCCCACGGCGGAATCGCGATGGGCATCGACCGCATCGTCGCGCTGATCGCGGGCCGCGAGAACATCCGCGAGGTGATCGCGTTTCCGAAGGCCACGAGCGGCGGCGATCCGCTCACGGGCGCCCCCGCGCCGGTGGACGACGCACAGCTGAAAGAGCTCGGGCTGCGGCTACGCTGAGTGGCCGTGGACACGGCCGCTTTCGAACACCACCTGGCCTCGCCGCAGGGCTACCGGCACACCCTCGCACAAGGGCACAAAGCCCGCGTGGGCGGCTATGCCTGTTGCGACGAGATCGAGTTCGCGGTCGCCGTGGAAGCCGACCGCGTACGCGACGCGGGCTTCACCGCGCACGGCTGCGGCGCCACCATCGCAGCCGGCAGCGCCGCGGTGGCGCTGGCCCGCGGCGCACACATCCTCGACGCAGCTCGCGTCGGGGCCCACCAGATTGCGACAGAGCTAGGCGGGCTCAGTCCCGGCAAGTTCCACGCCGCCGAGCTGGCGGCGGACGCGCTCGCCCGGGCGCTCGGCACCGCGATCCGCAACCACGCATCGCTCCCCGCCGCGCAGCGGACGCTTGTGGCCCTGTCGGGCGGCGTCGACAGTTCGGTCGCGGCGCTGCTGAGCGCGCGCCACACCGAGACCGTCACCGTCACGCTCGAGCTGTGGGCCGACCCCGAGAACGACGGCGAGCGCAGCTGCTGCTCGTCCACCGCGGTCGCCCAGGCGCGCGCGCTCGCGCACCAACTTGGCCTGCCCCATTTCACGCTCGACCTCAAACAGGAGTTCCGCCGCGGCGTGGTTGAGCCCTTCATCGCCGGCTACGCCGCCGGCGAAACGCCCAATCCGTGCGTCGGCTGCAACGGGCACGTGCGCCTCGACGCGATGCTCGAGCTGGCCGACCGCTTCGGTTGCGAGGCGCTCGCGACCGGCCATTACGCGCGCGTCGCCGAGCCCGATCATCCAAACGGTCCCTTGCTGCGCGCCGCCGCCGATCCCGCCAAGGACCAGACCTACATGCTGGCGGCCCTGCGCCCCGCGTCGCTGAAGCGGATGCGCTTCCCACTCGGGGAATACACCAAGCCGGAGGTCCGCGCGATCGCCCGGGAGGCCGGCCTGCCCGTGGCGAGCAAGGTCGAGTCCCAGGATCTGTGCTTCCTCGCCGGCACCAGCCGCGGGCGTTTCCTCGCCCGCCACGGCGCCGTGGAAGACCTTCCCGGCGAGGTGGTCGATCAGCGGGGAGCGGTTCTCGGCCGGCACCGCGGTCAGCACCACTTCACCGTCGGACAGCGCCGGGGCCTCGGCGTGGCCTCGACCCAGCCGCTCTACGTGCTCGACAAGGACCCCGTCCACCGCCGCGTCACGGTCGGCCCGCGACAAGCGCTGCAGACGCGCTCGGTGAGCCTGAGGAGCGTTCGCCTGAACCGTCCCGGCGCACGCGTCAAGAGCGTCAAGCTCCGCTATCGCTCAAAGCCGCTGCGCGCCCGGCTCGCAAACGATCTCGAACCCGGCCCCCACGCCAACGCGCGCCTCGAGCTCGCCGACACCGCCGTGGGCGTCGCCCCCGGCCAGCTTGCCTGCCTCATGGACGGGGGTCTGGTCGTCGGCTGGGCGACGATCACGCGCTTAGACTCAAACGCCCCATGACCTCGGACGAGATTCGGCGCACCTTCATCGATTTCTTCGTGCAGCGCGATCACCTGCGCCTGCCCTCGGCGTCGCTGATACCGCAGCAGCAGGACACCTCGACGCTGTTCACGATCGCGGGCATGCAGCCGCTCAAGCCGTACTTCCTGGGCTCGGAAAAGGCTCCGCACCCGCGCGCCGCCAGCTGCCAGAAAGCCTTCCGCGCCGAGGACATGGAGATCATCGGCACGACCACGCGCCACCTGACGTTCTTCGAGATGCTCGGCAACTTCTCGTTCGGCGATTACTTCAAGGAAGGGGCGGCGCGCTTCGCATGGGAGCTGTCCACCGAGGGGTTCGGCTTTGACCCGGAGAAGATCTGGATCACGGTCTTCGGGGGTGACGAGGAGCTCGGCGTGGGGCCGGACGAGGAGGCGATCGCGGCCTGGCTCGAGATCGGCGTGCCGCGCGAGCGGATCGTGGAGTGCGCGCGTTCGGAGAACTGGTGGCAGCTTCCGCCCCCGGGTCCGTGCGGCCCGTGCTCGGAGCTCTACCTGGATCGGGGCCTCGAGTTCGGCGCCCCCGACGATCTTCCGGGCGGCGAAAACGAGCGCTTCCTCGAGTACTGGAACCTGGTCTTCATGCAGTTCAACCAGGACCCCGTCAACTCGCTCACGCCGCTGCCGGCGAAGAACATCGACACCGGGCTGGGGCTGAACCGCCTGGCGGCGATCATCCAGGACAAGCCGTCGGTGTTCGAGACCGATCAGTTCTGGCCGCTGATCGAGCTGGGCGAGGAGCTCTCGGGCCACAAATACGAGCCCGGCACCGACACCCACCGTTCGATGCGTGTGCTGGCCGACCACTCGCGCGCGATGGCCTTCCTCATCGGCGACGGGGTGGTGCCCTCCAACGAGGATCGCGGCTATGTGCTCAGGCGGGTCATCCGCCGCGCGATCCTGCAGGGGCGCCACCACCTGGCGCTCGAGCCGGGCTTCCTGGGCCGCTACGCGGAGGTCGTGATCGAGCTGATGGGCAGCGAGTACCCGGAGCTCCACCAGCAGCGCGAGGCGATCGCGATGTGGCTCTCCTCGGAGGAAGAGAGCTTCGGGCGCACGCTCGAGCAGGGCACGAGGATGCTCGATGAGCTGATCGCCCGGGCGAAGGAGGAGGGAGCCGAGGGGGTCGCCGCGCAGGACGCCTTCATGCTCCACGACACCTACGGCTTCCCCTTCGATCTCACGCTCGAGCTCGTCGCCGAGCAGGGCCTGGGGGTCGACGAAGAGGGGTTCGAGTCGCTGATGGAGGAGCAGCGCACGCGTGCTCGCTACGCGGCCCGCCCCGCCGAGACCAACATCCTCCGCGAGCACGCCGCTCTGCTCGCCAGCCAGGCGGGTTTTGCGACCGACTTCGTCGGCTACCGGACCACCGAGCAGGACACCACGCTCGGCGCACTGACCGCCGAGGACGGGCGCGTGCTGGCAAAGCTCGTGGAGTCGCCCTTCTACGCCACCGGGGGCGGCCAGGTCGCGGACTCCGGCTACATCGAATGCTCCGACGGCGATTGTCTCGCGCGCGTGGATGACGTGCTGCGGCTCGGCGACGACCAGGTGATCGCGCTCGTGCCCGAGCGCGGCGAGCTCAAGCACGGGGAGCGCGTCCACGCCCACGTCGATCGCGCCGCCCGACACGCCACCGAGTGCAACCATACGGCCACTCACCTGCTGCACGCCGCCCTGCGGCGCCGGCTCGGCGGGCATGTGCGCCAGGCCGGCTCGTACGTGGGGCCCGACAAGCTGCGCTTTGACTTCACCCACGGCCGTGCCCTCACCCACGAAGAGCTCTCCGAGATCGAGGACGAGGTCAACCGCTGGATCCTCGAAGACCAGCCGGTGCGCGCGCTGAGCACCACCCTCGATGAGGCCCGCCGGCTCGGCGCGATGGCGCTGTTCGGCGAGAAGTACGGCGACGTCGTGCGCATGGTCGAGGTCGGCGACGGCTCCTTCTCGCGCGAGCTGTGCGGAGGCACCCACGTGCGTTACACGGCCGAGATCGGCGCCTTTCTGCTGACGCGAGAGAGCGCCAGCGCGCGCAACGTGCGCCGCATCGAGGCGCTGACCGGGCCCGCGGCGATCGAGCGCCTGCGCCACCACGACCGTCAGCTCGCCGAGCTCCAGGCGCGCGTGCGTGAGCTTGAGCGTGACCGCCCACGGCAGAGCGCCGGTGACGGCGCAGTCGACATCGAGGGGCTGCTCGCCGAGGCGGTCGAGCGCGACGGAGCCCAAGTGCTGGTGGCTGCCATAGGCGCGGTCGACGGCAAGGCGCTGCTCGACCTCGCCGATCGGCTCAGAGCGCGACTCGGCGACGCCGCGATCGTGCTCGGCTCGGCGGGGCAAGACCGCGTCGATCTGGTCGCGACCGTGGCCCCGGCGCTGGTCGCGCGACAGCTGCGAGCCGGGGAGATCGTCAAGGCGGCGGCGGCCGCGGTCGGAGGCGGCGGCGGCGGGCGGGACACTCTTGCCCGCGCCGGGGGGAGAGATCCCGCCAAGCTCCCGCAGGCGCTCCAGGCGGCGCGAGAAGCGATCGAGGCGGCACTAAATAGATGAAGTGGCCGGCGC
>JAVKSP010000100.1:0-11241 GCA_039583645.1 Solirubrobacteraceae bacterium
CCCCTGCAGCGGCGCGAGCACCTCGCGCAGCCGGTCGGGTCCCGGGATTCGCGCCGCCGACGCCCGGGAGCCGACGCCCTGCCAGGCGGGCAGAAACCGTGCGAGCTGGCACTCGTCGGCGGGTTCGATCTCCTTGCGAAGCGCAGCCAGCGATGCACGGCGCAACCGCCGCAACACCGAGGGATCACACCATTCCCGCTCGCTGCCTCCGGGTCGCAGCTCGCCTCGCACCAGGTCACCCGCGTGTTCGAGTTCGAGCAGCACTTTCGAGCAGTCGAGGCCATATCGCTTCCGCGGCTCCGCGGCGGTGAAGGGGCCATGGGTGGCCGCGTAGCGGCGCACCAGCTTGGCGAGGGCATTGGGGACCTCGGCGACAAACGCGGCGGGGAGCCCCTCCGCCGGCGGCGCGCCGAGCGCATCACGGTAGAGCCCGGCGTCGGCGGCGGCGATGAAGCGCTCCTCACCTTCGACGTGGACGCGCGCCGCGCGGCCCTCGGCCACGAGCTCGTGCAGCATACGAACCGCATCGAGGCGCTCCAGAACCCGCGCCTCGGCCTCGCCGGCGGTGAGGTCGCCGAGTTCGCGCAGGACGTCGTGCAGCCCGTCACGGCCGGTGGCTTGGGTGGTGTCGGTCAGGTGCTGGAGCCCTCCCTCCACCTGCGCCAGCGCTCCCGGGTCGATCAGCTCCCGCAGTTCGTCCTGGCCGAGCAGCTCGCGCAGCAGGTCGCGGTCGAGCGACAGCGCGGCGGCACGACGCTCGGCACTCGGTGCGTCGCCTTCGTACATGTACGTGGCGACGTAATCGAACAGCAAGCTCGACGCGAACGGCGAAGCGGTGGGCGTGTCCACCTCGACCAGCGAGATCTCGTTGCGACCCAGGCGGCTCAGCACCTCGACCAGGCCCGGGACGTCGAGCACGTCGCGCAGGCATTCGCGGTAGGTCTCGAGCACGATCGGGAAATCGGCGTACTTGCGCGCCACCTCGAGCAGCGATTGGGCCTTGAGGCGCTGCTGCCAGAGCGGCGTCCGCTTACCGGGCCGCGCGCGCGGGATCAGCAATGCGCGGGAGGCGTTCTCACGAAACCGGGCGCCGAACAGCGCACTCGAGCCGAGCTCAGCCACCACCCGGTCCTCGACCTCGTCGGGCTCGAGCAGGGCCAGGGCTGCGTCCGGGGGCTCCTCCGCATCGGGCAGGTGGACGATGATGCCGTCGTCTGAGTGGATCGCGTTGCATTCGAGTCCCAGCTCATCGCGGATGCGGGCGCTCAAAGCAAGCGCCCAGGCGGCGTGGATGCGGCCGCCGAAGGGCGAGAGCACGCACATCCTGAAATCACCGATCTCGTCCCGGAAGCGCTCCACGACAATGGTGCGATCGCTTGGCACCACGCGCGTGGCGGCCTGCTGCTCGCCCAGAAACGCGAGCAGGTTGTTTGCGGCCCGGCGGTCGAGCGCGTAGTCGCGTTGTAACAGCTCAGCGGACTGGTCCACGGCCCGGCGCGAGAACGCACCGATTGCCTCGCCGAGCTCCATCGGG
Organism: Solirubrobacteraceae bacterium; assembly: GCA_039583645.1. Taxonomy (GTDB): domain Bacteria; phylum Actinomycetota; class Thermoleophilia; order Solirubrobacterales; family Solirubrobacteraceae; genus Palsa-465. The sequence continues at coordinate 1,535 of JAVKSP010000100.1, forward strand.
CGGCCCACTCCGTCCCCTTTCCAGAACGGCACCGCCGCGGGCAGGCCCGGCGCGGGCGTCACCACGACCCGGTCGCGGGTGATCTGCTCGATCCGCCACGTAGCGGCGCCCAGCAGGAAGGTCTGGCCGGGACGCGACTCGTAGACCATCTCCTCGTCGAGCTCACCTACCAGGCGGCCGTCGGGGAGCACGACCGCGTACAGCCCCCGATCGGGGATCGTGCCGGCGTTCGTAACCGCGAGCTGACGGGCGCCGGCGCGAGCGCGGATCTTGCCGCGCACCCGATCCCACACGATGCGGGGGCGAAGCTCGGCGAATTCGGTCGAGGGGTAGCGGCCGTCGAGCATGTCGAGCACGTGCTCGAATTGGGTCCGCGAGAGCTCCCCATAGGAATGCGTGCCGGTCACCAGCTGGTAGAGGTCGTCGATCGCGATCGGTTCGGCTTCCGGGGCCGCGGCCGCGATCGCTACCACCTGCTGCGCGAGCACATCGAGGGGGTTACGGGGTACGACCGTTTGCTCGATCTGACCCTCGCGCATCAGCTTTGCCACCACGGCGCACTCGAGCAGATCAGCACGGAACTTGGGAAAGATGCGCCCGCGGCTGGTCTCGGCGACCGAATGGCCTGCACGTCCGATGCGCTGCAGGCCACGCGTGACCGATTTGGGTGACTCCACCTGGATCACGAGGTCGACGGCGCCCATGTCGATCCCGAGCTCGAGGCTCGAGGTTGCCACCAGGCAGGGCAGCTCGCCGGACTTCAGAAGATCCTCGACGAGGGCTCGCTCCTCGCGCGCGAGCGAGCCGTGGTGGGCGCGGGCGATCTCCTTCTGCGGCCGCCCGGCGGCCTCATCCTCCGCAGCCGCGAGCTCGTTCAGGCGCAGGGCGAGCCGTTCGGCGCCGCGACGGGCATTCACGAAAACAATCGTCGAGTGGTGGGAGCGGATCAGTTCCAGCAGCTGCGGGTGAATCGCGGGCCAGATCGACTGGGCCGCGCCTTCGCTGTCGTTGCGGAGGACGTCCGAACCCGCCGGACCCTCCGGCTGGGTCATCGACTCGACCGGCACGCAGATCTTCAGGTCAAGTGGCTTGCGGACCTGGGTGTCGACGATCCTGCACTCTCGCCGCGGCCCCACCAGGAACCGGCCAACCTCTTCCAGCGGTCGTTGCGTGGCCGACAGCCCGATCCGCTGGACCTCGCGGCCGGCCATCGCGGTGAGCCGCTCGAGCGTGAGCGCCAGGTGGGCGCCGCGCTTGCTCGAGGCGACCGCGTGGATCTCGTCGACGACGCACCAGCGGGTGGCCGCGAACAAGGCCCGGGCGCGGCTTGTCAGCATCAGATAGAGCGACTCCGGCGTCGTGATCAGGATGTCGGGGTGCCGGCGCAACATCGCCTGGCGCTCGCGCTGAGGCGTGTCGCCGGTGCGAACGCCAACCCGAAGCTCTGCGCCGATCCCTCGTAGCGGCGCGCGCAGGTTGCGCTCGATGTCATAGGAGAGGGCCTTGAGCGGGGAGACGTAGACAAGGCTCGTTCCGTCACCGAGCTGTCCCTCAGCGCGCTCTCGGAGCAGCTTGTCGATCGCCCACAGGAACGCCGCCAGCGTCTTCCCCGATCCGGTCGGCGCGGAGATCAGGACGTGGCTGCCCGACGCGATCGCAGGCCATGCCTGGACCTGAGCCGGGGTGGGCGCAGAAAATGCCTGGCCAAACCAGCGGCGGGTGGGCTCGCTGAAGTACGAGAGCGGGTCCTCGCCGTTCGTGACCGGACCTTCTTTGCGAGCTGGCACCACAGCGAGCGTAGCGGTGGGCGGGCCGTCCTCTGCCCGCTCGCGCTATCGCTCAGGCGTCTGCGATCGCCCCTGCGCCCTCCCGGATCAGGCCGCCTCAGCGATCGCCCGCGCCCGCTCCAGCACAGCATCCAGCATCGCCTCGGTCAGGCGGCCCGTGAACGTATTCTGCTGACTCGGGTGGTAGGAGCCGAGCAGCGCGTAGGTGCCGATGCTGGCCTCGGCGCCGTGGGCAAAGCGCGGCCGCGGCCGCGGCAGCCGCTCTCCCCTGGCGCGCACCGCCCGCAAGGCCACGTCCCAAGCGAAGCCGCCGAGACACACGATCGCGCGCAACTCTGAGAGCAGCTCGAGCTCCCGCAGCAGGTACGGAAGGCAGTTGTCGCGCTCGGCAGGTAGGGGGCGGTTCGCCGGCGGGGCGCAGCGGACCGCGGCCGTCACGTAATAGCCGTCGAGCTCGAGTCCGTCGTCGCGGGAGACCGAGGTCGGCTGGTTAGCGAAGCCGGTCCGCCAGAGTGCCCCGAACAGCCAGTCGCCGGAACGGTCGCCGGTGAATATGCGACCTGTGCGGTTACCGCCGTGTGCGGCCGGCGCGAGGCCGAGCACCAGCACCCGTGCTGCCGGGTCGCCGAAGCCCGGCAATGGGCGTCCCCAGTAACGCTCCGAGGCATACGCAGCGCGTTTGATCTGCGCCACCTCCTCGCGCCACGCGACCAGACGCGGACACCGCCGGCAGCTGACGACCTCGTCGTCGAGCGCGGCCAGGCTGCCCACTGTCCCCATCGCGGCCGAAGACTAGAGCGCCTCGAAGGCCGAGCCCGCCCCTAGACGAAGGCGAGCCGCCCGTGAACGGGGGCCGAGCCAGCAATCGAGCCGCGGCACCGGCGCGTGCGCGCGGCGATGGCCCGATACTTCTGGCGTGCAGCCGCGCGGCCTACGCCAACTGATCGGGCTCGTACTTGTGGGCGCCCTCGCCGGCTGCGGGGCGCAATCCACGCGTCACTCGCCGAAGGTCCATGCGCACAGGGTCAGCGCCACCTCGCCGGCCGCCATCCATCCGCACGCAGTCCAACCCATCGCAGGCGGCGCCGGTCCGTCCGCCGGAGGAGCCGGCCGGACGCGTTCGATCGCACCGCCGCCCAGCGTCAGCCTCGCGCAGCCTACCTCGCTCCGCCAGGTGCGCTCTCAGCTCGCGGCGAGCGGCCTCTCCGCCAGCCTGAACCGCGCCACGCTGACTTCGGACGGGTTGGCGCTGGCACCGGTGACCGCGCCCGCCCCCGTCCAGGAGATCATCGACGCCGGCAACGAGATCGCCCACCTGCCCTACCGCTTCGGAGGCGGTCACGGGACCTACGAAGACACCGCGTATGACTGTTCGGGCTCGCTCAGCTTCGTGCTGGCGGCGGCGGGATTGCTGAACACGACGGTCACCTCGGGTCAGCTGATGAGCTGGGGTAAACCGGGACCCGGGAAATGGGTGACGATCTTTGCCAGCCCTGGTCACACCTTCATGTACGTGGCCGGTCTGCGCTTCGACACGGTGGCACTGGCGGAGACAGGCACGCGCTGGTCGAACCGCTCGGCGGACGAACCCAACCTCTCCTCGTTCGCGGTCCGCCACCCTCCCGGGCTCTGACGCGCGGCTTACGCCCGCCCGTACACCGGAATCGCCGCGCCGCTGGTCGGGGCAGAGGCGGGTGAGAGGAGGTGGGCGATCACGCCTGCGATCTCGGCCGGCTTGACCCAGCGATCGTGGTCGGCGTTGGGCATCGCCGCCCGGTTCGCCGGCGTGTCGATAACGCTCGGCAGGATCGCGTTGCAGCGGATTCCGTCTTTCAGATACTCCGTGGAGACCGACTGAGCGAAAGCGATCACCGCCGCCTTGGAGGCGACATAGCCAGCCGCGCCGCGGAACGGTTGTAGCGCTGCGCGGGAGCCCACGCACACGATCGACCCCTCGCCGTGCTCGAGCATGCGGGGCACGGTGGCCTGGATCAGCAGGTAGGTGGGTCGCAGGTTCAGGCGGAACTGAGCCTCGAACTGCTCGAGCGGCGTTTCGTGGATCCGCCCGCCGGCGGCAAAACCCCCCACGAGGTTGACCAGCCCTCGCAGCGGTGGCGCACCGGCGCCGGCCGCGACCTCCACCACGCGTGCAACCGATTCCTGCTCGAACAGGTCAGCCTCGATCAGCTCGAGGCCGTCGCGAGCCGGCAGCCGCTCGAGCTCCCGCTCGACGATCCAGGGAACCACCACGCGCCAACCGTTCTCGACCAGCAACTCGACGACAGCCGAGCCCAGGCCGCCCGTCCCGCCCGTCACGATCACGCTCGCGTCCCTGGTCGCTGTTATCAAACTCGGCGCTCCCCGGCTCGAATCGCACTCGCTGCTGTCCGAAGCCCACTCTATCTTCGCGGGCGATGCAGGTACGAGAATTCATAGACGGGTGCGAGGTATCCAGGGCCCTCCTGGTCCGCGAGATCGAGGCCCGCCGGCGCCGAGACGGCTCGGACTATCTGCGGGTCGTGCTCGGCGACAGGACCGGCAGCGTGCCAGCCGTGATCTGGGAGCAGGTCGAGAGCGCGCGCGAGTGCTGTGTGCCGGGCGAGGTCGTGCATGTCGTCGGCCGGTTCTCGATCCACTCGCGCTACGGTCCGCAACTCGCCGTCGTGCAGGTCCGCAGGGCCGAACCGCAGGAGTATGGACACGACGAGCTGTTGGATGGTCCGGCTCGGTCGGCAGAGCAGATGGAGGCGGACCTCCGCGATCTGCTCCACACAGTCCAGAACCCCCACCTGCGGCGGCTCTTGCGGCTCGTGCTGGGGGAGGACTCGCCATTGTGGCGCCGCTACCGCGAGGCGCCCGCGGCCAAGGTCTACCACGAGGCGTATCGCCACGGACTGCTCGAGCATTCGTTGACGGTGGCGCAGGCGGTCAGCGCCTTGTCAGCGATCTTCCCGGGCATCGACCGGGATCTCGCGGTCACCGGCGCGTTTCTGCACGACGTCGGCAAGCTCGACGTGTACGAACTCGACAGGGGAGCGATCTCCCTATCCGATGACGGTCGCCTCCACGGCGAGATTCCGCTCGGCTACTACCGCGTGCGGCAGGCGATCGAGCGGCTCGACGGGTTCCCCCCCGATCTCGCACAGGCCGTGTTGCACATCATCCTCAGCCATCACGGTGCGCTCGAGCACGGCAGCCCCGTGGTCCCGTGCACCCGCGAAGCCACGCTCGTGCACATGGTCGACAATCTCGGCGGAAGGCTCGGCAGCTTCGACCGTCTGGAGCGCCAGCTTCCTGCCGGAGAGCAGTGGTCGGGCTACGACAAGGCGCTTGGTGGCGGGGCGTTCTTCTCGACGCGCGCGCCCGCGGAGCGCAAGGCCGCTTAGCGCTCTGGCCCCGGCGACCGCGTCTCCGCCCCAGCGACGCGCAGTTTCCGTGCGCTCGCCAGGGGTAGCGAACGGCTAAATGCCGGCCATGTCGCCCCGACTTGTCAACCCGCCGACGCCTGGTCCGCCGCCCGCGCCCGGGGGCCCGGAAATTCCAGATCCCCGCCCGCCGGGCCCGGCACCGCCCGACCCCTCGCCTCCCTCGCCGACCCCCGACCCGACCCCGCTTCCTCCAGATCCGAACCCGCGCCCGATCTGATCCAGGCGCCGGCGCCTGATCTGTCAAATTTGTGCAAATACCGTGCGAGGAGCGGCTCGCACCTCCGAGCGCCGGAGCCGCCCGACTACAGTTGCGGCGATGGCTAAGGACACCGACAAGCTGATCCGCCAGCTGTCTCTGATCTCGTTTCTGATGGCCGAGCGGCGGCCGCTCACGGCCGCGGAGATTCGCAGCGATGTCGAGGGCTACAGCGTCATGAACGAGGACGCGTTCGCCCGGCGCTTCTATGCCGACCGGTCCGAGCTCGCGGACTTGGGGATCGTGCTCGCCGTGGAGAAGCCCGTCGATGGACTGGTGGAGCAGGAGACCTATTCGCTGCCAACCCAGAACTTCCACCTTCCGCCGATCGAGTTCACCGACGAGGAGTTGGCGGCGCTGCAGACGGCGCTGCAACTGCTTGACGGCGAGTTCGCGTACGCCGAGCCCCTGCGCCTCGCGCTGCAGCAGATCGCGTGGGGTCATCCCAGCCCGCTGACCGCGCCCGAGCAGCACACGGTCGCGCTCGGCATCACGGGCGCCGCCGGCGGCCATGAGATATCGCAGCGGCTGACAAAGATCGAGACCGCCATCTTCCGGCGCAAGACGATCGTGTTCGACTACTACACAATCGAGCGTGACGCACTCGGAACGCGCCGGGTCGATCCGTACCAGTTGATCTACCAGGGCGGCCAGTTTTACCTGGTGGGTCGCTCGCACGAGCGCGATGCGATCCGCGTGTTCCGCCTCTCGCGCATGCGGGGAAAGGTCTCCTATGCGACAAAGGCCGAACACGACTTCCAGCGCCCGCGGGAATTCGATCCGCGCGCCTACGCGGACCGCATCAAGTGGCAGTTCGGCGACCCGGCGGGCACGGCCGAGGTTTGGATCGCCGAACGCATCGCATGGCAGATCGAGCGTCACTTCGGACGCTATGGAGAGATGCGCGATTCCGAGCATGGCAGGGTCTTCGTCACCTCCTACGCCAGCTCGCGCCAGCTGATCGCGTGGGTTCTCGGCCTCGGGGAGAACGCCCGCATCGTCGGGCCGCCAGAGCTCGAAGCGGAGCTGGCAGAGCGGGTTCGGTTGATCATCGAGCGCCACAGCGGCGAGCTCCAGGTCGATGGTCCGGCCCAGGCCAAATCCTCCGTGGACGGACACGAGCGGGCGAGCGCAGCAGCGACAGACGCGCTCCACTCATCTCAGGCCGAGAACGGACATCAGCCCGAGTCGGCGATCCGCCCTGAGCGGTTCGCGCGGCTGGTCACGCTGGCCACGATCCTGATCGACGCCGGTCGCGCCGGTCGCAGGCTCTCAGCACAAGAGGTCTGCCGCGCTACGGGCGTCACCGAGCATGAGCTGCGCGAGGACATCTCGGTCCTGAACGTGGTCAACTTCGGCGCCGGCACGTACGTGCTTTACGCCGAGCTCGACGACGACGGGATGATCGAGGTCGATCCTGAGCCCTACGGTGATTCGTTTGCGCGTCCGGCTCGGTTGCTGCCAGTGGAGGCGAAGGCGCTTGTCGCCGCTATCGACCTGATCGGCGATCACATTCCGGAGGGCTCGCTCGCGTCGGCCCGTACCAAGGTGGTGGCCGCGTTGGGCGAGGACCCCGCGCACGAGGGTCTCCAGGTCGCGCCGCCGACGGGCGATGACGCTGAGCTCTCGCAGCTGCTCTCACGCGCGATCGCGCAGCACAAGCTGCTCTCGATCGAGTACTACAAGGAGAACGAGGATGAGTTCTCCACGCGCGAGATCGAGCCCTACGCGCTGATCAATGGCCGCGAGGGGTGGTACGTGACCAGCTACGACACCGGTCGGGAGGCCGTGCGCCACTTCCGGCTTGACCGGATCAAGTCCGCGACGCCCACGGAGCGCCGCTTCGAGCCGCGCACTGACGTCGACCCGGTCGCCGACATGGACGGCTGGCCTCGCACAGGGGAGGTTCCCGCCTCGCGCCATGCGCGCGTGTGGATCTCGTCCGAGCGGGCGCGCTGGATCCGGGAGGAGCGAGCGGTCAAACAAGAACTGGATGATGGGTCTGTCGTCGTCGAATTTCCCTTCAAAGGGATCGACTGGCTGGTGCGCGAGGTCCTCAAGGAGGCGGGGGACGCAGCGGTGATCGAGCCTGCGGACGCGCGTGAAGCCGTGCGGAGCACCGCCGAGGCGATCGCCGCCGCCGCGCAGGGTGCCCAGACGGGCGCCTGAGCTCAGCCTGACTCGGCGGCCAGCTCACCCATGTTGGCCAGTAGGCGCACCCGTTCTTGCTCTGAAACGCGCCCGCGCTCGCCCCGGTCGCTGCGCGCGATGATCGCTGCGTTGATCGCGATCCGCTCTGGCGCGTCCCAGCCCGCAAAGGGCTGCGCCGCGAACTGCCGCGAGCGCAGGATTTCGTGCGCGGCGGCCTGAGGCTCGAGGCCGGCGCCAACCCTTTCGCGCACGGCGCCCGCAACGAACTCCCAATACGCACGCATCTCTCGCACGCCCGCCAGATCGGTGACCGGTCCGTGACCGGGCACGACCGCCCGCGGGGCGAGGTCGACGATCCGATCAAGCGCCGCGATCCAGTTCTCGACCGGACCCACCCACATGATCGGAGTGACGCCGACAAACACCAGGTCGCCTGAGAACACCGCGCGCTCGTCGGGAACGTGCACGAACAGGTCGCCGGGCGTGTGGGCCGGGCCGGCCTCCAGCAATTCCACCCGGCGCCCGCCGACCGAAAGCTCGTGGCGTCCCTGGAAGGTGAGCGTGGGCTGCGTGACCTCGACGCCCTCGAAATCGTAGGCGGCGAGCATGCGGGCGAACGACCCGAGACCGGCGAGCTTGGCTGCGGGCGCCATCCGCGTCCACTGGGCGCCGAGGCGCGCGGCCATGGGGGGAAGCGTGCGTCGCTGGAGTCCCGAGAGCGCCGCGCCGCCCTTGCTCAGGAGCTTTAACCGCTTCGGATCCTCGCGTCCCATGTCCTGCGCACAGGCGCGCGTGGCGATGATCTCCGCTCCGGCGAGGAGTTGGTTGCCCCAGCAGTGATCGCCGTCGCCGTGAGTGTTGACGAGCCGCGTGATCGGTGCCGAGGCTGTAGGCGGCGCGAACGACTCGAGCATGCGCCGCGTGAGGCGGAGGTCCCAGAGCGTGTCGATCAGCAGCGACTCCCCATCGCCGACCACCAATCCGGCATTGGACTCTCCTAGGCCGCCGTTGGGCTGCAGCCACGCAAACAGCCCGCTGCCGAGGTCCTCCAGTCCCGTCGCATAGCGAGCGGGCTGCCCCAGTAGCGACGTTCCGTGCACCGCTGGCATCCTGTCACGATCTCTCTCGCATGAGCCCGAACGACTCAGCCGCAAGCGTCCACCACCCAGTCTTCGCTCGCTTCTTCGACCGCCTGAGCCACTGGATGGAGCCCGAGGTGGGAAGGCACCGCGACAGCCTGCTCGCCGGCCTCTCGGGTCGGGTGCTCGAGGTGGGGGCCGGGAACGGCGTCAACTTCGCTCGCTATCCCGACTCGGTTGAGGAGGTGATCGCGCTTGAGCCCGAGCCATTCCTGCGTGCCAAGGCGGAGCTGGCCGCAGCGAAGGCCAGCACGCGCATCCAGGTTCGGCCCGGGGTCGCTGCGCCGCTGGCGTTCGAGCGCAGCAGCTTCGACGCCGTGGTCGCCTCGCTCGTGCTGTGCACGGTCCCGGACTCGCGCGAGGCGCTGGTCGAGTTTCGGCGCGTGCTCAAGCCCGGCGGCGAGCTGCGCTTCCTCGAGCACGTCCGTTCGCGGCACGCCTTCAAGGCAGCCGTCCAGCGAGCCTGCGACGGCTCGCGGCTGTGGCCGCTGATCGGGGGAGGTTGCCATTGCTCGCGGCAGACAACCGATGAGATCGCCGCAGCCGGCTTCCGGATCGCGCAGCTCGAGCAGCTGGAGTTCGGTCCTCGGTGGGTGCTTACAAACCCACACGTCCGCGGCGTGGCGCTCGCGAGCGGGTAGAAGGCCGGCGAGATGACCACCACCGTCGAGGGCGAGGTCCGCGACCGGCTCCTGCGGGCGTGGCGCGGCGAGATCCTCGCCGGCGCGGTGTACGAGTTGATCGCGAACAGGATGGACGCGCGCGATGCCACGATCCTGCGCCGCATGGCCCAAGCCGAAGGGGGACACCGGCACCGGCTCGAGCAGCGTATGACGGAGCTCGGGATCCCGATCCCCGATCCCGCCACCGTCAAGGTGCCGCTGTGGCTGCGGCTGCAGGCGCGCCTGGCGCCTGTCGATCGCCTGCTCGCTGCGCGCGAGGCCGC
>JAVKSP010000101.1:0-11157 GCA_039583645.1 Solirubrobacteraceae bacterium
CTGCTGAGGGCCTCAGCGGCCGCTCGCCGCGCTAGCGCCAAGCGGGCCGTCGCGGCAGCTGTCTGCGCCTGAGCGTCGACCCTGCGCCGGGCGGCGGCGAGCGTCCCCGGGCGCAGCCGCGCTACCAAGTGGGCTAGCTCGCTGCGCGCCTGGGCCCCGGCCTGCGGCCGCGCGACCGCGAGCGCGGCCTGGTAGGCCGCAGTCAGCGCCGACCCGCGGGCGGCCTGGTCGCTCGATCCGCGCGAGCAGGCGCGCCGCGTCACGACGACCGTGCGTCGCACGTGTACCGGACGCGCTACCGACGCGCGCTCGACGATCCGCTGGGAGAGCCTCACGGTCACGGTCCCCCGCCCGCTCTTCGCCCGCCCCGTGGCGGTGACGGGAATGGTGTGGCTGACCTGAAGGCGGATGGTCGTGCTCGCCGTCGCCGTAGCGGTGGCGTGCGCGGTCACGCATGCGTGGGCCCGTCCGGAGCCGATCAGCTTGGGTGGACCGTGTCTGCCGCCGCCCCCGCTGCCGGAGCCGCCCACGAGTACAAATGCGCCACCGATGGCCGCCGCGAGCACGATCAGCACGAGGGCGAAGGGGGGGCGCCGGTGTAGGCGCCGCAGCGGTCTGAAGCGATTACGGCCCATGCAGTTGGAATTGTCCCCCCTGCTACGCTTGCGCACCGCATGCCGACCACGAGCCAGCTGATCCGCAAAGGGCGCACCCCGCCGAAGAAGAAGCTCGACACCCCCGGGCTGAAGTCAGGCAAGGGTCGCAAGAAGAAGGTCGCGGCTCCGCAGCGGCGTGGGGTGTGCACGCGCGTGCAGACCACGACGCCCAAGAAGCCGAACTCGGCCCTGCGCAAGGTCGCGCGCGTGCGGCTCACCAACGGGATGGAGGTCAACGCCTACATTCCCGGCGAGGGTCACAACCTCCAGGAGCACTCCGTGGTGCTGGTTCGCGGCGGGCGGGTCAAGGACCTGCCGGGTTACCGCTACAAGGTGATCCGTGGCGCGCTTGACGCCGCGGGCGTCTCTGACCGTAAGAAGTCGCGCTCGCAGTACGGCGTGAAGGCGAGGTAGACCGATGCCGCGCCGTGCGCAGGCCCAGGTCAGGCCGATCGAGCCCGACGCGCTGCACCGCAGCCGGCTTGTCCAGCAGGTGATCAACAAGGTGATGCTGGACGGCAAGAAGTCGGTCGCCGAAACAATCGTCTACGACGCGCTGGCGATCCTGGCCGAGCGGACGGGCAAGAACCCGGTCGAGCAGCTCGAGGCGGGAATCAAGGCGCTGACGCCGGTGCTCGAGGTGCGCTCCCGCCGCGTCGGTGGCGCCACCTATCAGGTGCCGGTGGAGGTGCCGGCCCGCCGTGCGCGCACGCTCGCGGTCAGGTGGCTGGTCGGGTACGCCCGCCAGCGGCGCGAGAAGAACATGGCCCAGCGGCTGGCCTACGAGCTTCTGGACGCCCAGCAGCAGCAGGGCGGTGCGTACAAGCGCAAGGACGACATTTACCGCATGGCCCAGGCGAACAAAGCGTTCGCCCACTACCGCTGGTAGCAGCCTCCTCGCCGGCCGCTAGCTGAAAACCTTAGGGGGGCGACCCTGGGGCGAACGTGCGCGCGCAGGTATAGGGTTGACCGCCTACATGTACACGCCTCGGCGATACCGGGGGGATCAAGGGGGGTTTTCGGTGAAGAGGATCCACAAGTTTGCGGCCGCGGGGCCTTCGATGGCCGCATTCGCTGTTGTTTCGGCATCGCTGGCGGTGGGCGGCGCTAGCGCAGCCGCTCACAGCGCCTACCGCGCGGGAATCACCGCTGGCGCGGCGAGCAGCCTGCCCAACACCAACATCAAGGGTCATCCGGCGCATTTCAAGCCAAAGAGACTGCATGCCAAGGCCCGGTGGCCGCGCACGATGCCGCCCTGCACGATATCTCAGGCGTCGTTCACGGTGTCCAACAAGGAGAACAAGGCCGAGCTCATCAACTTCACGGGGACCGGCAACTTCACTCCCTTCTCCTACACCGTCTTCCCTCATGTGCGGGACTACTTCTGCATCACCAAGGGCTATCACGGCACGCTGACGGGCAAGCTGACCGACGGCAAGAAGCTGAAAGTCAACTTCTAAGCCGTTAGCAGCCCGGAACTAGCAGAGGGCGCCCCGCGGGGCGCCCTCTGCTTAAAAGGCACGAGGGCGGCCCACCGCACGGGACCGGGGGCTGCGGCGGGCCCTACCCTCGTCCTCCAAAATGTAGCCGCCGCAGACCTCTCTGTGGGCCGCCGCGAAGCCGCTGTCAGGATTCTGACGGGCTCCTCGGGCGAGCCGGGCCGGCGATCAACAGGCCGCAGCCCGAGACGATCACGAGCAGCACCGCGCCGAGCGTCTCGATGTAGAGCCCGGTCGCGGGCGAGGCCTTGGCGCTCTGGTAGCGGCCACCGGCTGTCACGACGCCGGTCGCCTGCGCATCGGGAAGATCGCCGACCAGCGCGATCAGGAGCGTCACCACGCCGAGCGCGCCGACCGCCAGCAGCGACAGCCGGCTGCCCAGCAGCCCCGCGCCGAGCGTCAGGATCGCGACGACGATGGCGATCGGGATGAGCGCGTACGAGTCATGCGAGCTCGTCGATACCGAGTTCACCTGCGCCCCGTTGGAGGCGAGGTGGACCGTGTACAGCGTGGTGAACTCCGACGCGATCAGGAGCGCCGCGGCGAGCAGGCCGCCGGCGAGGATCCCAGCGCGGAGGGCGGCCGCCCAGGCGGGGGCAGCCGGCCCGGGTGACGGGGATTTTGCGGGCTGCTGCTCCCCTTCGGAGGCCTGATGGCCCCTGCTATATTTGATCCTCGCCTTAGGAGGTGTGGCGCTCACGTGTGCTCGTCCTCGGGCTTGCAGTATCCACGCAATGGAAACGCCGACCTAGACAGCCGCCCGGAGCCGACATCCGCGTCGTGAACGGGCCCCCTGGGCCCTTTTTCATGTCCGCAGCCGGCCACGGCGGGCGGCCGGGAACGGCGGGTCCGCGACCAATCTCCAGCACACAGATGCCTCGCAAGTTTCAGCTCGAAAAAATTCGCAACATCGGGATCATGGCGCACATCGACGCCGGTAAGACGACGACGACTGAGCGCATCCTCTATTACACAGGGCGGACCTACAAGATGGGGGAGGTTCACGAGGGCGCCGCGGTGATGGACTGGATGGCCCAGGAGCAGGAGCGGGGCATCACGATCACTTCCGCCGCGACCACCGCCGAGTGGCAGGGCCACCGCATCAACATCATCGACACCCCCGGTCACGTCGACTTCACCGTGGAGGTGGAGCGCTCGCTGCGCGTGCTCGACGGCGCGATCGCGCTGTTTGACTCGGTCGCCGGGGTCGAGCCCCAGTCCGAGACGGTGTGGCGGCAGGCCGACAAGTACCGCGTGCCGCGGATCGCCTACATCAACAAGATGGACCGCATCGGCGCCGACTTCGACCACGGCGTGCAGACGATGGTGGACCGCTTGGGCGCGCATCCCGTGCCGATCCAGCTGCCGATCGGCGTCGAGTCCTCATTCTCCGGCGTGCTCGACCTCGTGCAGATGAAGGCGATCCTCTACAAGGACGAGCTCGGCAAAGAGCAGGAGGTCGCCGAGATCCCGGACGAGTTCGCTGAGGCTGCGGCGGCGGCGCGCGAGCACCTGCTCGAGGAGGTCTCCCACCACGACGACGAGCTGGTCGAGATGATCCTCGAGGAGCGCGAGATCCCGGTGCAGAAGCTCAAGGCCGCGATCCGCAAGGCCACGCTGGGGATCCAGATGACGCCGGTGCTGTGCGGCTCGAGCTTCAAGAACAAGGGCGTGCAGCCGCTGCTTGACGCGGTCATCGACTATCTCCCGAGCCCGCTGGACGTACCGCCCGTGGAAGGACTGGAGCCCGCCAAGAGCTCGGACAACGGTGGCGAGCGCCCGGCACAGCGGCGCCCGGCCGACGACGAGCCGTTCGCGGCGCTCGCGTTCAAGATCATGGCCGACCCCTACGTCGGCAAGCTGACCTACTTCCGGGTGTACTCGGGCCGGCTCGAGGCGGGGACGCGCGTGCTGAACGTCAGCACCGGGCGGACAGAGCGCATCGGGCGGATCCTGATGATGCACGCCAACGACCGCGAAGAGGTCAAGGAAGTCCATGCCGGCGACATCGCCGCCGCGGTCGGGATCAAGCTGGTCGCGACCGGTGACACGCTCGCCGCGCCGGACCGTCCGATCAAGCTCGAGACGATCGAGTTCCCCGAGCCGGTGATCAAGGTCGCGATCGAGCCGAAGACCAAGGCCGACCAGGAGAAGATGTCGACCGCGCTCGCGCGCTTGGCCGAGGAGGATCCCACCTTCCAGGTGCGGACCAACGATGAGACCGGTCAGACCGAGATCTCGGGCATGGGCGAGCTGCACCTCGAGGTGCTGGTCGATCGCATGCTGCGCGAGTTCAAGGTCCAGGCCAGCGTCGGGCGTCCGCAGGTCTCCTACCGCGAGACCGTGCGCGGCACGGCCGACCACATCGAGGGTCGCTTCGTCCGCCAGACCGGTGGCGCCGGTCAGTACGGAATCGTCTACATCAACCTCGAGCCTGCGCCCGGAGAGGGCTTTGACTTCGTCAACAAGGTCAAGGGGGGGTCGATCCCGACCGAGTTCATCCCCGCCGTCGAGAAGGGCGTCGAGGAGGCGATGGAGAACGGCCCCCGGGCCGGCTATCCGATGGTCGACCTGCGCGTAACCCTGACCGACGGCAAGTACCACGAGACCGACTCCTCCGAGATCGCCTTCAAGGTCGCCGGCTCGCTGGCGCTCAAGGCGGCCGCCCAGCGCGCTCACCCCGTGCTGCTCGAGCCGATCTTCGCGGTCGAGGTGGTCACGCCCGAGGAGTTCATGGGCGACGTGATCGGCGATCTCAACCGCCGTCGGGGCCATGTCTCGGGCATGGAGCAGCGCGGCAACGCCCAGGTCGTCTCCGCCCACGTGCCGCTCGCCGAGATGTTCGGCTACGCGACCGATGTGCGCTCGATGACCCAGGGCCGGGCGACATACACCATGCAGTTCGAGCGCTACGAGGAGGTCCCCTCCAACGTGGCCGAGAAGGTGGTCGGTGAGCTACAGCCTGCCTAGACCAACGCGTCGGGGCGGCGGCTGCCGGTCCGAACGCCACCCGAGCGGCGGCGGCCTGCCGAAACCCGCGCACCCCCGAGCGGCGGCGGCCTGCCGAAGTAGGTATTTTTTTGAGGTTCGCCTCATGCGAGACGGACAAACCCTGAAACCAGAAGGAGCGACAGCAAGTGGCTAAGGCCAAATTCGAACGCGATAAGCCCCACGTCAACGTCGGGACCATCGGTCATATCGACCATGGCAAGACGACGCTGACCGCGGCGATCACGAAGGTGCTCAACGAGAAGTACGGCGGCACCGAGGTGCGTTCGTTCGAGTCGATCGACAACGCTCCTGAGGAGAAGGCCCGCGGGATCACGATCGCGACCTCGCACGTCGAGTACGAGACCCCCAACCGTCACTACGCCCACGTTGACTGCCCGGGGCATGCGGACTACGTCAAGAACATGATCACCGGCGCCGCCCAGATGGATGGCGCGATCCTGGTCGTCTCCGCGGCCGACGGCGCGATGCCGCAGACGCGGGAGCACATCCTGCTCGCGCGTCAGGTGGGCGTGCCCTACATCGTGGTGTTTCTCAACAAGGCCGATATGGTCGATGACCCCGAGCTGCTCGAGCTGGTCGAGGTTGAGATTCGCGACCTGCTCTCGGAGTACGAGTTCCCGGGTGACGACATCCCGTTCGTGATCGGGTCGGCGCTGAAGGCGCTCGAGGGCGACGCGGAGCAGGAGCAGAAGATCCTGGAGCTGGCCGAGACGCTCGACACCTACATCCCCGAGCCGGTACGCGATCTCGACAAGCCTTTCCTGATGCCGGTCGAGGACGTGTTCTCGATCACCGGTCGCGGCACCGTCGCGACGGGGCGGATCGAGCAGGGGATCATCAAGACCGGTGAGCAGGTCGAAGTCGTCGGCATCCGCCCGACCGACAAGACCGTGGTCACCGGCGTCGAGATGTTCAAGAAGATCCTCGACGAGGGGCGCGCGGGCGACAACGTCGGCTGTCTGTTGCGCGGCACCAAGCGCGAGGAGATCGAGCGCGGCCAGGTGCTCTGCAAGCCCGGCTCGATCACGCCGCACACGCAGTTCAAGGCCGAGGTCTACGTCCTGAAAAAGGAGGAGGGCGGTCGGCATACGCCGTTCTTCACCGGCTACCGGCCTCAGTTCTACTTCCGCACCACGGACGTCACGGGCGTCGCCAGGCTTCCTGAGGGGACCGAGATGGTGATGCCGGGCGACAACGTCCAGATGGAGATCGAGCTGATTCAGCCGATCGCCATGGACCAGGGCCTGCGGTTCGCGATCCGCGAGGGCGGCCGCACGGTGGGTTCGGGCGTTGTGAGCGAGGTAGTCAAGTAGTTGTTGGCGGCGGCCGGGCATATCGCTCGGCCGCCGACTTTTCAAGCAGATAGATACGACAACGGGGCGGGCCCCGCAGGCCGGGGACTCGCCCTCTTTGAGGAATGGCGACACTCGCACAAAACAAGATCCGGATCCGCCTGAAGTCCTACGACCACTCGGCGATCGAGACCGCTGCTCGCGAGATCGTCGAGACGGCCACGCGCACCGGCGCGACCGTCTCGGGGCCCGTGCCCCTGCCCACGGAGAAGAACGTCTACTGCGTCATCCGCTCGCCGTTTAAGGACAAGGACTCGCGCGAGCACTTCGAGATTCGCACGCATAAGCGGCTGATCGATATCCACCAGCCGACGCCCAAGACCGTCGACTCGCTGCAGCGGCTCGACCATCTCCCCGCCGGCGTGGACATCGAGATCCGACTCGCGTCGTAGCGATGGCAGCGATCCTCGCCAAGAAGCTCGGCATGACCCAGCGCTTCGGCGAGGGCGGCCGTGTCGAGCGCGTCACCGTGCTCGAGGCCGGCCCCTGTCCGGTCACGGCGATCCGCACGTTCGATCGCGACGGCTACGAGGCCGTCCAGCTTGCCTTCGGCCGCTGCCGGGAAAAGGCGCTGACCAAGGCCGAGCTGGGACACCTGCGCAAGGCCAACGCCTCGCCGCACCGATTTCTGGCCGAGTTCCGCGACGAGGCGGGCGAGCTGCGGGTGGGCCAGACGGTGACCGCTGACGCGTTCGCCGCCGGCGACCGCGTGAAGGTTTCGGGAAGCTCGAAGGGGAAGGGCTTCCAGGGCACGATCAAGCGCCACAACTTCAAGAGCGGCCCGAAGTCCCACGGCTCGCACAACGTCCGTGCGCCCGGCTCGATCGGCGCTTCCGCGACGCCCTCGCGCGTGTTCAAGGGGGTGCGCGGTCCCGGTCGCATGGGCGGCGGGCGCATAACGCAGCGCGGCCTGACTGTCGTCGAGGTGATTCCGGACAAGAATCTGCTGCTTTTGCGCGGCGCCGTTCCCGGCCCCCGCGGCGGAACGGTGGAGGTGATGTCCGATGCCTAGGTCCGTGTCCGTGCTCGGCGGCGGCACCGTCAAGCTCGACCCGACGGCTTTCGAAGCGCCGTTCAACATGGCACTCGTGCACGAGGCCGTCCGCGCCGAGCAGAACGCGCGCCGGCGCGGCACCGCCTCGACCCGGACCCGGGGCGATGTCTCGGGCGGTGGCTCGAAGCCCTGGCGGCAGAAGGGCACCGGCCGTGCCCGCGCGGGCTCGAGTCGCTCACCGCTGTGGGCGGGAGGCGGCACCACCTTCGGGCCAACGCCACGCCGCTACACGGTCAAGGTCAACCGCAAGGCCCGCCGGGGGGCTCTGCGCAGCGCGCTGTCGGTGCATGCCGAGCGCGAGTCGGTGGCCGTGTTCGACGCCTCCGGATTTGACGAGCCCTCAACCAAGCGCGCGGCTTCGCTGCTGAGCGACTGGGGAGCGGTCGCGCCGGTTCTGGTGCTCCTGAGCGAGGAAGAAGAAGCGGCCGGCAAGTCGTTTCGCAACATGCGAGGCGTCGAGGCGATGCCGGTCTCGGACGCGGGCGTGGCCGATCTGATGTGGGCGGGTTCGCTGCTCGTCTCGCAGGCGGCGCTGCCGGCGCTGGTGGCGCGCGCGTCGGCAGGGGCGCGCGACGGGCAATCTGCATCGGATGGGGGTGCGGCCTGATGGAGCCCGGCAAGGTCGTGATCCGCCCAGTGGTCTCGGAGAAGACCTACGTGCTGGCCGAGGCCGGCAAGTACACCTTCCGCGTGCACGAGAAGGCCCACAAGACCGAGATCCGGCAGGCGATCGAGCAGCTGTTCGACGTCAAGGTGGCCGAGGTTCGCACGGCCTCGGTCAAGCCCAAGCCAAAGCGCCGTGGCTACACCTCGGGCGAGACGCGGCGCTGGAAGAAGGCAGTCGTGCAGCTCGCGCCTGGTCAGACCATCCCGATCTTCGGGCCGGGACTGGAGGGCGGCGAATGAGCTGCGTGACAAGGTTGGAGGAGTTGAGCCATGCCGCTGCGTAAACCCAAGCCAACTTCCCCCGGGCGCCGCTTCGTCAGCTATCCCGATTACGGCGAGCTGACGCGCGATGAGCCTGAGAAGGCGCTCACGAGCGGGCTCAAGAAGTCAGGCGGGCGCAACGTGCACGGCCGCAAGACCTCGCGCCATCGCGGCGGCGGCGCCAAGCGCCTCTACCGCCAGATCGACTTCAAGCGCCGCAAGGACGGCATCCCGGCGCGGGTGGCTCACATCGAGTACGACCCCAACCGCTCCGCCTACATCGCCCTGCTGCACTACGCCGACGGCGAGAAGCGCTACATCCTCGCTCCCCAGCGGCTGCGGGTGGGGGCGACGGTGGAATCGGGGCCGGGTGCCGACATCCGCGTGGGCAACTCACTTCCACTTCAGAACATGCCGGCCGGGACGGTGGTCCACAACGTCGAGCTCGTCCCCGGGCGAGGCGGCCAGATGGCCCGCGCCGCCGGCGCCGGCGTACAGCTGCTGGCGAAGGAGGGTGACTACGTCACGCTGCGTCTGCCCTCGGGCGAGATGCGGATGGTGCGCGGCGAGTGCCGGGCGACGGTCGGCACGATCGGAAATGCCGACCACCAGAACGTGGATGTGGGCAAAGCCGGCCGCAAGCGCCACATGGGCGTGCGCCCGCAGACGCGCGGGACAGCGATGAACCCGGTCGATCACCCCCACGGCGGCGGCGAGGGCTCGACCACTCCCGGTCGCCATCCGGTGACCCCCTGGGGGGTGCCGACGCTCGGCTACCGGACACGGAAGAAGCGCAAGGCGTCTGATCGTTACATCGTGCGCGGGCGAAGGAGAGGTAAGAAGCGGTGAGCAGATCGAGTAAGAAGGGCCCGTTCGTCGAAGAGCGCCTGCTGTCGCGGGTCGAGGCCATGAATCGCTCCGGCGAGAAGCGGATGCTCAAGACCTGGTCGCGGGCGTCCACGATCTTCCCCGAGATGGTCGGTCACACAATCGCCGTGCACGACGGCCGCCGGCACGTGCCGGTGTTCATCTCCGAGTCGATGGTCGGCCACAAGCTCGGTGAGTTCGCGCCGACACGGCTTTACCGCGGCCACGCGGGGACCGGGAAGCGGCGATGAGCGAAGAGACGCCCGAGATCGAGCCGACGGAGGAGGAGCCCAAGCCGAAGCGGCGGCGGCGTCCGAAGGCGGCAGCTTCGAAGGCGGCTTCTGCTTCGGAGACCGCTACGTCTTCGGAGGACGCCCCCTCCCCCGAAGCCGCGGTTACAGAGGCGGAAGGGCAGGCTGAGGCAGAGGGGCCGCGAGCGGCTTCGGGCGAGGAGGCGTCCTCCTCGCCTGCGGAGGCTGAGCCGGCACCTTCGCCGACCGAGCCTGAAGCTCCTGTGGCGGGCTCCTCCGCCGACGTCGCCCCCCAGGCTGAAGAAGAACCGGAGGCGCCGGCCGCGGAGGCGAAGCCTCCCGCTCGGCGGCGCCGCCGTCAGGCCGAAGCGGCCGAACCCACGCCCGCCCCCCGGCGCAGACGGCACCAGGAACCGCGACGCGATGTTGTCGTCCGCGCCCAGGCCAAGTACGTCCGCACCTCGGCGCGCAAGGCCAGGTTGGTGTGCGATCACATCCGCGGCAAGACCGTTGAGGAGGCGCGAGCTATCCTCACTCACGCCCCGCGGGCGGTCGCACGTGATTGGAGCAAAGTGCTCGAGTCGGCCGTGGCAAATGCGGAGCACAACCACGAGCTCATCGCGGAGGACCTGTTCATCAAGGCGGTCCACGCCGATGAGGGTCCCACCATCAAGCGCTACCGGCCGCGCGCGCTCGGGCGGGCGACGCGGATCCGCAAGCGCACCAGCCATCTAACGATCTTGCTCAAGCCAAAGCCGTAATCAAACATGGGTCAAAAGGTTCATCCAGAGTCACTTCGAGTTGGCTACATCCACGATTGGAAGGCCAACTGGTTCAACGAGCGTCACTTCGCCGACTACCTCGACGAGGACGCTCAGATCCGCAACCACATACTCCGCCGGCTCGCTCACGCCGGTCTCTCCGACATCACGATTCGCAAGAACGCCACCGAGGTCGAGGTCAACATCCATACCGCCCGTCCGGGGATCGTGATCGGCAAGTCGGGTTCGGAGGTCGATCAGCTGCGCCGCAACCTGCACCGCATCACGGGCAAGCAGGTCAAGGTCAACATCCTTGAGATAAAGCGCCCGGAGCTCGACGCCCGCCTGGTCGCCCAGTCGATCGCCGAGCAGCTGCAGAACCGGGTCGCCTTCCGTCGTGCTATGAAGCGCGCGCTGACCAGCGCCATGCGCTCGGGGGCCAAGGGCGTAAAGGTCCAGGTCTCAGGTCGTCTGGGTGGCGCCGAGATGGCGCGCACCGAGGGTTACTCCGACGGCCGCGTGCCGCTGCACACGCTGCGCGCCGACATCGACTACGGCTTCCATGAGGCCCGCACAACTTTCGGACGCATTGGCGTCAAGTGCTGGATCAACAAGGGCGAGATCATGCCCGAGGGCTACACCGGCGCCGACCTGACGGTCATGGACGAGCCCGCCCCCCAGGCGGCGGAGCGCGGTGGCCGTGGCGGTCGCGACGGACGTGGCCGTGGCGGCGGTGGTCGCGGCGGGCCGGCGGGTGGCGGTCGCGGGGCCGGCGGGC
>JAVKSP010000102.1:0-11068 GCA_039583645.1 Solirubrobacteraceae bacterium
GCACATGTGCGGACCGGCCGGGCCGATCATGATCGGCCCGGGACATAGTTATCCGCTTGAGCCGAAGCCCCCTGCTCCCCGAGGCGACTCCGGCAGCTCCTGCACCTCGAGCACCTCCGGCAGGGCCACGGCAATGACCACAAGCTGGGCGATGCGGTCGCCGGCTTGCACCCGGCAGGCGTGCTCGCGGTCGGTGTTGAGCAGCAGCACCCGAAGCTCGCCGCGATACCCGGAGTCGATCAGCCCCGGTGAGTTGACAAGCGCGATCCCGTGCCGCGCCGCCAGGCCGGAGCGAGGCAGCACCAGCCCCGCGTGCCCGGGGGGAATCTCGACCGCGATTCCGGTGCGGACCTGCGCCCGGCCTCCCGGCACCAGCTCAGTGCTCTCGAGCGCGCAGAGATCCAGGCCGGCGTCGCCATCATGGGCGCGCGTGGGCAGCGTACCTCGCCCGTCGAGGCGGCGTACCGGCAGTCTCACGCGCCGTCGCTGGTGAGCGCGAAGCGGGCGAAGCGGGTGGCAACCTGGGCGGGCACGCGGGCGCTGACCCGGACTCCCTGGGCGGTGTCCTCCCGATCCAGGTCTCCCGCCAGCTCATGCAACTCCGCCAGGCGTCCGCCCTCCTCGTAGGGCACCAGCAGCTCGACGCGCTCGAGCGTGCGCGCGAACTCGGTCTCGAGGCGGGCCACCAGCTCCTCCAGTCCCTCCCCGGTCACGGCCGAGACCAGCAAGGCGCCAGGATGGCGCAGGGCGAGCTCCGTGCGGTGATCGGAGTCGACCAGGTCGGCCTTGGCCAGCACCAGCAGGCGGGGCTGCTCGGCCCCGATCTCCTCGAGCACCTCGTCGACCGCCCGCGTCATCGCGGCAAGCTCATCCTCGGGCGCGGAAGCGTCGACGACGTGCAGGATCAGCTGCGCTCGCAGGGTCTCCTCGAGGGTCGCTCCGAACGCATCGACCAGCTGGTGGGGCAGTTTGCGGATGAACCCGACCGTGTCGGTCAGAAGGTAGTCGCGCCCAGCGTTGCGTAGTACGCGCGTCGTCGGATCAAGCGTGTGAAAGAGGCGGTCTCCGACCCCGACCGCAGCGCCTGTGAGCGCATTGAGCAAGGTCGACTTGCCGGCGTTGGTGTAGCCGGCCAGCGCGACGGCGGGAAGCTGCGAGCGCTCCCGCTCTGAGCGCATCACCGAACGGCTCGAGCGCACGCGCCCGAGCCTGCGGCGCAGCGCCGCGATGCGGTCGCGGGCCAGCCGGCGGTCGGTCTCGATCTGGGTCTCGCCCGGTCCGCGGGTGCCGATGCCGCCGCCCAGCCGCTCCAGGTGCGACCACAGACCGCGCATGCGCGCGAGGTTGTACTCCAGCTGAGCGAGCTCGACCTGGAGCTTGCCCTCGGCGCTGTGAGCGTGGGCGGCGAAGATGTCGAGGATGATCGCGGTGCGGTCGATCACCGGCATGCCCAGGGCCGACTCGAGGTTGCGCTCCTGCCGCGGCGAGAGCTCGTCGTCTGCGGCGATCAGGTTGGCGTCCGCCTCCCGCGCGAGCTCCCGCAGTTCGTCGACCTTGCCCGCGCCGATATAGGTATCTGGATGGGGATGGTTGCGCCGCTGCGCGAGCTCGCCCACGGCGGCGACGCCCGCGGTCTTGAGCAGCTCGCGCAGCTCGGTGAGCTCGCCGTCGCCGTCGCCTGAGTCGACCGCGATCAGATAGGCGCGCTGGCGGGCGCGTCCACGGGGTCGGCCGTCGCCGGCGAGGTTTGACTGGTTCATGCGGCCATGACGGCTGCGCTGCACTGCAGTTGAGGATAGTGGCGGTTACAGCGACCGCAGCCGCGTCACCGCCTCCATCAGCTGGTCGTCCGGCGTCGTCAGCGAGATGCGGAAGAAGCCCTCGCCGCTGGGTCCGTACGCGGCCCCGGGAGAGAGCACGACCCCGACCCGCTCGAGCACGTGCTCGCAGTACTCCCTCGAGGATGGGAAGCCGTCGGGGACCGGAGCCCACACGTAGATCGTGCCTTTGGGGGGCGTCACATCGACGCCGGCCTGCGCCAGCGCGTCGCAAATCAGATCGCGCCGGCGCCGGTAGATCGACCTCATCTCGTGCACTTCGGCGTCCGTGCCGGGCGCCAGCGCCGCCGCGCCGGCCAGCTGCACGGCGTCGAACGGTCCCGAGTCGATGTTTGACTTCAGCCGCCAGTAGCTCTCGATCGCCTCGGCGTTGCCGACGATCGCGGCGCAGCGCCAGCCGGTCATGTTGTAGCCCTTGGAGAGCGAGAAGACCTCCACTCCCACCTCCTTGGCGCCGGGCGTGGCCAAAAACGAAGGCGCCACGTAACCGTCGTAGGTGATCTCGCTGTAGGCGTTGTCGTGCACGACGAGGATGTCGTTGTGGCCAGCGAGCTCGATCGCGCGCTCGAACACGCCCTCGGAGACGATCGCGCCGGTGGGATTGTTGGGGTAGTTGATAAACATCAGCCGCGCCCGTTCGAGTGCCGCCGCCGGGATCGCGTCGAAGTCCGGGGCAAAGCCAAGCTCGGGTATCAGCGCCAGCAGCTCGGCCCGGGCTCCGGCAAGCAGGGGGCCGCCGGTGTAGACCGGGTAGCCCGGGTCGGACGCCAGCGCGACATCCTCGGGGTCGAGGAAGGCGATGTTGAGGTTGAAGATGCATTCCTTGGCGCCGATCGCGGGCATCACCTCGGTGTCGGGATCCAGGGTGACGCCGAAGCGGCGCGCGTAGAAGGCGGCCACGGCCTCGCGGAACTCGGGGCGGCCGCGGTTGGTGGGGTAGCGATGGGTGCCCGGGTCAGCGACGGCCCGCTGTGCGGCCTCCACGACCGGGCGGTAGGTCGGCATGTCGGGGTCGCCGATGCCGAGGCTGATCACATCGATGCCGGCCGCTCGCTTGGCCTGAATCTTGCGCTCGAGCTCCGCGAACAGGTACGGCGGAAGCCGCTCCAGCCGCCGGCTCGGGGGCACCCTGTGGGCGTGCGTCTGTTCAGGCGAGCCCATGCAGTTCCTCTTCGAACTCGGGCGCGAGTTCTCCCCGGAACACCGGCACGGCCCAGCCCGACAGCCTGATCTCGAGGTTCTCCGCCACCTCGACCCGCAGCTGGCCGCCGTCGAGCAGCACCGTCACCGGCGAGGTTCCGCCCTCGAGCACGTGGGCGACCGCCGCCCCGGTGGCGCCCGTGCCGCTCGCCGCGGTCTCCCCCACGCCGCGCTCGAAGATGCGCGCGCGGATGCGGTCGCCCGTCAGGGGCGCGAACCAGGAAACGTTGGTGCGGTTGGGGAAAAGCTCGTGCCGCTCGATCTGAGGGCCTACCGCGGGCAGGTCGATCCCTCTGAGCTCGTGCTCGTCGCGGACGCGGATCGCGACCTGCGGGTTGCCAACCTGCACGTGCTGGAAGTCCCAGCTCCTGCCCCCGGCGGTGAGCTTCCCCCGCCCGCCGTTGGTCCCCGAGGGGAAGTCCGCGCTGCTGGTCCGGGCTTGACCGAGGGCGAGCGCGCAGCTGGTCGGGGAGGTGACGGTCACGTGCAGGATCCCGGCCGCGGTCTGGATCGAGAAGTCCTCTCCCTGCGCCCAGC
The DNA here is from genome assembly GCA_039583645.1 of Solirubrobacteraceae bacterium. Classification (GTDB taxonomy): domain Bacteria; phylum Actinomycetota; class Thermoleophilia; order Solirubrobacterales; family Solirubrobacteraceae; genus Palsa-465. The sequence continues at coordinate 3,576 of JAVKSP010000102.1, forward strand.
CGTGCCGGTGCAGGTACAGCGCCGCCTCGCGTGCTCCGTTGCCCGATACCTCCGCCTCCGATCCATCGGGGTTGAAGATGCGCAGTCGAGCGCTGATCCCTGGGTCCTCGGCTGGTGAGAGCAGCGCGATGCCGTCGGCGTCCAGCCCCGTGTGAGCCGCGCATAGCGCGCGCACTCGATTCTCGGTGAGCGCAAAAGGCAGCTCATCGGCCTCGATGATCAGATAGTCGTTTGCGAGCGCCTGCCACTTCTCGAATTTCACCGTGGCGGCAGTGTATGCGTAGCCAGGGCCGCCTTTTGTCCGGTCCGCCACAGCTCCGCGATCTCGGCGCCCACGTCTTGCGCCCGGCGCCCGGTCAGGTCGACCACGGTCACGCCGGCAAGCTTGCGCATCCATGTGAGTTGCCGGCGCGCGTAATTGCGCGTGCGGCGCTTCATCCCCGCGACGTCGCCGGTCAGCAGCTCCTCGAACCCGAGCGCCTTGCGGGCGGTCACCGAGGCGCCGGCGACGTGAGCATCGAGCACCTGCTCACGCGCCCCCGCGGCGATCATCTCGTCGACGCGAGCATCGATTCTCGCGTACAGCTGCTCGCGCGCCAGCGTGAGGCCGACCAGCAGCGTCGAACGGCGAACATCCTCGCTCCAGAGCTCGGACTCCCGCCCCGGGGGCTCGAGCTCTCCTGCGTCGAGCAGCTCAAGCACGCGCACGATGCGCTGGCGATCGCCTGGATCGATCTCCGCCGCCGCCCACGGCGCGCGCTGCGCCAGCAGCCCGTGCAGCGCGGCCGGACCTCGGCGTTCGAGCTCTGCCAGCCAGCGCTCGCGGAGGCCCTCCGGCGGCGCCGGCTTGAGGCTCAGCTCGGTCAGCGCCGCCCGTAGATAAAGGCCGGTCCCGCCGACCACGATGGGGCGCTGTCCCGCGGCCAGTATGGCGTCGATCTCGGCGTGGGCGAGCTCGGCGTACTGGCCCGCGCTGAAGGTGGCCTGGACGGGCAGAAACGAGATCAACCGGTGCTCCAGCGAGGCGCGCTCGGCGCGCGTGGCCGCGCCGGTGAGGATCTCGAGCCGCTCATAGACCTGGAGCGCGTCTGCGGAGACCGCCACTGGGCGCTCGCCGAGCTGCTCGAGCCCCTGGGCGAGCGCGATCGCCACGGCCGTCTTGCCGACGCCCGTGGGCCCGAACAGGGCGATCACCTCGGTCCGGTTCGGCCCGGTTTGAGATCGCACCCTGCGGAGTATCGTGGAGCCATGGCCGTGCGCATCGCGAGCGGGCTGTCCACACTTACCGAGCCGGTCGAGGCGGCGCGTGAGGCGGCGGAATCCGCCGCGCGGCGCCTGGGGAGCGAGCCCGCCGAGCTCGCGTTCGTATTCGCCTCGGGCGGGCACGTGGCCGCCCCCGAGGCCACGATCGAGGGGGTCAGAGAAGTGCTCGATCCCGATGTGCTGGCCGGATGCGGCGCCGGCGGTGTGCTCGGCTCGGGCCGCGAGCTCGAGGACGCCACGGCCGTCGTCGTATGGGCGGGCTCATTCGGGGACGAGGCCGAAATCGTCCCCTTCCATGCCTCGCTCACCGCCGAGGACGGCGTGGCCCGCGTCGAGGGTCTACCGCCGCTGGAAGGAACCCGCGCTGCCCTGCTGCTGGCCGACCCGTACACGTTTCCCACCGACGCGGTGCTCGAGGCGGTCGCCGAGCAGGCGCCCGGGGTGCCGGTGCTGGGCGGGATCGCGAGCGCCCGGGGAACGACCGACACCGCCGCGCTGATGCTCGCCGACGAGGTGCTCGAGCAGGGAGCGGTGGGCGTCTACCTGCGGGGCATCGAGGTGCTGCCTTGCGTCTCGCAGGGCGCCGCCCCGGTTGGTCCCGAGATCACGGTCACCGCGGCGGAAGGCAACGTGATCCACGAACTGGCCGGCCGGCCCGCGCTTCAGACCGTCGAGCGGATCATCTCGGGGCTGCCACCACGCGAGCGCGCGCTCGTCGCGGGCGGCCTCTTGATCGGTGTGGTCGTCGACGGCGGCAAGCCCGACTACGAGCAGGGCGATTTCCTCGTACGCGGCGTGATCGGCGCAGACCCCGAGCCCGGCCAGCTCGCGGTGGGAACGCTCGTGCACGAGGGGCAGGTGATGCGCCTGCACGCCCGTGACGCCCGCTCCGCTGACGAAGACCTGCGCCGGACGCTGCGGCTGCGCATGGATGCGCTGTCCGGCAGCGGCGCCGCGGGCGCGCTCGTGTTCTCCTGCAATGGCCGCGGCAGCGCGATGTTCGGCCCCTGCGACCACGACGCGCGGGCGGTCGACGAGGAGCTTCGAGGCGCCCCCGCGGCGGGATTCTTCGCCGCGGGCGAGATCGGGCCGGTGGGCGGACGCAGCTTTCTGCACGGCTTCACCGCGACGGTCGCGGTTTTTCCGGGCTGAGCAGGGTCTTCCCACCAAAAGTCTGGGGTGGCCTCCCTGGGGTGGGGCTTGCGCCCGCGCGCTAGCGTCCATCCTGCAAGCTTGCTGACTTAGGAGTTGCCGATGAGCGCACAGGCGCGGCCAGCCATCCGACTGGCCAGCGAAGACGTGATCATCAGCGCGCCGATGAGCTACGCCGGCTCGGCGCAGCGCATCGCGCGCATCCGCCGGCGCGCCCGGGACGAACGCCAGCTCATGGCGCTCACGGCGCTCGCCGCGCTGCTGATCGTGACGGCCTGGGTCGCCGTCACGATCTGGTACCTGACGTGGGGCCTGCTGCTCGTCCCATACCGGCTGCTGCGCCGTGGCGCGCGCAAGCGCAGGGTCGAGGCGCTGCGGCATCGCGAGTTGATGGGAGTGATCCAGGGCTCCGCGATCGCCTCGGCAAACGCGATCGTCTCCGCCCGGATCGAGCCGGTCCACTCCCCCACCGAGCTGCTCTCAGACGGCGACCGCGATGATGCCGTGGATGAGTTGCGTGAGCACCTGCTCAGCGGGCGGCTGACCACCGAGGAATTTGAACGGCGCCTCGCGCTCGCCAACTGTGCGCGTACCCGTGCGGATCTCGACTTGGTCAGACGCGACCTGCCGGTGCGCTTCTAGCGGAGCGCTTGGGCGTTCCGGGAGCTCGGGCGCGGGCCTATAGACTCGCCCGCCGGTGAGCCTCGTAAGCGGAAATGTTCTGATCACCGGCGCCACGGGCGGGCTGGGACAGGCGATTGCGCGTGCGTTTGCGCAGCGCGGCGCGAATCTGATCCTCACCGCGCGGCGAACCGAGCTGCTCGAGACACTTGCGGCGGAGATGGGTGGGCGCGCCGTGAGGTGTGACCTGGTCGACCGGCACGACGTGCAGCGGCTGATCGAGGACGTCACGGACTCGGCCGTCGACGTGTTTGTCGCCAACGCCGGCGTACCCGCCAGCGGGGAGCTCATCGCGCTCTCCCAGGACCGCATCGACCGCATCCTCGAAGTGAACCTGCGCGCCCCGGTCGCCCTGGCGCGCGCGCTCGCGCCGGGCATGATCGAGCGTCGGCACGGCCACATGGTCTTCATCTCGTCTCTGTCCGGTCGCGCCGCCAGCCCGGCCTCGTCGCTCTACGCGGCGACCAAGTTCGGCCTGCGCGGGTTTGCGCTCTCGACGCGGCAGGATCTCCGGAGCCACGGGGTCGGTGTCTCGGTAGTGCTGCCGGGCTTCATCCGCGACGCGGGCATGTTTGCCGAGGCCGGCGCGAAGCTACCGCCGGGCGTCGGTACCAAATCCCCGGGACAGGTCGCGGCCGCGGTGCTTGCGGCGGTCGAGCGCGACCGGGCCGAGATCGACGTGGCGCCTGTCGCGCTCCGCCTCGGCTCGCGCTTTGCGGGCGCGGCACCGGAGATCGCGGCCACCGCGCAGCGCCTGCTCGGCGGGGGCAATGTCGCCGCCGACCTGGCCGAGGGCCACCGGGGAAAGGATTAGGCCGAGCGCACCTGCGCCGTTCTAGGATGCGGCCATGATCGTCACCACAGGCAACGACCTTCCCGGCTACCAGGTGACCGAAGTGCTCGGCGACGTGTTCGGGCTGACGGTCCGCTCGCGCAACATCGGCTCCCAGCTTGGCGCGAGTATCAAGTCGATCGTCGGCGGCGAGCTCAAGGGCATGACCAAGATGCTCGCCGACGGCCGCAACCACGCGCGTGAGCGACTGGTCGAGGAGGCAGCCGCCAAAGGCGCGGACGCCGTGATCGCGTTTCGCTTTGACACCTCGGAGCTCGGCAGTACCTGGACCGAGATCTGCGCCTACGGCACCGCCGTGAAGGCGCGCAAGCAGATGTAGCGTTTCGGTTGCCCGGCGGGCTAGCCCGCCCGCGCCACGTTTCGAGGCGCCGGCACCGCCGAGCTAATCGCTCAGAACCGCGTGCTCGCCCGTGACCGAGGACAGCGCGCCGATGATCTCGTCCGCCAGGCGGGCGCCGTCGGCGGCGCGATCGGGGGTCGCCTGAACCCTCACCACCAGCGTGTCACCGTCAACTTCCTCCAGCAGCACACGCGGAGCCGAGCGCGTCGGCGTCTTGATGCTCTCGTCGAGGATCGCCTGCACGCGGCTGGGTCGGATGCCCGTGGCCAGCCTGACGCGCACATCGACCGAGTCGGGCTCGATCAACGGCACCACCGCGGCCGCGAGCACGATGTTGTTCGGAATCATGATCCGGTCCTCGCCCCGCGCGAGCGTCGTGTAGAGCAGGCCAAGCGATGAGACGACCCCCTCGGCAGAGCCACCGACCGCGCCCGCCTGGAGCCTGATCCGCTCACCGACCCGGAACGGCCGCGCGCTCAGCAGCACCATGCCGGCGATCACGTTGCCGAGCGTCTGCTGGGCGGCGAGACCGAAGATGACGGCCGTGAAGGCACCGCCGGCGGCGATCGTTCCCGGCTTGAAGCCGACCACGTGGAGCGCGAGCACCACGGTCAGTGCGATCGTGCCCAGCCGGATCAGGAACCCGACGGTCCCGGCGGTGGCCGGATCCATGCGTTTGAAGAACGTCGGTGCCGCGGCGCGTCCGAGGTCGCGTGCGAAGGTCCAGCCCAGCACGACGAGCACGATCACGGTGCCGATCTCGACATAGGTCTCGGAGCCCTTGCCGAACAGGGTGGTGCGCTGGGACCAGACGACGATCACGCCGATCAGCAGCGGCAGCACCACCGCCGCCTGACGCTGAGCCCGGCGGACCGATCTCGGATTGGTCTGCTGAATCGGCAGGCCCGCCTGTTCCCACATCTGGTTGCGGGTCTCGAACATGCGGTCCCAGCGCAGGTTCGGATCGAACCTGTAGCCGCGCTCCTCTGTGCTGTTACGGAACGGATTTCGCATCACAAATCAGTACGCCGGCACGTGCGGCCGGTTCCACCCTCCGCCCGGCTCAGAATAAAGATTGCTGTGGCGGAGGCGTCTCGCTTGCTCCCTCCTTCAGTTTGGGCGCACTCATGCGGCCACGCAAGGGCCGGTCGTCGCCCGGTGGATCTCTGGTTTGACGCACCAGGCTCGCCAGCCGCTCTCGTTCCGCGGGGGCCATGTAGGCGCCGCGCGCGTACAGCTTCTGGTAGAGCGGAATGAGGTCCGGCCGGTTCGCGGTGAGCCATTCGACGAAGACGTCCTTGACCTCGCCCCGCAGATGAAGGGCGATCCCGCTCACGTACGCGGCGCCGGCCTCGGCGGCGAGCTCGAGGATCGGTTCGACCTGCGCGGGCGCGTCATTGATCCCGGGCATCAGCGGAGCGACCAGGATGCCGGTGCGTATCCCGTTGCTGGTCAGCTCCTTCACCGCCTCGAGCCGCGCCTTCGGATTTGGCGTGTGCGGCTCGGTCGCCCGCCACGCCTTCTCGTCAAGCGTGGGCACCGACAGCGCCGCGCTGAACTCGGTGCGCTCGTTGATCTCGCGCATCAGGTCGAGATCTCTCAGCAGGAGCGGCGACTTTGTGAGGATCGAACAGGGATTGGCGGCATCCCGCATCGCCTCCCAGATTCCCCGCATCAGCTTGTACCGGCCCTCGACCCATTGATAAGGGTCGGTGTTGGTGCCGAGTGCGACGTGCTCTCTTTGCCAGGAGCGCCGTCTGAGCTCGGTCCGGAGCAGTTCGGGCGCATTGACCTTGACCACGATCTCCCGCTCGAAGTCGCGGCCCGCGTCGAAGTCGAGGTAGCGGTGTGTGGGGCGAGCAAAGCAGTTATGGCTGACGACACCGTTGGCGATGAAATCGCCGGTGCCGGTAGTGATGTCGTACAGCGGCAGCGCGCGCCCGAGCGGCTCGATCGCAACCACCCTGAGGTTTGCGAACGTCTTCACCATCTGCCCCTCGATCGAGCGCTTGCGCGTGATTGCGGGATCGGTCAGATGGAAGAACCGGAGATGTTCAGAGAGGCCCCCGAGGATGCGGATGCAGCACAGATCGTTGTCCTTCTTTTCCTCCCGAACGACTCTGAAGCCAAGCCGCTTTGCGCAGAGTTCAATCGCCGCCAGAATCTGCGGTTGCGTATTCGAGATCCGCAGCGCAAACGCGCTGCGACACCCTTCAGCATCAAATATCCCGCTTAGAAAGCCGCGACACCAGTCAAGGCTGTCGTCGGTCGGCCACCTAACGATCTCTCTCACGCGATCAACCAACGGACGTGAGGCTGTGCCGATCGCAGTCATCTGTCGGTGGGAGCCAATCGCCTGCGAGAAGAGGCGTTGATTCGTTTCAACCCCTTCGATCGCCAGGTAATCGCGAGTGCGTCGGAGCGCTTCAAGATCGGTGAGAGCCAGGCGGAAGCTGTGGACGTCTCCGTGCGCCCGGCCGGTCCGCTCGTAGGAGTAGCTGCCGATATGACCGTCGCCGCGGACGATCCCGCACAGGTAGCCGCGGCGATAGTCCCAGTTCTCTCGTGGCTGGACGGCAAATCCTCCGGTGCCAACCAAGTAGTTGTTGGTCGTGAGATGGGCGCGGTCGCGCTCCCCACCCGGCGTGTTCATCAGGTGCTTCCAGCCGCGGTTGCTGAGAAACCGATGGTCTGCGCTCGTGATCAGCTCGGTGCCGTCTTCAAGAGTGATTCGGTACGCAGGCTTGATCGTGATCCATTTGTCGAGGACAGTGGTGCGGGCGTATTTCCGGTATTTGCCGATGCGGACCGTGCCGTAGATCTCGTCACCCACATCAAGCGCCTCAATCGGACGATGTTTTCCATTTCCCATCAGGACTGGTGTCCCACCCCATAGGCAGTAAACGCAGGAGTGGGTACAGCCGCGATACGGATTGATCGTCCACCTGAACGGCACCCTCGACTGCTCGGGTACGCGGTTCAAGATCGACCTAGCGCGGACCTCGTAAAAACGGGTCAGGATCGAGTCGGGCGCCTCGAAATGGCGTACCACGGCGTCATCCGTGTAGCCGGGGAGTCGGGCGCGCTCCTCGTTGTCAAGGGTCAGGTTGCTCCAGCGCACGAACAGATGTCCTTACTCGATTTGAGTGGATACGTCCGGTTGCAGGGATAACGTGGCCGGGCGATGGAGATTCCGGCCTGTCC
>JAVKSP010000103.1:0-10851 GCA_039583645.1 Solirubrobacteraceae bacterium
CCTCGAACGCCCTCGCGCCGGGCGACCATGGCGCCACGCCACCCCGTCTCACTCCGTCTAAATGGATACCCCACTTGCGGACATTTCGCAAGGGGAATGACTTACTTGACTCACCCGGGGCGCGGCTATGATGGGTCGCGATGTCCAAGATCGCCGACTGGGCCGATCAGATTTGTGGGTGCGGTTGTCCGATGGAAGTAGGCGCCTGATGCAGATCCCGGATGACCTGCGGCAGTCGGTGGTCTTTTTGTATTGCAGGATCAACGGGGTCGTGCGGGCGGCAGGGACTGCCTGCTTTGTGAGCTATCCGATATCCGGACATCCGAACGCGGTCCTCTGCCTGCTAACCGCGCATCATGTTCTAGCCAAGGTCCGCATTCATTCTGATGATGATCGTGTGCTCATACGAATCAACACGCGGGATGGCTCGGCGGCTTGGCATGAGGTAGCGGTCGATAACTGGTTCCACCCCGAGGGGATAAACATCGACTGTGCTGTTTTGCTATGGGCACCCCCCGCCAGCATGAATGCCCAGTGGCGGTCCTGGAACCTGCCTGAGTTGGCCGCCACAAACGAAGTGATGGCTCGCGAAGGCCTTGGACTCGGTGAGGACGTGTTCATGATTGGGCTGTTTCGTAACCATTTGGGCCGCGACCGTAACGAGCCAATCGTCCGCGTTGGGAACATCTGCGCACTCCCAGAGGACCCCTTTCACTCACAGCACTATGGGGACATGCGGGCGATCTTGATTGAGACGCGATCGCTTGGGGGCTTGAGCGGTGCGCCTGTATTCGTCTACATGGGATATACGCGCTGGCGAGAGGGTCAGGTGAGCCATTGGGCGCCACGTCACGATGCGAAGGTAGACCCCGGAGAAGCAATGCTCCCTGGTCCCATTTGGTTCCTCGGCCTTATGCACGGGCACTGGGAACTTGAAGAGGCAGAAGAGGACGAACCGCTGGGCGATGCTCCCGGAGCGTCGATCAATGTCGGTATAGGGGTTGTAGTCCCAGCTGAACAGGTCATGCGGATCGCCGCACCATTGCTGAAGGAGGCCGCAGAGTTGGCGCGTAAGCAGCTAGACAGCCAAAACGCTCCCGTCCCTGACGCCGTGCCAGACGCAGCCGATGCGGATGAATACGAACGGTTTACCGACCTGGCTAGAAATCTCGTCCAGGTGCCGAAGAAGGAACTAGACGAGAAGCGCAAGGAACAGGGCGGCTAGGAGAGTGCTACTCCGGCTATTCGTTCGGTTCGTTCCGCAGGTGCGGCTGTGCTTCGGCGAGGATCAGCCACGACATGCTGCACCTGTGGCAAAAAAGCATTACGAGGGTTTGGCGAAAGGTTTGGCGAAAGTCGCGGACTCCCCCGGCGTGTGCCGGGAGTTCAGGCGTCTTGCCGGAGACTGCCCGGAGAAGCGACCGTCCGGGGGCACGGACGGACCGCGTGCCGGGGAGTCCGCGTGTCCTAGGACTACCCACGCACGCGGGAAGTACGACGCTCCGGTTGGTTTCCCACTTGGGTCAGGCGGGGTGGTCTAGTTGGTCCCGAATCCGCACGATTTCCTTCGCGAGGATTTCGACCAAGTCGAACAGTCCCACGAGCGTCCGCTGGTGGGCTTCGAGCGTGGCTCGTGTGTCCTCTGTGGTCCCCAGGCTGCTGACTTCGCGCGCCAGCACATCGAGGCGCTGGTAGAAAAGATCGAGGAAGTCAAGGCCGCGATCCGCCATGAGGCGGACGCTATTCGCTCACGCAGAGAGCGGCAAGCTGGCGGTTCTGCTTCTTAAGGGGTAATGCGTTCGATGCTCGCCCTGCACTCGCCTTCAGCGCTCGCCGACGAGTTCGGCCCAGGTGAGCCGGCGTCCGGCGATGGCAGCGAGGACGGCTTCGAAGCGTCCCGCGTCGTTGCGGTCACGCAGGTTGTAGGTGAAGACGCGCTCGTCCAGATAGCGGAACAGGTGGAATGGCTCAACGCTGACGTAGGTGCCGTGCAGCCCGCGTTTGAGCAGGCTCCAGAAGTTCTCGATCCCGTTCGTGTGGACTCGCCCATCGACGTACCGCTCGGCGTGGTCGATGACTTCATGCTCAAAGTCGCGCTCCAGGCCGATGTACGAGCGTCACTTGTCGGTGTAGACGGTCGCGCCGGGTTCGATGGATCGACGTACGCGGGACTGGAGGACGGGACCGCCGACATTGGGGACGACCTCAGCGCGAACGGTCCCGCCGCGCTCTCGCATCCCGAGGACCGCCGTCTTATTCTGCGTGGAGCGACCACCTCCGCCGCCCTCGGGGATGCCCTTGCGCCTACGGTCGGCCGCATGCATGTTGCGAGCCTTCCCGCCGATATAGCTCTCATCGACTTCGACCTCGCCCGAGAGCTTCATGAAGCTGCCCGTCTGCATGGCAAGCCGGATGCGGTGGAGCATGAACCAGCTCGACTTCTGCGTAACGTCAAGCGCCCGGGCGAGTTTGTGCGAGCTGATCCCGTTCTTGCTGTTGGCGATCAGCCACACGGCGGGGAGCCACTTGTCGAGACCGAGCGGCGAGTCCTCGAAGATCGTCCCGAGCTTGACCGAGTACTGCTTGCGGCACTCGCGGTTCTTGCACTTCCAGAGGCGGCGAGTCGTCAGGTAGCTGTGCTCGGTCGATCCGCAGCGTGGGCAGACAGGACCGTTCGGCCAGCGGAGATTCGCGACGAACTCGGTGCAAACGTCGAGATCGGAGAAGTAGCGGATTGCCTCGATAAGGCTGGTGGGCTTGCGATCCTTGCTCATACAGGTGAGTTTACTACATCACCGCAGGTGAGTCAAGTAAGTTATCCCCTTCGCAAGATGTCCGCCGGACATCTGCGGACATTTCCGGACATTTGCGGACATCTCGGGCGTCTTGGCCCTCATCGGTCCAAATCGGGTGGTGACCCCTTTTCCCGTTGGCTGGACGGACCCCGCTTATCGCCCACAACGTTCCCGAGCCCAGGCTCCCCCGGACCACTCAGATGGTGGCGCCGGACGGCGGCGCTGTCAAAGGGCCGCCTTCGGCGCCCTTCCCCTCGCCGCTCCGCGGCTCGGTGACAGCGCCGCCGTCCGGCGCCGAGTTGCAGTGAAGTCCGGGGGGGGCGAGGTGCAGAGATAGCGTCAGGCGGCTTCACGACCCGCAGCGTGTCGAGCTCGCCTACGCGGCGGCGCGTTCTCCACCGGCTCGGGAAGCTCGACGATCTCGAAGAGCTAGTTCGGCAGGAAGCTCTAGCTGTTCGGCGACGCGGATGAGCGTGCCGGTTCGACGCGGCGAAGTTTGGACAACGGGACGAAGATGATCCGTTCGGCGGCGTCGAGCCTCGGGTCGGACATGATCTCCAGCATCGCGACACCGTGGTCGCGCAGTTCGAGTACGCCCCCGCGTGCTCCTGCGGGTATCTCGTCGACCGGCTCCAGCAGCTCGACCCAGTCAGAGGTGGTGATGTCGTGAACCGTGGCCACGGAGCTGATGTTAGGGAGTTGGCCAGGCGCTCACGAGGCGAGGCGCGGCGTCGTCGTGCTCGTAGTGCCAAGACATTCGAACGCGCGCCGTGCGCTCATTGAACGTGACGACCACATCAACGCCGCAGACCAGCCCCTGTGTCCCTCGGGACCGGATCGTGGATATCGGTGCGTCAATGACTGCCGCCTTGAGGGCGCGGAACAATCTCTCCACTCGTCGGCCTTTACGTGGAAGACGCGCTGCCATTCCTGGCCATGCCCCCGCTCGGCGAGGATCCAGGTTCGCCACTTCACTTCTTCGCTGTATGCATCCTCGACGCGGGGAAGAGGCTTCCCGACCTCGGGCCGCGGCATCTACGGCGACCGGGGCGTCACCGACGCCGGCGGCTCGACCCGGAACGCGTCCGCCAGCCGCTCGGCCGCCTGCCCGCGATCGCGATAGTGCAGGTATCGCATCGTCGTCTGGATGTCGGCGTGACCCATCCACGCCTGCACCTCGACGATGTCGGCGCACGTGATCGCGAGTGAGCCGAAAACATGGCGGAGGTCGTGAAAGCGGAGGCGCCGCAAGCCAGCTGCCTTGAGCGCTGCCTCGTAGCGCCGGCGCAGCCGGTCGTCGTTCAGCCAGTTCCCGTCGACCTCACCGAACACGAGGTCGTCGTCGCCCACGAACCACTCTCGCTCGCCCAACCGCGCGAGCCGCTGCGCGACCTCATCGACCATTGGCACCGAGCGCACCTTGCCGGACTTCGGCACGCTCAGCTCGCCCTCCGCATAGCTCGCCCGCACGCGGATTGCCGAGCGCGGGAAGTCGACGTCGCGCCACCGCAGCCCGCGCAGCTCGCCCATGCGCAAGCCGGCGAAGGCGGCGGTCGCGTAGATCGCCGCGTCGCGCTCATCAAAGCCGGCCCGCAACAGCGCGTGGACCTCCTCGGGCGAGAAGACCTCGATGTCGCCGCTGGCCCGATCCGGGTGGCGCTCCACCTCGGCGGCGGGGTTGAACGGCAGGCCCCACACCTTCTTCGCGCGCGCGAAGATCCCGTGCAGCACGATTAGGACCTTGTTGCGTGTGCGCGCAGTGATCGGCTTGCCGCGATGCACCCGCTTCGCGAGCCGCGCCTGGAAGGCCTCGACGCCGGACACGGTGATGTGCTCGAGCGGCGTCTCGCCGAACTCAGGCATCAGATGGACCCGGATGATCGAGCGGTAGTCACCGACCGTCGAGGCTTTTCGGCCGCGGTCCTCGGCCACGTAGCGCAGGTACTCGGCGGCGCCGTCGGCGAAGGTAGCGCCGCTGCGGACCATTCCCGGCAGCGTCCCGCGGCTCGCCTCATCCAGCGTGCGTCGGAGCCAATCCTGGGCCAGCCTCTTCGTGAAGTAGCCGGCGGGCGGACGCCCGCGCTCGGTCCAGGCGGGACCGATGCGCCGCTGCACCTGGCGGCCGTCAGGGAGGCGGAACTTGCAATACCACTGAGAGCCGCGCTTTCGCTCGACACGGAAGACGTGGCCGGTGGGGGCCCGAAGGGCAGCCATCGCTGGCGCATCCTACGCCAATCCGGGGACATATTGGCGACATTTTTCAGAGCTGTAACGCTGGCCGCGGCAGTGGATATGGCGTATTTGCGGGCAAAACGAATGGCCCGGCCAGGATTCGAACCTGGGCGCGACGGATTATGAGTCCGCTGCTCTACCACTGAGCTACCGGGCCACGTCCAGCAAGTTAGCTGTCCGATACGCTTGCAGCCTCGATGCTGGTCCTCGCCGATCACGCCTTTGGTCAGACGCTCGCGTTGCTGGCTACGTTCCTCGGCATCGGCGTGATCGTCAATGTGCTGATCGTCTATATCGTCGCCCAAGTTTGGGGCGAGCACCAGCGCAACCAGCAGCGCCAGATGCGCCGCTAGTACTCGGACAGCTCGCCCGCTCAATACAGCGGTTGCAGGAACGCGCCGGGGCCGCGTCGAATCAGTGCGCTGCCGATGAAGCCAGTTGCGACATCGCCCCGCGCGAGCGGCACGCCCATCTCCAAAGCCGCCAACGGCATCGGGACGGCGCTGCCGCCCACCCCTGCGGGCCACGGCCACCAGGCGCTGTCAGCCTATATCCGAGCTCGCTTCGATGAGTTCTCTCGCTCGCAGAAGGACGTCGCGCAGTACATCGTCGACCATCTCGACGAGGCCGCCTTCCAGACCGCCGAGGAGCTCGCCCGGCGCGCCTCAACTTCGTCCAGCACGGTGGTGCGCTTCTCGCAGGCACTCGGCTTCGAGGGCTTCCCCGAGCTCCAGCAGGCCGCCCGCGACGAGTACCGCCGGCGGCCCTCCAATGCCGGCGGGGCCGTCACGATCGCTCCGCTCTTCTCGCTCGACCACACCGAATTCGAATCGGCGCTCGCGGCCGACCACGTAAACGTCGAGGAGACCGCGCGCAAGCTCTCGCGCACGGCGGTCGAGGCGGCGATCGACGCGATCGTCAAGGCCGAGCGGGTGCTGATCGCCGGCACCGATCAGATGGCTTTTTTCGCCAGCTATTTCCGCCATCTGCTGATGCTGCTCGACCTGCGCGCCGAGATCGTGGCGAGCCCGTCACAGGAAGCGCTCGGCCGGCTCAGCCGAATCGACGACCACACGCTGGTGGTCGGTCTGTCCGCAGGGCGACCGCATCCGCTGATCACGCGCACGATGAAGCTCGCCCGCCATCGCAAGGCGCCCACGCTCGCGATTACCGACGCGACGCTGTCCGAGGTCGCGAAACTCGCCCGTATCCGGCTCTACTACTCGTCCAACACCCCGGCCTTCGTGCGCTCGCACACCGCGCTGCTGTCCCTGATCCAGGCTCTCGCCTACGGCGTATACGCGCGGGATTCACACCAGTACGACGTACGCATCAAGGCCTTCCGGCTCAAGTAGTCAGGGTCGCACTTCAGCCGGATCGGGCCGCCGCTCCACCACCAGGGCCTGGGTCGCCCGACCGACCTGCCCGTCTAGGTCGTAGAGCACGCTCTCGGCCAGGCCGACCCCACCGGCAGAGAGGCGCGTTCGCGACCGAAGGCAGATCCACTCGCCGACCGGCTCGCGCTCCAGGTAGACGGTCAGGTCGGGATTGATGAAGACATGGTCAGACCAGGGGACCGCCGGGCTGATGCCGTTGCCGAAATCGGCGGCGGCGGCGAGCCGCTGAAGCGGGGAGGGCTGCTCCTGCGCGACCAGCGGCAGGCGCAGGCGGAACCATGCGGTCGCTGGACCGAGCTCCCAGAACCGGCCCTCGACGAAGCGGATCTCCATGGCGTCGGTGGCGAAGGCGTGGCGTTCGCCGTCAGGACGCAGGTCGTTGGCCGCGCCCGCGTCCGGGCCCGCCGGAGCCGGCGCGGCTGGAGCCGCCCCGCCCGGAGCCGCCCCGGACTGCGCGCGCCGCACGTACAGGCCCCGCGCGCGCACGTACTCGACGCCTTCGGGATCAGCGATCCGTCCCTGAACCAGCGCCACCCGCCGCCCCGAGCGCAGCACCTCCGCCTCCACCGACAGGGCCGCCAGCGGTATGGGGCGCAGGAATTCATAGGTCACGCGCGCGAGCATCAGCTCGGCAGGGAGTGATAGCCGCTCAAACTCGCGCACCAGCAGCGCCGCCGGCGCACCTCCGTGCTGGGCATCGGGATCCCAGGGCCCGCGCGCCAGCTCGGTCGCTACGAACCGTTCGCCGTCGGGTACGAACACGCCTGCCGGCATGCGCCAGACCCTACAGTCCGCCTCTTTGGAGACCGCGGGGCGCGACTACACTGGTGCTCACATGGCCGAAGAATTCGAGACCAACGGCGGTCACATGCGGCGCGACGAGGCCACCTTCACCGTCAAGGCGGGCCTGGCGGAGATGCTCAAGGGCGGGGTGATCATGGACGTGGTCACGCCCGACCAGGCCAAGATCGCCGAGGACGCCGGGGCGGCCGCGGTGATGGCGCTCGAGCGCGTCCCCGCCGACATCCGCCGCGACGGCGGCGTCGCGCGCATGTCCGACCCGGAGATGATCCGCGGCATCCAGGAGGCGGTCACGATCCCGGTGATGGCCAAGGCTCGCATCGGCCACTTCGCCGAGGCCCAGGTGCTCGAGGCGCTCGAGGTCGACTACATCGATGAATCCGAGGTGCTGACCCCCGCCGACGAGGCCAACCACATCGACAAGTGGGCCTTCAAAGTGCCGTTCGTGTGCGGAGCGACCAACCTCGGCGAGGCGCTCAGGCGCATCGGCGAGGGTGCCGCGATGATCCGCTCGAAGGGCGAGGCCGGTACCGGCGACATCGTCGAAGCGGTGCGCCACCTGCGTCTGATCCGGCGTGAGCTGCGGCGTCTGACGACGCTCGGCGACGAGGAGCTGGCGAGCGCGGCCAAGGAGCTGCAGGCGCCGCTGGAGCTGGTCCGTCTCCTCGCCCGCGAGGGGAGGCTGCCGGTGGTGCTCTTCTGCGCCGGCGGGATCGCGACGCCGGCTGACGCCTCGCTCGTGATGCAGCTGGGGGCGGAGGGGGTGTTCGTGGGCTCGGGCATCTTCAAGTCCTCCGATCCGGAGCGGCGGGCCCGCGCGATCGTGGAGGCCACGACCCACTTCGGTGACCCCGCGCGAGTCGCGGCCGCGTCGACCGGGCTCGGCCAGCCGATGACCAGCCTCGAGAGCTCAAAGCTCGAGCCCGAGAAGCTGCTCGCACCCCGCGGCTGGTAGCAACTTGAGCCGGACGGTCGGGATCCTCGCCCTGCAGGGTGATTTCGAGGCGCATGCGAAGATCGTGCACGCACTCGGCGCCGAGCCGCGGGAGGTGCGGGTGCCGGACGACCTGGAAGGCCTCGATGCGCTGATCGTGCCCGGCGGCGAGTCGACCGTGATGAGACTCGGGATCGAGCGCGAGGGACTCGCCGAGCCACTCAGAGAGCTCGTCCACAGCGGCACGCCCGTGCTCGGGACCTGCGCGGGCATGATCATGCTCGACCGCGACCACCTGGGTGTGCTGGACATCGAAACCGAGCGCAACGCCTTCGGCCGCCAGCTGCGCTCGTTCGAGTGCGACCTCGAGCTACGAGGCATCGCCGGCGGTCCGGTGCATGCGGTGTTTATCCGCGCTCCCTGGGTGACCGCTCACGGCCCCGGCGTGGAGGTCCTGGCAGAGGTCGAGGGCCATCCGGTCGCGGTCCGCCAGGCGAACCTGATCGCGATCGCCTTTCACCCCGAGCTCTCCGGCGATATGCGCCTGCACCAGCTGGTGGTGGGGAGAAACGGTCAGCCCACGCCGGCGGGCGAACGTCCACCTGAGCGCCCAGCGTAGTTGCGGAACTCGCGCTCGAACGCGGCCCAGTCGAACTCGGGCATGCCGTCCGGAGCCGGCGGCGGCTGCTCGTCGGAGGGATCCTCGCCGCCGCGAGGCGGGTCGTCCGCGTCTGACCCGCGCGACAGCCACAGCGCCAGCGCGCACACGCTGATTCCGGTGGCGTACGCGATCGCCGCCAGCGTGGGATGGTCGCTGAGCGAGGCGATCGCACCGACCGCGTAGAGCAGCAGGGCGCACGCCACCAACCGTCGCAGCTCGGTGCGGGGCACGGACCGCCGCGGCGCGGCTCCCCACGCGCCCATCAGGATCGCGACGCCGAGGGCGATCGCGAGTGCCAGCTTCCACGCCTCTGCGGAGGGCACGACCATGGCTCTCCCCCGATGATCAACCCATACAGCCGATAAATCAAGCCCTTTTTACTCGACCACGAGGCCGTGGCGCATCGTGTTCTCGGTCACCGCCCGCGGCTCGACGAACTGCAGCAGGTAGTCGGGACCGCCGGCCTTGGTGCCGGTTCCCGAGAGCTTGTTGCCGCCGAACGGCTGGCGCCCAACCTTGGCCCCGGTGGTTCCGCGGTTGACGTACAGGTTGCCCACGGGGGTCCGGCTGCGGACGTACCGAACCGTGGCGGGGTCGCGGGCGAACAGACCGCCGGTGAGGGCATAGGGAAGCCCTTCGACGATCTCGCAGCCCTGCTCGAGGTCCTTGATCGACTCCACCGTCAACAGCGGCCCGAATATCTCCTCGCGCAGCACAGGCGAATCGGGTGGAAGGTCGCTGGCGACGGCGGGCGGGCAGAACCAGCCGTGCTCGGGAACGGGCTCGGCGCAGGCGACGATGCGGCCCTGCTGCGCGGCGAGCGCGCGGTAGCGGTCGACCCGCTCCTTGGCCGCGCGCTCGATAACGGGCGGCACGAGCGTCTGTAGCTCGGACGCCTGACCCACCACCAGCACCCGCACCGCCCCGGCCAGACGCTCGAGCAGCGCTTCGTAGATCGCCTCGTGCACCAGCACCCGCGCGGCGGCTGAGCACTTCTGGCCCGCGTAGGCAAAGGCCGAGGAGACGATCTCGGGCACGGCCTCGTCGAGGTCTGCGTCGGCATCCACGAGCACGCAGTTCTTGCCCCCGAGCTCGGCCACAACCCGCTTTATGTGCTGCTGGCCGGGGGCCGGATCGGCGGCGGCGCGCACGATCTCGAGCCCCACCGCGAGCGAGCCCGTGAACGCGATCGTGTGTACCCCCGCCGCCTTGACCAGCGCCGCGCCCACCTCCCCGCCGCCGGGCACGAGCGAGATCGCCTGCGGGGGGACTCCGCCCTCGCGCAGCGCGCGGACCAGCTGGAACGCGCACGCCGGCGATTGCTCGGCGGGCTTGAGCACCACCGCGTTGCCGGTCGCGAGTGCGGCCGCGGTCATCCCGCAGGGGATCGCGAGCGGAAAGTTCCAGGGCGAGATCACGGCGGTCACGCCGCGAGGCGCGTAACGCAGCTCGTTGTGCTCGCCGGGCACTTGGATGAGGTTGCGTCCGGCCTCGAGCTCGATCGCCCCGCGGGCGTAGTACTCGAGGAAGTCGATCGCCTCGCAGACATCGCCGTCCGCCTCCGACCACGGCTTGGCGCATTCGCGCACCTCGAGCGCGGCCAACTCGAGTCGCCGCTGGCGCATCCACTCGGCCGCCCGGCGGAGCGCCAAAGCCCGGTCGGCGGTGCTGCGCCGGCTCCAGGCGCGGAACCCCTCCTGCGCCACCTCGACGGCCGCGGCGGCATCGACCTCGGTCGCGTCGGTGACTCGCGCCACGGTCCGCTCGGGGTCGCCGGGATCGGTGGATGCAAACTCCTCGGGCCCCTGGCGCTGATCCGTGCCGACCATCAGCGGCACCGACAGCGGCAGCTTGCGGTCGAGCTCTCCCAGCGCAACCTTGAGCTGCGCGCGGATGGCGGCGCGCCGCAGCTCGAGCACGGGCTCGTTGGTGAAGGCTTCCATCTCCGTGACTGCCAATTTAGCCCGGGGCCGCGCCTCGCCGTAGGCGGCCAGGTGGAAGAACGAGTCGCCGGTGAGCACCCCCTCGCCG
>JAVKSP010000104.1:0-10626 GCA_039583645.1 Solirubrobacteraceae bacterium
AGGGTCGGCACATGTGCCGACCCGATAAACAGGATCTAGATGAAACGACTGCTCGCCATGGTCGCGGCGATCGTGCTCGTGGACACCATGTTCTACGCCGCGATCTCGCCGCTTCTGCCCTACTACGCACACCACTATCACCTGGCCAAGTCGCAGGCCGGCGTGCTCTCGGCGGCCTACGCGGCAGGCACGTTGCTGGGTTCGATCCCGGCGGGGTGGCTCGCGGCGCGAGCCGGGGTGCGCGCGACGATCCTGAGCGGACTCGGCCTGATGACCGCCGCGAGCGTGGTGTTCGCGTTCGCGCACGGCATCGCGCTGCTCGATCTGGCCCGCTTTGTGCAGGGCCTGGGGGGCGCCGCATCGTGGGCGGCGGGGCTGGCCTGGCTGATCGGGCGTGCCCCCGCGGATCGCCGCGCGGAGCTGATCGGGGCGGCGCTCGCGGCGGCGATCGCCGGCGCGTTGCTCGGCCCGGTGCTCGGCACCGCGGCAACTCAGACCAGCCCCAAGCTCGTATTCCTGTGCGTGGCCGGCCTGGGGCTCGGGCTGCTGCTGTGGACGCTCTCAGAACGGGCGCCCGCTGCGAGCGCGGAGGCTGGATTGCAGGCGTTTGCCCCTGCGCTGCGCGACCGGCGCGTTTTGACTGGGATGTGGCTGACCACCCTGGGCGCGCTGCTCTACGGCACGCTCGCGGTGCTGGCGCCGCTGCGCCTCAGCCACCTGGGCGCGAGCAACGTCACAGTGGGGGCGGCGTTCTTGGCCGGCGCGGCGATCGCGGCGCTTCTCAGTCCCGCGATCGGACGTCTCTCCGACCGGCGCGGCTGGCGGGGACCGGTGCTCGCCGGGCTGTGCGCCTCGACGGCCTGGGTGGTGCTGCTGGCGCTGCCGCGCAGCGTTGCGCTGATGTTCGCCTTGGTGGTGGTCGCCGATGGCCTGTTCGGCCTCTCCTACCCGCCGGCCGGGGCGATGATCTCAGATGGCGCCGAACGCGCCGGCCTCGCGCAGGGATACGCCTTCGGTCTCTTCAATCTGGCCTGGGCCGGGGGCCAGGTGCTCGGCGGAGCGGGCAGCGCGGGGCTCGCCCAGGCCACCTCGGACATCGTGCCCTACTCACTGCTCGCGGTGCTCTGCCTCGCCACGGTGCTGACGGTGCGCCGGCAGGCCGCGCCGGCTACTTGAGCTTCCGCGACGTGCCGACCGAGCCGCGCATTCGGTTTCACTCAGCGCGCGGCCCGGCCAGGTGGCACGTCGGGAGGAGAGAGACTGCTTCTTTTTAACCGCCGCGCGCTGGGGCTACTCGGTGCAGGTTGGAAGCCAACACGGGACCGACCCGCTTGTCCAGATCGGACAGCGGCGCCCGCCAACATGCGCCGGGCCGACCCGACGGTCGCGCGATGATGCGGTTAACTTGCCCGCGGACGAGCGCGAGGTTGGAGACAGCAAACATGACGGGCATCGCGGCAGGACCGGGCGGCGTAGCCGCCGGTGAACGCGACGCTCCGCGCGAGGCAGGACCGGGGGCGCCCGGGCAGATCGACGTGCGGCTGAGCGAGGTCCGCAAGACCTACGGCGACGTGACCGCGGTCGACCGCGTCGATTTCGAGATCGTGCGCGGCGAGTTCTTCACGCTGCTCGGTCCGTCGGGCTCGGGCAAGACCACGACGCTGCGGTTGATCGCCGGCTTCGAGGAACCCGATCACGGCGTGATCGAGCTCGGCGGCCGCGACGTCACCGGCATTCCGCCCTACGACCGCGAGGTCAACACGGTCTTTCAGGACTACGCGCTGTTCCCGCACATGACGGTGGCGGAAAACATCGAGTACGGGCTCAAGATCCGCAAGCTGGCGAAGAAGGAGCGTGCGCGGCGGCGCGAGGAGGCGCTCGAGATGGTGCGGCTTCCGGACTACGGCAAGCGCAAACCCGGTGAGCTCTCCGGTGGTCAGCGCCAGCGCGTGGCGCTCGCGCGCGCGATCGTCAACCGCCCCCGCGTCCTGCTGCTCGATGAGCCGCTCGGCGCGCTCGACCTGAAGCTGCGCGAGCAGATGCAGATCGAGCTCAAGCGCATTCAGCAGGCGGTGCAGATCACCTTCCTGTACGTCACCCACGACCAGGACGAGGCGCTCACGATGAGCGACCGGATCGCGGTCTTCAGCAACGGGCGGGTGGAGCAGGTGGGTGCCCCGATGGAGGTCTACGAGCGACCGGCGACGCCCTTCGTGAGCGGTTTCGTGGGCACCTCGAACGTGATCGAGCGCCAGGGCAAGCGCTTCACGATCCGCCCCGAGAAGGTGCGGCTGCTGTTCGGCTCGGAGGAGCGCGAGGGTCTGGTGACCGAGCGTGGCGTGATCCGCGACGTCGCCTACGCCGGCCCCGTGACGCGCTACGAGGTCGAGCTCGAGGCGGGAGGGAAGCTTCAGGCCGTTCGCCAGAACTACGAGACCTCGTCGACCGAGGGACTCGAGCAGCGCGGACAGGCGGTCGAGGTCGGCTGGCTCCGTGAGCAGGCGGTGCCGGTCGGTGGCAATACAGAGAGAGGGGATCCTTCGTGAGACAGATACTTCGTGGCCGGGGCCTGCTGGCGGCCGTTGCCTGTCTGGCCGCGCTCGCGGCAGCCGGCTGTGGCTCGTCCTCCAGTGGGGGCTCGGCCCGCAACACGCACATGCTGACGAAGCTCGGCAAGCCCGAGGGGCAGCTCAACCTGGTGGAGTGGCCGGGCTATGTGGAGCCTCAGTGGGTCAAGCCATTCGAGCAGCAGACCGGGTGCCAGGTGCACAACAAGGACGCCGGCACCTCGGACGAGATGGTGCAGCTGATGCGCACCGGTCAATACGACGGCGTCTCCGCCTCCGGTAATGCCACGGAGCGCTTGGTCGATGCCGGCGACGTCTCGCCCGTGAACGTCAACCTGGTGCCGAATTACAAGACGGTCTTCCCCGACCTCAAAAACCAGCCCTACAACACCTTCGGCGGCGTCCACTACGGCATCCCGCACGGGCGCGGCGCCAACCTGCTGATGTGGAACTCAAAGCAGGTGCATCCCGCCCCGCTCTCGTGGAGCGTGATCCTCAATCCCCAACAGGCCGCCAAGTACAAGGGCAAGATCTCTGTCTACAACGACCCGATCTACATCGCCGACGCGGCCGTGTACCTCAAGGCCCACAACAAGAGCCTCGGGATCACCAACCCCTACGAGCTCGACTCTAAGCAGTTCAACGCCGCGGTGCACCTGCTCAAGCAACAGCGCCCAAACGTGGGCGAATACTGGTCCAGCGCCGCGCAGCAGATCCAATCATTCGCGAGCGGCAACGACTGGGTCGGGACGACCTGGCAGTACCAGTACTTCGCGCTCAAGGGCAAGGGCGTGCCGCTGGCGATCAGCCCCTCAAGCGAGAGCTTCGTGCCGACCGAAGGCGCCACTGGGTGGTCGGACACGTGGATGATCTCCTCGCATGCCAAGCACCCCAACTGCATGTACAAGTGGATGAACTGGATCATCTCGCCCAAGGTCAACGCCGAGGTCGCGCAGTACTTCGGCGAGGCGCCCGCACAGAGCCTGGCCTGCAAGGCGCAGACATTGATCGCGGCCGCCAAGGCGATCAAGTACCCGTCGGACCCGCAGTTCTGCGCCCAGTATCACGCCGGCCTGCCCTCGTTCTGGAAGCGCGTCTACTACTGGCAGACGCCAACCTCCAACTGCGGCGACAACCGCGGTGACAAGTGCATGAACTACAACGACTGGGTCAACGCCTGGACGTCGATCAAGGGCTAGTGCAGCTTGGAAGCCGCTGACGCACTTGCGCCGCGGCGCGTCTCGGTAGGGCGTCGGCTAGCCGGGGGCTTCTACGGGCGCCCCCGGCTGACGGTTTCCAGCCTCCTGGCCGCCCCGCTGGCGTGGCTGGTGGTGGGTTATCTGGGCTCGCTCGCGGTGCTGCTGATCTCCGCGTTTTGGAGCGTCGACCCGATCACGGGTCTCGTCACCCACAACTTCAGCCTCGACAACTTCAAGACGCTGGTCGACACCTCGGTGTATCGGTCGATCGCTGGCCGGACGCTGGCGATCGCGGCCGCGGTGACGGTCACCGACGCGCTGCTCGCCTTCCCCGTGGCTTTCTACACGGCGAAGGTGGCGCGGCGGCGGGCCAAGGCGGCGCTGGTGGTGGCTGTGCTGATGCCGCTGTGGTCGAGCTACCTGGTCAAGGTTTACGCCTGGAGAGTCATCCTGTCGGCGGGAGGGGTCTTCAACTGGGCGCTTCATCCCCTCGGCATCCAGGGGCCGGGATACGGGAACCTGGCGGTGTGGCTCGTGATGAGCTACCTGTGGCTGCCCTACATGATCCTGCCGATCTTCGCCGGGCTCGAGCGGATCCCGGATTCGCTGCTGGCCGCCTCGGAGGACCTCGGCGCGGGTCCGCTCACGACCTTCCGCCGCGTCGTGCTGCCGATGGCGCTGCCGGCGGTGGTCGCGGGCTCGATCTTCACCTTCTCGTTGACGCTCGGCGACTACATCACGCCACAGCTTGTCTCCAACAACGACTTCATCGGCAACGTCGTCTACTCCAACATCACCAACAACCTGCCCCTGGCCTCGGCCTTTGCGCTGGTGCCCGTGGTGATCATGGTCATCTATCTGATGATCGCGCGCCGCATGGGGGCTTTCGAGCACCTATGAGGTTTTCGCGCCGCTCCCGGATCCTGCTGCGTGTTTCGGTCGCGATCACGCTCGCGTTCATCTATGTGCCGCTGATCGTGATCGGGATCTACGCCTTCAACTCGTCGAACATCCTGCAGTGGCCGCCACCGAGCCTGACGTTTCACTGGTTCGCGCGGGCGTTCGGCGCAAATGGCCCCGGTGGGCCGCTGCTGACCTCGGTCAAGGTGGCGCTGGTGGCGACGGCGATCGCTTTGATCCTGGGCACGCTCGCCTCGCTGGCGGTCGCGCGTCACCGCTTCTTCGGCCGTGAGACCGTGTCGTTTTTGGTGATCCTGCCGATCGCGCTTCCGGGGATCGTCACCGGTGTGGCGCTCTCCAACACCTTCACCCAGGTGCTGGGGGTGTCGTTGAGCCTGCTGACCGTGATCGCTGGCCATGCCACGTTTTGCATCGTGGTCGTCTACAACAACGCCGTGGCGCGCCTGCGGCGCGCCACGGGCTCGATCGAGGAGGCCTCCGCCGATCTGGGGGCGGACCCCTGGCAGACGTTTCGCTTCGTGAGCCTACCCGCAATGCGCTCGGCACTTGTGGCGGGCGGGCTGCTTGCGTTCGCGCTCTCCTTCGACGAGATCATCGTGACCCTGTTCACGATTGGAGCGGGGCAGCAGACGCTCCCGATCTGGATCTTCAACAACCTCTTCCGGCCCAACCAGCTGCCGGTGATCAACGTGGTCGCCATCCTCCTGGTGCTCGCCTCGACGGTCCCGGTGTACCTCGCACACCGCCTGACGCGCGAGGAGGAGGGGGCGGCTGCGGTCAGAGGCGGGGCGATGGCCGAGGCTGCGGCGGCGCCGTGATCGTCCTTGTAGATGGGGGCGACCATGTGCTGGTCGAGAATGTCGCCGTCGCGCCCGAGAGCGCGCGATGAAGGAGATCAGGATCAGCAGGCCCGGCCTGTCCTCTGAGGCAGCGTCATTTTTGGCCTGCCTGGCGACGATCCTCGAGGCGACCGAGACTGAGGTTCCGGAGCTGGCCGGCACCGAGCCGAGCGAGGACTGGAACGTGCTTGCGTGGCTGGGCGCGCTCGGCGTGGGCTTGGTGCCAGTGGCCGAGCCGAACGACTTCGCCTGGCCTGGTCCCTGGATCGCCCGTGTCCGCGGGCCCGGTGGCCGACGGCGCTCTGTGGTGATGTACGGCCGCCATCCCTCTGGCGTGGTGTGGGACCCGGCGGGCGAAGGGATCGTGGAGTCCAAACAGATCGAGGACGGATTCGTGGTCGCCGCCGAGGACATCGCGCTGGGGATGCCGCAGTTCGAGGCAGCCCTGGTTTTCAGCGGCTCACTGGAGCAAATCTGGATCGCGGGCGAGAAAGGAGAGGCCGGGCGCATGCTCGAGGTTGCGCGCGTGATCCCGGGTGCCGGGATTGAGGGCGATCGCTACGTCAGCGGGCGCGGCACGTTCCCGTCGGGACGTCCGGGTGCCGCACTGACGCTGATCGAAGCCGAGGTGTGCGAGTCCTTCGCGCCGCCGCTCGAACCAGACGAACACAGGCGCAATCTGGTGACCAGGGGGCTGCGGCTGAACACGATGGTGGGGCGTGACTTCGTGATCGGCTCCGTTCCGTGTCGCGCGATCAGGCTGTGCGAGCCATGCGCGACGATGCTGCGCTACACGGAGCGCTCGGTCCTGCGCCCCCTGGTCCATCGCGGCGGCCTGCGCGCCGATGTCCTGGAGCCGGGCGAGATCCGTGTGGGCGACACGGTCGCCGTGAGCGACAGCGCTGGGTGAACCGCTAGCGCGTAAAGGTGAACAGCCGACCGGGTCGCGGCGGCTGGGTCGAGCCACGGAAGCGGCAGCTCCCGACGCTGAACAGCGCGTTTTGTGGCGCGATGAACTGAAGCTCCTCAAACCCGGCGGCTCGGAAACGGCGCCGCAGCGCCGGCGTGCGATCGGGGGGCCGGCGGCTGCGGGTCCAGATCACTGTCGCTCCCGGCTTACAGAACTGAGGCAGCGAGTGGATCGTTGAACGTGCGTCCTCGTCCGAGATGTTCCCGAGCACCCCGCACAGCAAAACCAGATCGGCCGGAACGGCGCCGTCATAGAGGCGGGGGTCGGCGGCGTCGCCGCGGACGATTTCGAGCGCTAGGCCGGCCTCTTGTGCGTCGCGCCTCATGTCCGTGACATTCCTTTGGTCGAGCTCCACCAGCCTTGCGCGCACCAGGTCCGCGCTCGCGTAGTCTCGCAACGACCCGATCAGATCCTCGCCCCGCCCTGCGCATATGCTGACGATCCCGAACGGCGCGGTCGGGCGTGCGGGCAATGCGGCTCGTATCTGCGCCTGAACGATCTGCAAGCGCCGGCTGAGCTGCGAGTGGGGGTCGGCATACGCGTCGTGCCATGTCGCCCAGTCGGTGCGCGCATCGTTCACGGTCCTGGATGCAAGCACCGCGGAAGGACGACGCCGCGGTCGCGTCGACGGAGTAGGCTTGAGCTTGTGTCAACTACCCGACACACGTGCGGCCCGACGACACCCTTCAAAGTCGTCGTGGTTGTCGGCTCGCTGGGGGCGCTGGAGTCGTTCAAGACCGTCCTGACTGCGCTGCCAAGCGACTTTCCGGCAGCCCTGGTCTTTGACTTGCATCGAGGCGAGAGCTACGGCTGGCTCGAGGAGCGTCTCAGGAGTTGGGGGGCGCTGCAAGTCAGTTCGGCAGTCGAAGGGGCGGGGCTCGAACCGGGCACGGTCTGTGTGGCTCCCCACGATCGGCAGCTGGTTCTGACGGCCGACCGGATGCTCGGCTTCTTGGGCTCGGGCAACGGGTTCGGTCACCGCTTCGCTGATGAGCTTCTCGTCTCCGCAGCCTCGGCCTTCGGTACGGAGGCGATTGCGGTCGTGCTCTCGGGGCGACTGGACCGTGGGGCCCGAGGCGTCAGCGAGGTCAAACGTCAGGGGGGACGGGTGCTCGTACAAGATCCCGCGACGGCTATGGCGGCCGCAATGCCCAAAGCGGCACTGGCGACGGGATGCGTGGACTTCGCGCTGTCGCCGGAATCGCTTGGTCACGCGCTGCTCGCCCTGTGTTCGGTGCCTGGTGGGGCCGAACTCTTCCGCGTGCGCCTTAACGTCGCGGTCGGCGGTTGAAAAGCAACCGCCGCTGTTCAAACGCGGCTGGTAACGGCTAGTGACCGGGTGTGGCGGAGAAAGGCGTCCTCGCACGTAACCGGTTGCTCGCGATGGTCCCTGAAAAGGAGCGGGACTTGCTGGCGCCCGCGTTCGAGCTGATCGACATGGAGCTCAAGCAAACCGTCTACGAGGAAGACAAGCCGGTCGAGCACGTGTACTTCCCGATCAGCGGAGTGCTCTCACTGGTCTCGGGGATGGACGACGGTCGCGGGATCGAAGTGGCCACGATCGGGAACGAAGGTATGGCTGGGCTTCCCGTGTTCCTCCAGGCGACGTTGACCAGCTCCCACAGGGCCTTCTCGCAGGTTCCCGGCCAAGCCCTTCGAATGCCGGCCGCGCAGTTCAGCGAGTTCGTGACAAGCTCGCAGGACGGCGGTCTGCACAGAGCGCTCAACCGCTATACCCAGGCGCTGATGTCGATGATCGCGCGGACCGTGGCGTGCAATGCGCTTCATTCGGTGCAGCAGCGTGCCTGCCGGTGGCTGCTCTTCACGCACGACCGCGCGGGGGAGGATGAATTCCTTCTTACTCAGGAGTTTCTCGGCCAAATGTTGGGTGTGACCAGAGCTTCAGTCAACGAGGTGGCGCAGGAGCTGCAGAACGCCGGCGCCATCGACTACACCCGCGGGCGGCTCAGGATCCTCGATCGCGAGCAACTCGAATCACGCTCGTGCGAGTGCTATGAGGTGATCCGCAAAGAGTTCGACCGCCTGCTGCAAGCCGGCGGCTAATGAGACCCCGGCCGGGCTCGATCAGCGTCTAGGGAGCCTGCTGCGCTTCGCTGGTCGCTCGCCTGTGGCAAGAAAGCGGATGACGCTTGTGAAGCCAAGCGCAACCAGCGCGATCGATGCGATCCGGAGCCTCTTCTCGGCCGCGGGTGTTAGCGGCTTCGGCGGCGGATAGCCGATCCGGGCGATGGTGGCCGACGTCCATCCCAACCACCACCCGCTGCATACGAGTCGAAGCGTGATGCGACTCTGAGGATCCAATCGGCGCCGCGCAAGCAGGAGGATGACGGCCCAGACACCGGCACAGCCGATGCTGTAGGCCGTGTAGGTGGTGAGCCGCGCCCTCGTCGACCGGGTTGGGGCCGCGGCGATCTTAGGGTCCGATGCTCGCATGCTGCTCACGTCGTGGGTCGCTTCGCCGATCGATTCTGACAGCGCGAAGGCCGCTCGTGCACGGAGGCGAACTTGACTCGAGGACGCCGGCTACCTCACCAGCGACACGACCGGCAACGGAAGAGCGTCTCGCACCTCAATCGGTCGCGTAGGTAGAAGTGGTGTAACGGTCGCTGCGGGCTGGCCCTGAGAGGGGTCGGCCACCGCGGCGCCGAACTCGTCGGCTGTCCCAACAGTCGACGTGAAGGAGACACCACGATGGCCGATGGTCGAAGCATGACGGTTGCCGATGTCGTCGCGCGGGTGCGCGACGGCCGGCTTGATGATTTTGTGCGCGAGGCGGTGGCGTTGATCGCCCGCGAGTTGATGGAGGCGGAGATCTCTCAGGAGATCGGCGCGGAGCTCGGCGAGGTCGCGCCCGAGGTTAGGTTGACGCATCGCAATGGGTATCGCCCGCGGGGGTGGGAGACGCGTGTGGGCGAGCTCGAGCTGTTGATCCCCAAGAAGCGTCAGGGCCAGGCGTACTTCCCGAGCTTTCTGGAGCCGCGCCGGCGAAGTGAGCAGGCGATCGTGGCGGTGGTGCTGGAGGCGTATGTGAACGGCGTCTCGACGCGCAAGGTCGACCGCCTGGTGGAGCAGCTGGGGATCGACGGCATGACCAAAGACCGGGTCTCGGCGTTGTGCAGGGCGCTGGACGAGCAGGTCGAGGCGTTCCGCTCAAGACCGCTCGAGGGCGCCTATCCGTACCTGTGGCTGGACGCCAAGCACCTCAAGGTCAGAGCCCACGGCCGCGTGGTCTCCAAGGCGCTCGTGGTCGCCTATGCGGTGCACGAATCGGGCGTGCGCGAGGTGATCGGCCTCGACCTCGGCGAGGTCGAGTCGGGCGCGTTCTGGACCGAGTTCCTGCGCTCGCTCAAGAAGCGCGGCCTAGACGGCGTGCAGCTCGCGGTCTCAGACGAGCACGACGGCCTCAAAGCGGCGATCGCCCGCGTCCTCGGCTGCCCGTGGCAGCGCTGCACCGTGCACTTCGTCCGCGACATGGTCATGCACTGCCGCCGCGACCAGCGCAACCTCGTCGCCGCCGCGCTCAGAGAGGTGTTCTCGGCTGAGCACCACGACCAAGCGCGCGAGCGCGTCTCCCACGTGCTCGAGCGGCTCGCCACAGTCGCGCCGAAGGTCTGCGAGCTGCTCGAAGAGGCCGAAGAGGACCTGATCGCGTTTTACTCATTCCCGGCAGAGCACTGGACCAAGCTCAGGAGCACCAACCCGCTCGAGCGGGTCAACAAGGAGATCGGCCGGCGCTCCGACGTCGTCGGCATCTTCCCCAACGACGCCTCCGTGATCCGGCTCGCCGGCGCCCTCCTGGCAGAGCAGAATGACGAGTGGCTCGTCCAGCGTCGCTACCTCTCGGTCGAGAGCATGGCGCTGATCCTCAACGCCACAGACGACCAGGGCATCATCGATCCGACCCCACCTCCAAGCGGTTCTGGCTCAGGCCGCCCCCTAGCGAGTCAGCAGACCAAGCGCTCAGGCCGGCCTCTCCGAAACACCGATCAAGAACCCACGCTCGAACAACAACACCAACGGAAGGAGGTCAAAGCCCTCAACGCGGCGTGACAACCCAACGCGCCCGCCGACGAGCTCCCCGCGTTACACCACAACATCCGACTTGACTC
>JAVKSP010000105.1:0-10580 GCA_039583645.1 Solirubrobacteraceae bacterium
CGCCATGCTCGGCTGCAAACCGCTGCGCCTTTTCCGTCGTCCGGGTCCAGACGCTCAGTTCGAAACCGGCGCGGGCCAGGTTCGCGGCCATGCGCTCACCCATGATCCCGAGGCCGAGAAACGCCACGCGCATGGTCGCTGAGCCTACAGGCCCGGATGCCTAGACCAGCAGCGCGTCGACGAGCCGGCCGCGACCCTCGATGTCGAGCTTCCGGTAGGTATTTCGGAGGTGGTACTCGACCGTTTTGGGCGTAACGAAGAGGGTCTGCGCGATTTCCCGGTTGCTGTGCCCGGTGGCCGCGAGCTCGGCGATGCGGCGCTCGCTCGGGGTCAGCGAGGCGGGACCGCTCAGCAGCATCTCGCGGCGCGGGCGGGCGCCGGTTGCAGCCAGCTCGGTCCGCGCTCGGGTATGAAGCGCGGTGGCCCCGCCCGCCCAGGCCATGTCCGCGGCTTGCTGGAGCGGTTCGCGCGCCGCGGCTCGGTGATTGGCGCGTCGCAATGTGGCCCCGAGCTCGACCAGCGTCTTGATCGTCTCCAGCCGGGGCGGCGCTTGCTCGCCGAGGGCGGCCGCTGCGCGCAATGTCTCGATCCGTTCGGGCACGTCCTGGCACAGCGCGAGCAGACGCTGGCCGCGGATGCGCAGGTGAAGGGCACCGAGGCGCTCGGCGCGCTTGACCGCCTCGTGTGCGAGCTCCTCCGCGCGCTCGTGGTCGTCGAAGGCGAGAGCCGCCGTGGCGGCGGTCGTGCGCCAGAGGGCGAAACCGAAGAACTTGACGGTCTTCTCGGCCCCCGCGCCGCTCCTGAGCGCCAGCTCGAAGGCCTCGGGCGCGCGTCCCTGCGCCAAGCGCAGCTCAGCGAGCGAGTAGAGCCGCATGGCGTCCTCGAGATCATGAGGGTCCTCGAGCGGCGCCGCTTCGAGCAGGACGTCCTCGGCCTGGTCGAGCTCGCCCTTCTCAATCAGGGCAAGCGCGTGATGCGCCGCCGCACCGCGCGCGGACTGACGCCACCCGAGGCGACGCGCCTCGCGCGCGAGCTCGAGCTCTGAGATGGCGTCATCCACGCGCGCCTGCCACAGCAGAGGCAGGCCCCGCATGTAGGTGGCGCTGGCGACGGCGAAGGGCCAGCCTCGCCGGCGGGCATCGTCGAGCGCGGCGCCCGCGATCTCTGCGGCGCGCTCGAGCTCTCCCGCGAGCGTGAAGAGCATCGTCACGAAGCGCCAGCCGGTTCCCTGGGCGGTGCCGTGCTCGAGCAGGCGTCCGCCATCCCACGCGCGTTCGGCGAGTTCGAGCACCTTGTGCGCGGGCTCGCCTTGGAACGCCGCGCGCAGCCCGGTCTGGGCGAGCCGTAGCCGCTGGCCTTGGGTCTGCGGTCCGGCGGCGGCTCGATCGAGCAGATCCGCTGAGCGGGCGAGCGCCTCCGCCTGGAGCGACGGGACCAGGGTCGCGGTGGCTACGAAATCCGCCTGCAGCTGATCGTGAAGCTCGCGCTCCTCCGGGTCACTCGGGTCGTCCGATAGTTCGGCCAGCCCGGCCTCGTAGCTTTGCGCGGCCTGTTCGTGAAGGCCCTGACTATCGAGCGAACGTCCTCGCTGGAGCGCGAATTCGGCGCGGCGCCGGGGGTCCGCGCAGGCCGCCATGGCCTGCTGAAAGTGGTCCGCGGCCTGGCCGATGCCCGCGGCAGCCTCAGCCGTCCCTAGCTCCGCCAGCACCTCAACATGGACGTCGTCCCGAGGGGGCTCATCGAGCGCACGCTGCAGGTAGCGAACCGCGGCTCCGGGGACGCCGCGGGAGCGTGCCTCGCGCGCCGCCGCACGCAGCTGCTCGACCGCCCAGGGATCGGCGCGTGAATAGCTGAGCAGCACATGGGCTGCCACCCGCTCGGGCCCCGCGCCCTCGCCGTACAGCAACCGCGCGGCCTCGAAGTGCCCGGTGGCGAACTCGGCGGCGGGAATGTCCTGCCCGATGGCATGGCGAACCAGCGGATGCACAAAGCGCAGAGGGTCACGGGCCAGCAGGATCTCCACCGAGGCCAGAGCGTCGGCCGCATTCGAGGCGGCACGCAGGTCGAGTTGCGCCAAGGCGGAGGCGTGGCGCAGCGGCACGTCGTCACCGAGCACCACGATCGCGCGAGCGAGTGCGGCTGCGGGCTTGCCCAACCGTCCCACGCGGACGCGCAGCGCGCGGATGACCGCGTCGGGCGCCAGCGAGAACGCCCGCCGGACGAGCTCGGCGCCGTCGAGTTCGACGTCCCCCCGCAACTCGACCAGCAACTCCCGCAAATAGAACGGATTGCCGGCAGTCGCGTGTGTGCACGCGTCGATCAGCTGCTCGTCGGCGCGCTCCCCGAGCTCACGGACCACCAGCTCCACGATCGCGTCGCGACTGAGCGGCGCGAGGGCTTCGATGTGCACGCTTGGATGGCTGGCGATCCGATCGAGCACGCCGGAGGTCTCTTCGTTGGCGCTCAGCCTGCCCGTGAGGACCAGCGCCAGGGGCAGCTCATCCAGCCGGTGCAACAGATACAGCACAAACTCGAGCGAGGGCGTATCGCACCAGTCCAGGTCGTCGATCGCGATCAGGGCGGGGCGCCGGTCCGCCGCAAGCAGGGTGAACACGCCGTGCACTACCGCCAGGTCGCCCCCGTCGGAAATCGGGGCACCATCCAACTCATCGTCGTCGAGCGCCCCTCCCGCTCCGATTAGCGCACGCAGGCGGCCGGGCAGCCTTTCCGTGAGTGGCTTGCGCCGGCGTTCGGGCAACCCGTTCAGGTAACCCGCCAGCAACTGTCCGGCGATGCCGAATGCGATGTTGCGTTCGAGCTCCGCGCCCGCCGCACGCAAGGTGCGGAAACGCAAGGCGCGGGCTGAGTCCAAGGCAGCCTCGTGCAGGCGCGTCTTGCCGATGCCGGCATGGCCCTGGATAAGCAGCGTCGCTCCCTCGCCTTGCTGGGCCTGACCGAGCGTCGTCTGAATCGCCTCGAGTGCCAGCTCTCGCCCGAGTAGCCCCGTGGCGCCGCGTTCCGCGCGGCCGCGGCGGTCGCGCGGCCCGGATTCAAGGCCCTGACCGAGCGCAAGCTCGTCCGCGGCCCTCACGGTGCCATTCTCGACTGAGGTCTGGGAGGCCATGTCATTCATCCCTGCAATAACCCAAAATCGGGTGCGTCGAAACGCAATGTTAAGGAAACATTGGCAGAACGGGCGCCGCTAGGGGGTTTGGCGGCCTGAGCGCGACCCGGGCGATGGGTCAGTCCGAATCCGCGCTGCCATATCCGCCCCCGCCCGGCGTCTCGATGCGCAGGCGCGCGCCGGCTGCGAGATCGCCGATTGACTTCGGCGCCAGCTCCCGGCCATCCAAGAGGTTGCGTCCACGAGCGCCCGCCTGTCCGCCCTCGGTCCCGGCCGGGGCATGCCGGCGACGCTCGGTGATGAGCGAGTAGCGCAGCGGCTCGGTGGCCTCGAACTCGCGGATGACGCCGTCCCCACCGCGCCGACGGCCCCGGCCGCCGGAGCCTCGTCTCAGGCCGTATTCCACCATCCGCAGCGGAAATTCGAGCTCAAGTGCCTCGATCGGCGTGTTGAGCGTGTTGCTCATCGCGACGTGGACGCCGCTCGGGCCATCGGCGTCCGCGCACGCTCCCTGCCCGCCACCGATCGTCTCGTAGTAAACGACCTCCTCCGAGCCGAGCGTGAGGTTGTTCATCGTGCCCTGCCCGAGGGCACAGCCGAAGGCAGCCAAGATCACGTCGGCAACGCGCGAGGAGGTCTCGACGTTGCCCCCGACCACTGCCGCCGGTGCCCTGGCGTTCAGCAACGAGCCCTCTGGCGCGATCACTTCGATGGGCCGGTAGGCGCCGGCGCTCGGCGGGATATCGGGATCGGTGAGCACTCGCAGCGCGAAGTAGCAGGCGGAGCGGGTGACCGCTATCGGGCAGTTGAGATTGCCTTCGTGCTGCTTGGCCGTGCCGCTGAAGTCGAGCCTGATGCTGTCTCCTTCGACGGTCGCCTGGAGCGTGATCTCGAGATCGCCCTCGTCGGCCTCGAGCAGGTCTCGAGCTCGCCGCGTTCCGTCCGCGAGCTCGAGCAGACAGGCGCGGGTGCGTCGCTCGGCGTAATCGAGCACCTCCGAGAAGGCGGCTGTCACCACAGCTTGCCCCGCGCGGGCGATGAGCTCGGAAAGGCGCCGGGCCGCGATCTCATTGGCGGCGAGCTGCGCTCGCAGGTCCGCGCGGCGCTGGTCTGGCTGGCGCATGCGCGCCGTGAGCTCCGAGATCGCCGCCTCGTCCAGCACCCGGGGCTCGATCACGACGCCCTCGTCCGCGAGCGTGTGGCTGTCGGCAGGCATCGAGCCGGGCGTGGGGCCGCCCACGTCAGCATGATGAGCGCGGTTGGCGGCGAACGCCATCAGCTCGCCTCCGGCGAAGAGGGGGGTGATCACGGTGATGTCGGGCAGGTGGGTCCCGCCGCGGTAGGGGTCGTTGAGGATCCAGGAGCGCCCCGGCGACTGATCCTGGTCCAGTACGGCGGCGACGGCGTCGGGCATCGCTCCGAGGTGGACCGGGATGTGCTCGGCCTGCATGACCATCTGGCCGCGGGCGTCGAAG
Source organism: Solirubrobacteraceae bacterium (assembly GCA_039583645.1). Taxonomy (GTDB): domain Bacteria; phylum Actinomycetota; class Thermoleophilia; order Solirubrobacterales; family Solirubrobacteraceae; genus Palsa-465. The sequence goes on from JAVKSP010000105.1 coordinate 4,600, forward strand.
AGGGCAGTCGAAGCGTCGCGGCGCTCCTTGATGTTGGCCGAGTGAGCTGCCCGCACCAGGACCGCTCCCATCTCCTCGCAGATCGCGCGGAGCGCGCCCGAGAGCACCTGGAGCTCGACCGGATCGATTCCGGCGCTGTCGCTCATTCTCGGGCCGGCTCCGTGAGCCGGCGCAGATGGATGGTGTGGGTGCGATCGACCTCGCCTTCCCAGCCCGGCGGGATCAGCACCGTCGACTCATCAAGCTCGACAACGGCGGGAGCCGCGATCGCGCTTCCGGGTTGCGGTAGACCCGCAAGCGTGTCGAGTTCGAGCTCCCGGCCGCCTATGACCGCGGTGCGCTTCCCGCGCTCCGGCGGGCTCGGGGGATCGCCCGCGAGCGCAACGGTAGCCCCCGGCACCGTTGCGCTGACGCGAACGGTGACAAGCTCGACCTCCTGGGCCGGATCGCTGTAGCCGTAACGGTCCTCGTGCGCCTCGGCAAACGCCGTGCTGAGCTCTTCGGGCGTCGCTTGCGGGCCCGCGGCGATGGCCAGCTCGAAGGCCTGCCCGCGGTAACGAAGCTCATACACCACGGAGATCGCGGCGTCCTTGGCCTCCAGCGCCTCGCGTGCCTCGTCGGCGAGCTCCCCGACTGCCGCGCTCACGTGTTGCGCCGTGAAAGCGTCACCGACCAGCATCACCGTGCGCTGTGAGTCGCGGCGGCGCGGCGAGACCACCAGCCCGAGCGCCGCCAGGACGCCTGACGCCAATGGGCACAGAACGTGATCGATGCCCAGCTCCTCGGCGATCGCGGCCGCGTGCAGCGGGCCCGCACCGCCGAATGCGAGCAACGCATATCGGCGCGGGTCGATGCCCCGCTCGACAGTCACCACTCGCAGCGCGCGGATCATCTCAGCGTTCGCGACGCGCACGATTCCCTCGGCGCATCGCAGTGGCTCGAGCTCCAGGACGTCGGCCAAGCGCGCGATCGCCTCGTGCGCCAGCTTCCGGTCGAGCACAACCTCACCCGCGAGCGGGCGATCGGCCGGAAGGTAGCCGAGCAGCAGGTTGGCGTCGGTCACGGTCGGCTCGGTGCCGCCGCGGGCGTAGCAGGCGGGTCCCGGGTCGGCGCCCGCTGACTTCGGGCCGACCCTGAGCGCGCCGCCGGGGTCGCGCCATGCGATCGAGCCGCCACCGGCCCCGACCGTGTGTACGGCCACCGTCGGCAGCGCCAGAGGGCGGCCCGCGATCTCGCTCGCTCCGCGCTCCTGCACGGATCCCGCGTCCACCACGCACACGTCGCACGACGTCCCGCCCATATCGAAGCAGAGCGCGTCGGCGGCGCCGGCCTCTGTCGCGACGAACGCCGCGCCCGAGGTCCCCCCGGCGGGGCCCGAGAGCACCGTCCAGGCGGCGTGGCTCGCCGCCGCTCCAGCTTCGATCAATCCGCCGTTGGACTGCATCACCGTCGGCGCGGGGATCCCCTCGCGCTGGGTGCGCTCGACCAGCCGCCGCAGGTAGGAGCGCAGCAGCGGCGCGAGGGCGGCGTCGATCTCGGTGGTGGCCGCTCGCTCGAACTCGCGGAAGGTCCCCACGACCTGGTGGGAGAGCGAGACGTGAACGCCCGGGAGCTTGTCCGCCAGCGCGCGGCCGATCGCCAGCTCATGCTCCGGGTGACGGTAGGAGTGCAGCAGCACGACCGCCACCGACTCCGGGTCCGCGCGCGCGACCCGGTCGGCGAGGTCCTCGAGCGCGTCGGGCTCGAGCTCCCGCAGCTGTCCCTCGGGCCCCGTTCGCTCCGGTGCTCCGAACCGCAGCTCGTCCGGCACCAGCGGCGCGGGCCAGGCGGCACAAAGCCGGTACAGCTCGCGGCGGTTCTGGCGGCCGAGGGCCACGATGTCCGTGAACCCTTGGGTCGCGACCAGCGCGGTTCGCGCGACGCGTCCCTCGAGCAGGGCGTTTGTCGTCACCGTCATCCCGTGCGCGAAGGCCGAGATCTCCGGGGCGCGGCGTCCCGCCCGCACGAGCACGGCGGCGACGGCCGCCATGACTCCTTCAGATTGGTCGTGGGGCGTGGTCGGGGTCTTGGCCGTCACGAGCCGGCCGTCGACAGCGAGTACGGCATCGGTGAACGTGCCGCCGACGTCCACGCCCAGGAGCATGCGGCGACGTTACCCCAGCAGCCGGGACCGCCGTTATATGGCTGGTTTACGCAGCGATGGCGGGCTGAAGCTCTTCGGTCTCAGCCAGATGCTGGTGCGAAGGGCAGTACCCGTTGTGCGGCAGCGGCATCCGCTGGCACGGCGTTCCCTTGCGCGTGCTGGCACGGCAGCGCAGCGGATTGCCATAGATGTCGTAGCCGTTGTTGGGCTGGTTGCGCAAGAACTCGTCCGCGAAACCGAGGTAGCGCTCGATCACGCGCAGCACCCGCGCCTGCGCGTGCAGCGGGAAAAAGATCCGGATGTCCCTGAACAACGTCCGTGCCGGATGGGCGAAGTAGTGACGATCGGTAGCGAGCCGTTCAACCGCCGCCTCGCAGGCGCGTAGCACGTGCTCATGGTTCGCACAGCGCTCGGGGTAGGGAGGATCATCAATGATCTCGCTGGCGAGCTCCCGGTAGATAGCTCGACTGAACCGATACATGCAGACTCCTTTCGGCCTCTCCCGCCGATGCAGCTTCCCTGTGGGCGGCGAGTATGCCCGCGGCGTGTGAAGCCGGGGAGTCCATACGTATTAACTACACGTTAAGCCGAAATCCGGTGTATGCAGCGAGGAACCCCCGCCTGGGCGCCTGGCGAGGGACATGCGGTCAGCGTGCTACCCAGGTTTGGCAGCGGAAAACGCTGGCCGCGCCGACGACAGCTGGAGCCGCCTCGGCTGCCCCCGCTGAGCGCGGCCCCCCTAGTGCCACTCCTGCCACCCCGGCCCCGAGTCCAGCTGCACCGCGACGTGGCACTCGTCGAGCTGGGGGTCGCGCTCGGGGAAGTCGGTTCGCCTGTGGGCGCCTCGGCTCTCAGTTCGCGCGCATGCGCTCGCGCCGATCAGGCGCACGAGCGGATGGGGATCATCGAGCAGGGACCGCAGCCCCGCACCGTCGCGCTCAAGCCCGGCGCAGCTCCACAGGGCGATCCGGCTGCGCTCGAGGGAGTCCGCCGGCGGCGCATCAACGGCCGCCCCTTGCGCCTCGCGCACCTGGGTCCGCTCGAGCGCGCGCTCGCTGACCGCGGCCCGCGCGGCGCGGGCGCCGAAGACAAAGCACTCGCTCAGGGAGTTGGATGCCAGCCGGTTGGCGCCGTGCAATCCGGTGCAGGCGCATTCGCCCACGGCGTAGAGGCCCGGTACGGTTGAACGGCCGTCGAGATCGGTGGCGATCCCGCCCATCATGTAGTGGGCAGCCGGCGCCACCGGGACAAGTTGCTGCTCCGGGTCGATGCCAGCCTCGCGGAGCGCGCTGACGACGTTGGGAAAGCGTGCGGGATCGATCTGGCGCATGTCGAGATATGCGGCGCGCGCGCCGGTGGCCGCCATCTGCCGGTGGATGGCGCGCGCCACCTCGTCGCGTGGCGCGAGCTCGTCTACGAAGCGCGCGCCGGCCGAGTCGAGCAGACTCGCTCCCTCACCGCGCACGGCCTCGGTCACGAGAAAGCCGTCCACACCATTGGCGGCCACCACGGCGGTCGGATGAAACTGCATCATCTCGAGGTCAGCCAGCACCGCCCCCGCGGCATGGGCGAGCAGCAGGCCGCCGCCGGTCGCGCCTGGAGGGTTGGTGGTGCGGGCCCACAGTGCGGCCGCGCCGCCGGTCGCCATCACCGTGGCCGGGGCCGCGACGAACTCGCCGTCTGCGAGGCGCACCCCCACGCAGCGGCCGTCGGACCTCAGCAGCGCCGTCGCCCGGCGAGCCTCGAGCACCCGGACCCGCTCGTCGCGCGCGACCAGCCGGGACAGCGTCCCGAGCAGTCGCCGCCCGGTCGCTGCGCCGTCGGCATGGAGGATGCGCCGCCGCGAGTGCCCTCCCTCCAATGCCAGGGCAAAGCCGCCGCCGGACTCGAGGTCAAAACGGACTCCGAGCGACTCGAGGTCCTCTACCGCGTACGCCGCCTCAGAACACAGGATCCGCGCTGCCGACACGCGCACCGACCCACGACCGGCCGCGATCGTGTCGGCAAGGTGTTGCTCGGGGCTGTCGTCATCGCCGATCGCGGCAGCCAGTCCGCCCTGCGCCCAGTAGCTCGAGGACTCGGCCAGCGTGGTCGCGGAGACCAGCGTCACCGTTGTGCCGAGGCGGCTTGCACAGAGCGCGGTATAAAGGCCGGCGGCGCCGGCGCCGACCACGCACAGCCCGGTTTCTGAGGCACTCACGCCCAGGTACGGTAACCGGCGATGGCCGGCGCGCCCGTGTTCCTGTCCCACCCGTCGTCGCTTGAGCACGACACCGGCGCGCACCCGGAGTCGCCGGCGCGGATCAGCGCGATCGAGCGCGAGCTAGCCGCGCGCGACTGGCTCGGATTCGAACGGATCAGCTCGCCGTCAGTGGAGCGCGCGACACTCGAGGCGATCCATCCGGCCGAATATGTTGAGACGATCGAGCGAGCCTGCCGCCAAGGTGTGCGCTTCCTCGACATGGACACGATCATCAGCGCGGGCTCGTACGAGGCAGCGCTGCGCGGCAGCGGCGGCGCGGTCCGGTTGGTAGAGCTTCTGCTCGAGGGGTCGGCGTCGACGGGCTTCAGCGCCCATCGGCCGCCTGGCCACCATGCCGAGCGCGCCCGGGCGGGCGGTTTCTGTCTCTTCAACCACATCGCGATCGCGGCGCAGTACGCGCTCGATGAGCATGGCCTCGAACGGGTATTGATCTTCGACTGGGACATCCACCACGGCAACGGCACCAACGACATATTCCATGCGAGCCGCGAGGTGCTGTACGTCTCGATCCACCAGTCGCCGCTCTATCCCGGGACCGGCCCGGCCGACGACATCGGCTCCGGAGATGCCGCCGGGTTCACGGTCAACCTGCCGGTTCCGCCTGGCGCGGACGATGGCGTGTTTCGATCGCTGGTGGACCACGTCGTTGTCCCGCTCACGCTGTCGTTCGAGCCTCAACTGGTGCTCCTCTCCGCCGGCTATGACGCCCACCGCGACGATCCACTCGCCAGTTGCCTGGTCACCGAGGATGGATTCGCCGCCATGGCGAGATCGGTCGTCCGCGTATGCGATGAGCTCCAAGCGCCGCTGGGCGCGGTGCTCGAGGGCGGCTACGCGCTCGGACCACTCTCGCGCTCGCTCGCGGTCACTCTGGAGGCTCTGGGGGGAGGCAAGACCACCATCGAACCTCCACACGACCTCGAGCCGGAGCCGCTCGCCAGCGCCGCCCGCGAACGGCTGAGACCGCGGTGGCCGATCTTTGCCTAAAGGCAGCTGAGCAGCCCGCGCCAGGCCTCTAAAAGTCAGCTGAGCAGTGCGCGCCAGGCGTCGAGCACCCGCGCCGCCATCCGCTCGCTCGAGTACTCCTCGGCCCGCTGGCGCCCGGAGACGCGCGAGTCATCCACGGCGAGATGTGGCTCCAGCGCGGTACGCCACGCGTTGACATCAAACGCGCCGCAATGCGTGCCCTCGATTCCCTCCAGCGCCTGCGGCGCGATCCCCACCGGCGTCGCGAGCACCGGCACGTCGCACGCCAGCGCCTCGAGCACAGCCAGACCAAACCCCTCGCGCTCGGAGGGCACAAGCACGGCGTTGGCGGCGTTGACCCAGAGCGGCACCTCCTGGGGGTCGGTGTCCTTCAGCACCAGCAGCGGCACCTCTCCTGCGAGCTGGCGCGCGCGGTCGTACCGCTTCTCAGGGCGGTCGGGATCGGAGGGAAAGAGGAGGTAGGGCGCATGCGGGTCAAGTCCCACCACGGCGCGCACCTCGGTGCGTGACCGCGGGCGAAAGCGATCGACATCGACCCCGCACGGGAGCACCGCGACGTCTCTCCGCCGAGCCCATCCCGGAACGCTT
>JAVKSP010000106.1:0-10555 GCA_039583645.1 Solirubrobacteraceae bacterium
TTGGCGAATGGGAGGTCGCGCGCCTTGTCCCCGCCCGAGACCTGCTTCGGTGTCAGCACGGTAATCGGCTGCACGCCAAATCGAGTCGAACTCTTTCGCTCGCGGCGGGAGCATCAGCCAGCCGAACTCCAGGTCGCGCTCATGCTGGTCGTCCATTTCGCTCATCTGGTCGAGCTGCGGTCGGGCTGACGCTCACGCGGGCGAAGCGCCGCTCTCGACCCGGGCGATGTCGCGTCCTCGTCCGCTTCGAGAGCGACTGGGTTGACGATCGCATTCTTTACTGGCCGGAGTCTCCACTCCACAAGGCCGCGCCGCTCTTGCGCGAGATGACTACCGCGGTTCGAGGATCACGACCGGGATCTTTCGGTCCTGCGCGTTGCGCTGGAAGAACTCGTATCCGGGATAGAAGGCGACGAACTTCGGCCAGAGGACCTCACGCTCGTCGTCGGTCGCGACCCGGGCATGTACGTTCCGTTGCTCGGGGCCGATCTGAATGGTGGTGTCGGGATTGGCCTTGAGGTTATGGAACCACGCAGGATTGGTTGGCTGACCGGCCTTCGAGGCCGCGATCGCGACGCAGTTCCCCTGCTGGTGGTACATCACGGGTGACGTTCGCTTAGCGCCGCTCTTAGCGCCGGTGTGATCGAGGAGCAGAATCGGCGCCGCCGGCCAGCCGGGGAGATGGCCGCCAATCTTGCCGCCAGACCAACGGTAGAGAGCCACATGGATCTTCGTCGAGCGACGTCCGAGGTACACACCCCGCTCGTTCGCGAGCTGGGAAATTGAGATCGCGAGCCGTGCTCGCAATGGCATACGACTCCGTGAGCTCACGCCGGCCACCCCGGCAGACGATGTGCTCTCCCGGTCACGTGTGGCTCTCCGCTGACTCAGCGGTTCCGGCCGTCTGTCTCTCGCGTCCTGGCTGGGGCGAGGGCCGTCTGATGAGCGCCGCCAGGGTGATCAGGAGCAGCGGCAGCACGGTGGCGTGGTAGGCGATGCCGAACGCGTCGTTGCCACTGCGGACCGTGGAGCTCAGCCCGACGATGAATCCGAGGATCGCAAAGCCGATCGTCGCGAGCGCGGTCCGCCGGCCGCGCAACGGGTCGAGGGCGAGCGCGGTGGCGCCGGCGATCAGCACGACGCAAATGGCTGCTTCGGCGATGCCCGCGTCAGTGCCATTGGCGAGCGTGCCGGTCAGGTGCAGTGTGGACATGGTCGCGAGGGTCGAAGCCTCGAACGCAATCAGGATCGCGATTCGGTGCAGCGTACGAACGGTGGGGTGCGGGCTGAGGCTGCTAATGCGCCGCCTGCGAGCTTGCCGCCGTCGACCGGGATCGTCGCGCCGGAGATGAACGAGGTCTGCTCGGAGCGGATCCCGCCCGCGGACATGGTCAAGCGACTGGTCGAGGTCCTGGTCGAGCACGTATGCGCCCGCCGCGAGCACGTCGCTTCGTCGCACGGGTTCGCTCGGCTGGGAGCGCGATGCCGCGGCGTTCACGCTTTCTGGCCGGGTGCTGTGTGGCGCGGGGTGTAGGTGAGGATCACCGAGCCGTTCGCGAAGCGATGGACGTCGGTGAGGTCGAGCCTGGCCGCAGCGGGGTCGATGTCCTCGAAGATCCGTTGTCCGGCGCCGATCACGACCGGCATGATCCAGAGCCGGATCTCGTCGACGAGGCCGGCGCGCAGCAGTGTGCTGTCGAGTCGGCTGGTGCCGTACTTGATGAGGTTCTTGCCGGGTTGCGCTTTGAGGCGCGCGAGCGCGCCCGCGATGTCGTCGCCGAGCGGTGTTGCGTTCCATCCAAGGTTGCCGGGGGTGCGAGTGGCGACGTGTTTGGGCATTTGGTTGATCGCGTTGATGTAGGGGTTGCCGGTCACCGGTTCCCAGATCGCTTGTAGCCGCTCGTATGTGACGCGGCCCATCACGAACGCGTCGTAGCTCTCCAGCTCGTGCATGGAGTATTGGACGGCTTCTTGGTCGAACGGCGCCCAGCGGTCGGGGGACTCGATGATGCCGTCGAGCGAGACGATCGTGGATTCGATTAGTTTGCGCATGTCTGTCCTCTCTGGATCGTGATCAACGGGGTTGGGGGCGTCGCGCCGGCTTGACCGAGCGCGGGATGCGGATCGCGTCGGAAGGGGGTGGCGGCGAGTCGGCGTTGGCGCGATGACCAGCACTGTGGCGCGATGATTGATGGGGCACTATCGGGCCTTGCCCGAGTTCGCCCAGCGGTGAAAAACGTCGATGCGATCGGCGGGCCAGGCGCCGTCGCAGGGCATGGTGCCGTTGCGCAGGCGTTCGAGGATGGCGTCGGCGTGCTTGGTGACGTCTTCGTGGGACCACAGATCGAACGCGAACCGCATCGAGTTGCGGTCACGGTCGCGGAAGAGGGGCTTGATGTGCTGTTCGAAGCGAACAGGCTCGTCATCGGCGGGCAGCGCGACCGGCGCCTCGTCGGCCTTCTCTTCTGGCGCGGCGATGGCGGAGATTCTGGAGCCGGGCGGCCCGGCGCCGGTGTTCCAGTCCCATCGGGGCATGGGCATGTGCTCGGGCGGGCGAGCGTCGGTCTGTGAGTTCTCGACCGCGAGGCGTGAGCCCCATTCGAGGTAGGACTGAAACGCGGAGCGGAACTCGGGATCGTTGGGTAGTCCGGCCTCCCGGGCGGCCTGCAGCAGGAGTCTGACCCAGCGCCCGCGCCAGTCCTCGGTGATGCGCTTGCCGACGTGCTGGGAGAGCATTCGCGGGTAGCCGCCGTAGCGCTCGCTGTAGGCGGGTGGCCCGCCGAATACCTCACCCAGCCAGGCGGCGACCCGCTCGGGATGGTCGGGGGACATGTCGGCGAACAGTGGAGCGAGCGTCGGGTCCTGCGGGACGTATTTCTCGTAGAAGAGCCGGGTCATCCGGGTGAGCGCGGGCAGCCCTCCGGCCCATTCGAACATCGTCGGTGTGCGCTCAGCGTCGGGTAGGGGGTCATGGAACTCGACGTACCAGTGCATGCCCGAGCAGAACGGCTTGTTCTGCGATTGCCCGCAGCGACACAGCGCGTAGTGCTCCCGGGAGGCGCCCTGGTTGCGGGCGACGTCCTCGCCGCCGGGATGGCGCAGCGGGATCGCGCCAGTGATCCGGTACGGGCCGTCCTTGGTCACCTCGATCGTGGGCTCCCGGCGGCCGTGTTGGTCGACGGCCTGGCGGGCTTCGACGCCATCCAGGGCGTAGCTGAGGGCGCCGGACGGGCAATCGCGGACCGCCCGGATGATCTCGTCCATCCGTCCGCCGCTGGGATGGACGAACGGCTCCTCGCGCAGGCGAAAGACCGTGGCGAGGCGGTCGGTGCAGTAGCCCGAGTGCTGGCAGGTGCCGCGGTTGTCAAGGATGGTGACCTGCTGGCCAACATAGGTGTCCAGGCGATCTGGCTGGCGCTCAGGGCTCTTCTCGTCGCGAAAGCCGACGCGCGCATGGCTTCCGTCACAGAACGGCTTGATCTGCGACCGGCCGCAGCGACACAGCGCCATCTGCGGAGTGGCGGGCTGCTCGCATCCGAGCCAGTCCACCAGGCGATCGGCGTTCGTGACCAGGTAGGGGCCATCCTTCTCGAGCTGGATCGCCGTCTCCAAGCGGGCCTGCAAGTCGCGCAGCTCGCTCATCAAGGCCTCGCGCGCGTCCGGATCCTTCCGCTCCGCCGCGCCCAGCGCGAGGGCCTGCAGCGCCGCCGTGGCCTCCAGCAGCTCGGGCGGCGCCGCGCCGGCGCGGGCGCGTAGGCTGGTGGCGCGGACGGCCAGGTCCCCGAGCGCCAGCGGCTCGCTCGGCGGTCGCGTCTCGCCGGGCTCGCCACCGATCGTGCCGGCCAGCGGGCGCAGCGCCGAGGCCCGCAGTCGCCGGGCCGCGCTCGCGGCCAGCTCACGTTCATCCGCGTCGGCGCTGTGCGCCGCGGCTCGCACCAGCTGCTCGTGGGCTGACCGGCACGCCAGGAGCAGGGCTCTGAGGTCTTCCACGTCACGGGACACGGTCGGTGCTCCTCCTCACAGCCCCAGCCGGGGACGCACCCAATCGGCGAGGCGTCGGATCGCGTCGTCGGCGAGGGGCGAGCGACCGGCGGCCATCTGGAAGATGTGCTGCTGTCCCGGGAAGACGTCAAGGCGCACCTCGACGCCGGCATCCCGGGCCTGCTCGGTGAACGAGCGGCTGTCATCCAGCAGGGTTTCGGCGTCGGAGACCTGCAGGAACATGGGCGGCAGGCCGGCGAGGTTCCCGCGGAGCGGATTGACGTAGGGGTCGTGGGGATCGCCCGACTCGCCGAGAAACATGCCCGCGAGGACGAGGCCGAACTCCTTGTTCAGCAGCCGGTCCGTGTTTGCGTTCGTGTCCTGGGAGGCGCCGGTCGCCTCGTAGTCGAACCACGGCGAGAGCGGCATCCCGGCGGCCGGCAGCGGCAGCCCCTGATCGCGGGCGAGCAGCATCGCGGTGACGACCAACCCGCCTCCCGCTGAATCGCCGGTGAACGCCATGTGCTCGGCGTCAATCCCTTGGTCGAGCAGCCACCGGTAGGCGGCCACGACGTCCCGCACCGGAGCGGGGTGCACGTGCTCGGGGACCCGCCGATAATCGAGTGCCAGCGCGCGCACGCCGACCGCCTTGGCGATATGGCCGAAGAGCTTGCGGTGCGTGTAGATCGAACCGGTGACGAAGCCGCCACCGTGGAGCGCGAGGATGACCCGGTCCTGCACCGCTCCCTTGGGTGTGATCCACATCGCCGGCACGCCGCCCGCGTCGGTCTCGACGTAGTCGACGGCCCCGGGCTCGGCCGTCACCAGCGGCCATTCCTCGACCATCGCCCGCCACCTGTCGAGGGGCATGTCGGGGTCCGCTGCGAACGCTTCGCTCCAGCGCTCGTACAGATCCTTCACGGGATCCGGCGTGGCGCTCTCGGTGTTGGTTGTCATTGCACGTCCTCCGTGGTTGGGGTTCAAATCAGCGGGCGGATGTTGGTTTCGTCCGCTGGCTCGGAAGCGCTGAGAAACGCTGCTGGCTGGTCGGTCAGTTGATGTCGCGGCGTGCAAAGCGCCACACCCCGATGATGAGCGGGACCGCGAGCCAGAGCGCGAGCGTGGTGCCGGCGTGCGCCCAGTCAGTCGCGCTGAACGAGTGCGTGGCCAGCGGCCCGAGCGTCGGCCCGATCGCCAGCCAGTGGGAGAGGGTCTTGAGCGGGTGGATCGTTGAGGACAGCGCGTCCCATGCGGTAGGCAGCGCGAGGTAGATGACGAGCGCCGGGGCTGACAGCATGATCGCGGCCCCGAACGCCACTCCGATCATCATCGTGGCCGCCAGGAACAGCAGGCCTTGAGCGAGCACGGCAAACGACAGGCTGCCGGCCCCGCTGGGGGCTGGCAGCAGCTCGCCGACCACGACGCTGCAGGCCAGGCAGATGCCGAACGCCGCGAAGGCGACCACGATCGAGGCCGCGAGCTTGGCCAGGAGGATCCGGTTGCGGTCGGGGACTAGCGTGAACGTGGTCAGCGTGGTGTGCTGCGACCATTCGCCGCAGACGAGCAGGACCCCGAGCACCGGCAAGAGGATCGCGGCCGGCTCGACGGAGTTGTTGAACAGCCTGTGGAGCGTCGCGTCATGCCCGCCTTTGACGAGCGCGGTGATGATGACCGTGATCAGAGTGACGGCGGCTACGGCGGCGCTGAACCACAGCCCGGAGCGGGTGTCGAGCATCTTGCGCAGCTCGATCCGCGTCAGGCGGCCGAAGGCCGGCCGGCGCTCGTCAGTGGGGATCTGGTACGTGGTGGAAGCGGCGAGCGCGCTCATCGCTTGACCTCCTGAAGGGTCGTGTCGGTTGTGAGGAGGGGTGGGGCGGGTTGATCCATCGCGCGCGACTCGCGCGCGCCGTTCTCGGTGAGCTGGAAGAACAGCTGCTCCAGGTCGTCGCCCGCGGCGCGGAGCTCGCGCACGGCGACGCCGGCGCCCAGCGCGACGTCGCTGACGGCCTCGGTGGACGCGTCGGCCAGCAACGCGCCGTCGTCGGTGTCTGTGACCTCGATCGAGTGCTGGCGCAGTGCGCGGCGGAGCACCTGGTCGTCCGCCGAGCGCACGCGGGCCCGGGCGTGCCCGTCGAGAAGCTCCTGGGGGGTGCCCTGGGCGACGATCCGCCCGTCGGCGATGATCACCAAGCGGTCGGCGATCGCCTCGACCTCGTGGAGCAGGTGGGAGGAGAGCAGCACGGTTCCGCCGCGGGAGGCGAAGTCGCGCAACAGGCCGCGGATCCAGCGCATGCCGACCGGGTCAAGACCGTTGGCGGGCTCGTCGAGGATCAGCAACTGAGGATCGCCGAGCAGCGCGTTGGCGATCCCGAGCCGCTGGCGCATGCCGAGCGAGTACTGCCCGACGCGTTTGCGCGCCGCGCCCGCGTCGAGGTCGACGAGCTCGAGCAGCTCATCCACGCGCGGGTCCGCGACTCCGAGCAGCGCCGCCGAGACGGCGAGGGTCTCGCGGCCGCGGCGGCCCTCGTGCGCGGCCGAGGCATCGATGAGCACGCCGACGTGGCGTCCGGGGTTGGGGAGCTCGGCGTAGGGGCGGCCGAGCACCGTCGAGTGGCCGGACGTGGGACGGGCCAGCCCGCAGAGCATCTTCAGCGTCGTGGATTTGCCCGCGCCGTTGGGGCCAAGGAAACCGGTGACCGTGCCGGGGGCGCACGTGAACGTGACGTCCTGCACCGCCGGACGGTCGCCGTAGCGTTTGGTGAGGGAGGTGGCTTCGATCATGGTGCCTTCCGGTTCGTGGTTGTCATCGGGGTCAGCGGGCGAAGCGGGCGAGGATCGGTAGGACGATCCGCTGCAGCGCGGAGGGCGGGGAGGTCATGACCGTCTCATGGCGGTGGCGCTGCGCGAACGCGGCGATCCAGACGGCGTTGCGCAAGCTCGTCGGCAGACCCCGGGCGGTGAACACGCCGTCGCGAGCGGCTTGCGCGGAGTCCGTGAGGAACTCCTCGAGTTGTCCAGCCGGGAGAACCTCGGCGCGAGCGCGAGCGGGCTGTCCGCTGGGGTTGCGAACCTCGTGGCGCACCTCGGGCGCGACTCGGACCGGTCCGTCGTCGATGGTCAACCACCGCCAGCGGCCGTCCAGCCTCAGCTGAATCGTGCCGTCGAGCACCTCCCAGCGCTCCTCCAGCGTCGGGTGAAAGTGCTCGGGCAAGTGCGCCCCCGGTTCCAACCAGCAGTGCACCCACAGGTTCTCGCCCTCGCGCTCAAACGCGTAGGAGGCGTGGTGGATCGGATCGTGGACGGTGCGGGCCGGACCGGTATCGGGGGTGGAGTTCATGGCGCTCCAAGCGGGGTATGGTTGACCTGGGGGGTGATGTCTGGGTGCGGCGGGCGCGATCGACCGCCGCGCCGGGAACGCAAGCTAGGGGCGGGCGGCGTCCACCGAAACACCCCAGGGAAGGAACCTCCCGTCCCTCCCGGGGAGGACAGACGATCCCTCCCGCGGGGGACTCGACGGGCACCCATCGCGCGTTACGCTCGTCCGACCGTGAGCGTTGCCAGCCGATCCCCGGCCGGGGCCAGGAGCGTCCGACCTACCCGGCGGGCAGTGACGCGCGACATCGTGGTCGCGGCGGCCGCGCTCGGCCTCACGCTCGCCATGCTGGCGCACGGGTCCGGCGCGACCAGAACCCTCGATGCGCTGGGCGTCGGGCTGTCTGCGATCGCCTGTGTGCCTCTGCTGGCCCACCGCCGCTGGCCCCTGGAAGTGTTTGTCGTGTGCACGGTTGCGAGCGCGACGATCGAGAGCCTCGGCTACGCTCTCGGGCCCCCATTCGGACCGACGGTCGCCCTGTTCTACCTGGCGCTGGACCGACGCACGCCCGAGCGGATACGCCAGATCGCAGCGACCGTAGTCGCACTCGGCGCGATCCACGTCGGTGTCGCCGCCGCAACCAGCTCGGGGTTTCCCACAATCCCGATCCTCGGCGCGATCATCGTGTGGGGCGGGGCGTGGATCGTCGGGGACCAGCTGCGCCAGCGCCGACAACGCCTCGCTGACCTGCGTGAGCGCGAGGAACGCTCCGAGCGCGAGACCGCGCGCGAACGTCGCCTCGCCGTCGCCGAGGAGCGCAACCGGATCGCGCGCGACCTCCACGACTCCGCCGCGCACGCGATCAACGTGATCCTCGTCCACGCCGGCGCCGCGAGGCTGCTTCAGCGCCGCGATCCAGACCGCGCGGAGGAGGCGTTGACGACGATCGAGGATGTCGCGCGCGAGACGATCGGTGAGATCGACCAGCTGATCCGCGGACTGCGCGAAAACGGCATGAACCCCCAGGCCGAGGAGTCGATCGACCCGCCGACCGGCCTGGCGGCGGTGCAGACCCTGGCCGAGCGACACCGCGCAGCGGGACATCAGGTCCAGATCACCGTCGCCGGCCGCGCCAGGGCGATCGCGCCCGTCCTCGACCAGGCCGCGTACCGAATCCTCCAGGAGTCACTCACCAACGCCGCCCGCCACGGCAGCGGCCCGGCCGAGGCCACGATCAGCTACGGCGACCACGTGCTCGAACTGAGCGTCTCCAATCCAGCACAGACGCTGGCGAACAGCGAGCGCGTCGACGGCGGGCACGGAATCCTCGGGATGCACGAACGTGCCGCGCTGCTCGGGGGTACCCTCACTGCCGGGCCGCGCGCCGGATCCTTCTACGTCCACGCCCAACTCCCGTACGTCGCGCAGGAGGGGGAGCGTTGAGCTCGTCGAGCGTTCGTGTGCTGCTGGTCGATGACGATGACCTGATGCGCGCGGGGCTGCGCACCGTGCTCTCAAGCGACGACACAATCGAGGTCGTCGGCGAGGCAACCACCGGGCGGCACGCGATCGAGCGAGTGAGAGCGCTTCGCCCGCGGATCGTGCTGATGGACGTGCGGATGCCCGACCTCGACGGGATCGCCGCCACGCGCGAGATCCTCGCGACCTCACCGGAGGTCAAGGTCGTGATCCTCACCACCTTCGAGCAGGACGACTACATCTTCGGCGCGATCAACGCCGGTGCGTCAGGGTTCCTGCTCAAGCGGACCAGCCCAGAGGAGCTGATCACCGCCGTGCACACGGTCGCCGCCGGCGAATCGCTGCTCTCCCCGTCGGTCACCCGCACCGTCATCGACCTTGTGGCCAAGCAGCACGTGACAGCGAGTGAGCCGGACCGACGGCTCGATGAGCTGACCCCACGCGAGCGAGAAGTGCTCGAGCTGATCGCCCGCGGATCCTCCAACAGCGAGATCGCTGACACGCTCGTGATCGAGGAGTCGACCGTGAAGACACACGTCAAGCGGATCCTCATGAAGCTCGGGCTTAGAGATCGTATCCACGCCGTGATCTTCGGCTACGAGAGCGGCATCACGCAGCCGGGCTCGAAGCCGAATGCCTGAGAGGATCTCACGACCCGAAGCGGACGCAGACCCGCCATCGGAGAGTCTGACTCCAACGGCAGGCCTGCGGATCCCGAGATTCGCGCTTACACCGCCGCGGGGACCTCAATCGGTCGATAGCCCAGCAGCCTCCCGAGCATCGCGCCGACCGCGAGCGCCGCCCGCTGCATCCACGCCGGCGGGAACGGCAGCCGCACCGTGTCGAAGTGCGAGCGTGCGATCACCGCCAGCCGCACCGGGTTCGGCATCCCCTTGCGGTTCGTCTTGCCCTCGGCCGCAAGCGTGAACATCGTCTCGATCAGCGACTCGAACTCAAGCGCCGGGCGCACCTCACACAGAAAGCGTGCCTCGCCTTCACCGGCGTTCCAGAACCGGTGGGCCGTGCCAGGTTCGACCGTCGCGATATCGCCGGGTTCTGCAAGCACCTCCTCTGCTCCGACCCGGAGGCCAAGCCGGCCGTCGAGCACCTCGAAGCACTCTGTCTGGTAGGGATGGACGTGCGCCGCGGCCACGAAACCGCCCGGCCGGACGATCGTCTCGACCTGCACGACCTCACCTCCCGTTTCGTGGGATGTACGGTGAAAGATCATGACCTCGCCGGTCACGGGGTTCTCAAGCCTGTCTCCGTTACGAATCATTGGCTGTCCTTTCATCTGGCCAGTTCGGTCTCTCTGGCGACCCGGACAGCCTGCGGCGACATCGCCAACTTGTCGTCGCCCCCTGGCCGGATTCCCCCTCAGCCTCGAGAATGAGCCTCGCGTCCTCCCCAAGTAGCACCCCGCCCATCGCCCGCAGATCGAGTGCCCACACCTGCTCGCACACGACGGGAGTGCTCTCAGGAGCCAACTGGCGCGGCGCGCAGCGCCCCGTTCGTGAAGACGTGACAAACGGGCGATCACTGGGCCTGGCCCGCTGTATGTCGCTCGCTCAAAGGGTTGCGCAAGCCCGCCCCTAACTCGACATCAGTGCCGCAGCGGACGACCAGAAGGAGTGATCCTCGCAGGCCACCGGCACCTCCTTGGGCATGGCGATGCAGAAGAGCTGCCGCGAGCCAGTCAGTGCCCCGGAGCACTGAGCAGACCTGCTCTTGTGCTCGGACGTACATCTCGGCACGGTCGGCGACGCGCCCCGCTAAGCGCGG
>JAVKSP010000107.1:0-10392 GCA_039583645.1 Solirubrobacteraceae bacterium
CTTAGCGCACGCCCTACGGCCTCGTCGCCGAAGATGCGCACTGGCGTCGCGGACTCGCGCAGAAGCAGAAGCCCCGCCGTATGGTCGATCTCCGCGTCCGTCAGAAGCACCCCCGCGATCGGTGCAGCGCGGACGCCGTCAACCTGCGCCGGCGCCAGCTGCTCGAGCTGTTGACGGGCGTCTGGCGAGGCGTTGACTAGAAACCACGGTCCCTCGCGGCCGCGAATCGCCAGCGACGACTGGGTACGTGGTCGTGCACGCACACCGGCCCGCGCGGCCTCGCACGTCTCGCAACGACAGTTCCACTGAGGAAATCCCCCGCCGGCGGCGGAGCCGAGAATCCGAACGCGCACGTGGCGGACGAAGCGGGGCGTAGCCTCAGGCAGACGAAACGGGGCGTAGCCTCAGGTGGAGACGGGAGGCTACGCCGGCTTCGTCTCCTACCGGTGGTAAAGGTAAGAGGTGACCTCCGAGCACAGCTCGACGAACTCGAAGTTGGGCTTGATCCACGTCATATATCTCCTCCTACTAGGGTGGACGCCTCCCCACGTTGATCGATTCAACATTTGGAGAGCCTAATGAACGGCGCGAGACGATGCAAGTCGAGGTAACACGCAGCGACCCGGACGCGGTCGGTGCCGAACTTGTCGCAGCCGCCGTGGGAGCACGGGCCATGGCGCTTGGCGCCCCCGAGCACGCGGAGGCGGATGCTGATCCAGTGGCCATCGTGTACACGGGTGCCGCCCGCCTTGCCGTCGTCGCGCTCGAGCCCGACGTCGAGGGCCTGCGCACGGCTGCGGCGCGGGCCGTCCACGCCTGCCGGGGCGGTGGGACGGTCGCCTGGGCGTTCGATGCGAGCCTGCCCGTCCGGGCCGAGGACCAGGTCCGGGCGCTCGCCGAAGGTGCCGTCGTCGGCAGCTACGACGGCCGGCGCTGGGCGAGCGGCGAGCAGCCACGCGGCGTACAGCGCTTCGTGATCTGCGGCTGTGACGAGGACCTCTCACCCATAGCAGACCGAGCGGCGCTCGTCGCGCGCTGGACGAACACCGCCCGCGAGCTCGTCGACGCGCCGCCGAACGTGATCTCACCGGCAGGGCTTGCACAGCGCTCTAAAGCGTTTCCACGGCTCTCGGCCGAGACGATCGACCCGGCCGAGGCTGGGCTTGGCGCGCTCGCTGCCGTCGGCGCGAGCAGCCCGTCCCGGCCGCTTCTGCTCGTGCTGCGACACGAGCCGCCCGGCGCACCAGATGCTCCGCGGCTGGCGCTCGTGGGTAAGGCCGTGACCTTCGATTCGGGCGGCTACTTCCTCAAGCCGCAGTCGGACATTGTCCGCCAGAAGGCCGACATGGCCGGTGGCGCGGCCGTCGTGGCGGCGCTGGGCGCGATCGCCGAGCTTGGGCTCCCATTGTCGGTCACGGGGGTCGTGCCCGCCTGCGAGAACATGCTGAGCGGCAGCGCGATCCGACCGACCGATGTCATCACGACCGCTGCGGGGCTGACGGTCGAGGTGACCAATCCCGACGCTGAGGGACGCTTAATCCTCGCCGACGCCCTGTGGTACGCCCGTCGTGGCGGCGCGACGCATCTCGTCGATCTGGCGACCCTGACCGGCGCCTTGCGCGCCGGAATGGGCGATCTCTACGCCGGGGTCTTTGCGCTCGACGAAGCGTGGCGCGACACGGTCGTGCAAGCCGGCAACGCAAGCGGCGATCTCGCCTGGCCGTGGCCGCTGCATCCCCGCTATCGAAGGCTGATCGACTCGGCGGTGGCCGACCTGCGCAACACGGCCGGAAAGGGCTTTGGCTTCCCGATCGTTGCTGCCACGTTCTTGGCACAGTTCGCCGGGCCGGGGCCGTGGGCGCATGTCGACATGCTGGGCCCGGCGTGGCTAGACGACGATCGCGGCGATGCGTTCGGCCGCGGCGCAAGTGGCTACGGCGTTCGCATGCTGGTCGAGCTCGCGACGCGCATGAGCGCAGCTGCTAGCGCTTGATCCTCTATTCACCCCAACGAGATCATCTCGGCGCCAGCCACGCGTAGGTGATCGAGCGCGCTACCGGCGGATTCGCGCAGCCTCAACACCTGTGCCAGGCCCGCGTGCGGACCGCCCGCCAGTCCGTCGGCGAGCAGCGCTGCGCCGTGCGCGGCTGCACTCGCCCGGCCCGGCCCCAGCGCGAGCACCGGCGCGATGTCGCAAAGCGACGAGGCCAGCGCCGCGACCAGCTCGGGTAGGCGGGCAAGGCGACCCGAGACGACGATCTCGTGCGGCGCCGGCGCGCTGACAACCAGGCTCCGAACTGCCTTGGCAGCGGCTTCGAGCAGCGCCGCCCAACCGTCGGCATGCGCGGGCGAGGACCACAGCGCTACGAGGTCCGTGAGCTCCCCGGCGCCCGTCGGATCAAGCGCCCCACCGGTGAACAGCGTCCGCTTGCTCAACGCCGGAGCCAGCAGGTAAGCAAGCTCGCCGTCCAGCGCCCCGACGGCACGCATCCCTACCGGGCCCGACGACCCGCCCACTCCGTCAACGATCGCTCCGCCTGCGATCGCGAGCGCCGCGGTGAATGCACCGCCCATCTCCAGTAGCACCAACGCCGTCTCGTGCAGCGCGACCGCCCGTCGAGCGGACTGGTCGGCGATCGCGTACGCCGCCGCGCACACCTTGTCCGCGGTTCCCAGATCGATCCGGTTGTACTTGCGGTGCCGCGGAACCGACGGCAGGTGGATCACCCCCGGGCCGAAGACGACTGGCAGGCCGCTGTGCGCGAGCGCACGCAGCAGCGAGCGCATGCCGCCGACGCCGGTGTCCGCGCTTGCCTCGTCCGGTCGCACCAGAACCATCTCTGCCAGTTGGCGCTCCCCGACGTCGGCGGCCGCCACCAGCGGGAGGCCGTAGCCGCTTGGACCGTAGACCAGGTCATAGGGACCGTGGCGCGCAAGCTCCTGCAGCAGCGGACCGCTGTCCTCGCTCAGCGCGCCGCTCTCGAATACCTGCTCCACGACCGGCTCGCCGTCCTGAAGCACGCACACGTCGAAGGAGACGGTTCCGGGGTCGATGCCAGCTACTCGGGGCATATCATATCATTCAAGAATGAGCACAACCAAGGACAAGCGCACCTACACCGAGGAGGAGATCCCCTCGAAGCTGTCCGAGTACGGCCTCGACGAGTGGTACTACGAGGACAAGTGGATCCGGCGCAAGTACAACACGGCCGGCTGGCCGACGACGCTGATGGCCGTCAACGCCGTGGGGTACCTGTGCGAAGCCGCCGGCCATCATGCCGACCTGAACGTCACCTGGGGCAAGCTCTGGGTGAAGCTCGCCACGCACTCGGCGGGCGGCATCACCGACAAGGACTTCACGATGGCGCGCAAGATCGAGGACACGATCTTGTGGCGACCTGAGCCCGAGAGCCCGCTTGACGGGCCGATGGACAAGTTCGTGTTCTCCAAGTCGTCCGCGCGCGCCCGTAACTAAGGGCGCGCGTGCACCGTGGCAGCGCGCCGCCTCGCCGCGGCGCGTTCGCCGTAGCGCGCGCCTCACAGCACGTCGAGAGCGATGTCGTAAACGCCGTCCAGGTCAAGCGTCGTGCCCTTTTTCTCGAACATGCGCTGCACGCAGCGCTTCTGCAGCTTCATCTTCGGGTCGCCCACCGCGAGCGCCCCGAGCTTCAGGACACCGTCCTCCTCGCTCAGGTCGTCCATGCGGTCGACGCCTTCCACCCCTACAGGCTCCGCCGCCGAGTAGTCGACGATCATCCGCAGGCCCTCGACCTGTGCCCAGCCGCTGCGCCGAAGGATCTGCGTCCCCGCCGGACCGGCCGCGAACACGGCCACCTGCCCGGCCAGAGCGCCGTCCAACTCGTCGCTGGACGCGGGCTCGAGGACATTGAACCCGGCGTCCTGCGCGACCGGGATGCCCGAAGCGCGGTGATAGCCCCCCTCCATCACGTCGGAAGGGAACGTCAGCATGGTCACTTCCGCGCCCTCGCGTCGCAGTAGCTCCGCGGTGCGCAGACCGACCGGCCCGACGCCGATCACGGCCGCGCGGCTGTCCTTCAGCGTGATCGCGCGCCGGAGGAGAGCAACCGCGGCCGCCGCGGTGGTGTTGGAGCCGTCCGAGTCGAGCATGATCGACGGCTTGAACGGCTCGAAGAAGGACCCTTGCGCCGCCTCGAACACCGCCTCGCCGTCGCGCACGTTGGAGCCACCGACCCAGAAGGCGGTGTTAGCCAAGCCGTCCGGGCCACGCGGGAACATCGCTCCCTGGACGACGTCGCCGAGGTTCTCAGGGTTGATCTGGGCGAACCCCACCACGATGTCCACGCCACTGTCGTACGCGGCGATCGCGTCGAATGGGCTCGGATGCACATCCGTGTCCAGCTGGATCAAGATCTTTTTCATCAGATGTCCTCTCGTCGGGGTTCGGGAAAGCTCAGCAGGCCCCAGTCCAGGGGACCCTCCTGGCGGTAGTGCTTGTGCAGGCCACGTGCGATCGTCGCCTTCATCAGCTCCTTGCCGAGATAGAAGGCGTGCGAGGCGTCGTCCACGTCGAGCTGCTCGAACACCGCGTACATGCTCGTTTCGCGGACGAACCGCTCGCCGTTGAATGCGTACAGCCACTCGGCGTCGGCGAACAATCGGTAGTTGCGGTCGGAGATCTGCGCCTGCATCGCGCGCAGCTCCTCCTCTGAGGGGGTACGTATCGACTCGTCCTTGGCGGTGAGAAGGCCGGAGTCGATGTGCTTGGGCGGCCGTGCCTGGCGTTGGGCGAGATGCATGATCTGGGCTGCCCGCACGGTCTCGCGCACGACCCCGTGCGCCCACGCGATCACCTCGGTGGTCAAGACTGCCCGGATACCGACCTCCTGGCAGAAGCCGATCAGCAACGCCGTCACTCCCGTCGAGTCGGCCTCGGTGAGTTCGGTCAGGTTACCGACCCCCATCAGCATCTCGGCCTCGGGATGGCGCCGCCGAACCTCAACGTAGCGCGCCAACGACGCGGCGAAGCCGGAGTTGATCGGCGCCAGGATCGAGTCCAGCAGGTAGGGGTGCCCGAGCTGCTCTAGGCGAGCCGCCATCCGGCCGAGGCCGTCGAGGTCCTCCGGATCCTCCGTGATCAGCACCGGCGTCGCGCGCATTTCCTCGGCGAGGCCGACCGTCTGCGGCGTGAGGCTGAGCACGTAGTCGACGCCGGCGGCGTCGGCCATGCGGATGTGCTCGGGGTCGAGCGTGTCGATGCTGAGCGACAGCCCGCGCTCGCGGAGCGCGGCGATCGTCGGTGGCCCCTCGCTCATCCACGGGCGATCCAGCGCCAGGCCGAGATCGATCACGTCCGCTCCGGCAGCGTGGTAGCCCAGCGCCCGGTCGATCACCTGCTCGCGCGACAGCGACTGCACGTCGTTGATCTCCGCGAATACGCGGACGTCTCGCGGGCCGAGCTGCGCGCGCACGGCCTCGCGCCCGTACCACTCCGGCAGCGCGCGTACGTCGGCCGGCCCCTTGCGAACCGGCAGACCGGTGGCCTGCTGAAGTGGGTCGACGTCCCCCTCGCACAACCCCGGAATCACGATGTTCTCGACGCCCTCCGGAGGGCTTAGACGCTTGGCGATCCAGCGCGTGGTCATCAGCGCCGCGACGCTGATGTTCATCACGGCGATCTGATGGTCGATCTCGAGCTCCGATAGGATTGAGCGCAACGCCGGCTCAGCGAGGCGACCGGTTACGAACAGCGTGTCAGCCAACCACGCCGCCGTTGACGTTGATCGCTTGGCCGGTGACGAACCCAGCGGCCGGCGAGGCCAGCCAGACCGCGGCGCCCGCAACGTCCTGCGGCTGGCCCCAACGGCCCAGCGGCGTATTCGCCGCGACCTGCGCGTAGAAGTCGCGGTCCGCCCCCGCACCGAACGCGGTCTCGATCCAGCCCGGGCACAAGACATTGACGCGTACCTCGGGGGCGACCGAGCGCGCGAACGACTTGGAGAAGCCGAGGACCCCGGCCTTGACGGCGGCGAACAGCTCGGGGTCCTCGCCGGCCATCCCATCGACGGTGGCGTGGTCCCAACCGAGGTTGATGATGCACCCGCCCGAACGCATGCGGGCGGCGACCAACCGAGAGCAGCGGATCGTCGCCTTCAGATCGAGCTCGAGCAGCGCCTGCAGCTTGCGCTCGGCCCCCCACCGACCGGCTTCGCGGGTGAGCACGTCCGCCCCGGCGTTGTTGACCCAGACATCGATGTCCTGCAGCGCCTGGAATGCGGCTCCGACGATCGCCGTGCAGCCCTCCAGGGTCGAGAGATCCGCGTGCAGCAGGGGATGGTCGGGGCCGAGCTCGCTGGACAGGGCCGTGGCCGCGTCCGACGAGCGCCAGAAGCCGATGCCGACGCGGGCGCCCGCGGCGGCGAACGCCACGGCGATCGCCTTCCCGATCCCCGAGCCGGCTCCGGTGATGACCGTGCGCAGACCGGATAGCGGCAACTCTCCGGTCTGCGCGGTCAATGCTTCCTGGCCGGGGGGCGCTAACCCTCGGCGCCGCCGGCGAACGGGTGACGCGCGGCGGGAGTCTCGGCGAGAACCTTGTCGATGCTCGGCTCGCCCTTCAGGGCGCGCGCGATCGACTGCTTCACGGCTTCGTAGTTGTAGTCGAAGATCTTCTTGTCGTCCTCGGCATCCCAGTGGATGAACACCCCGACGACCAGACACAGATCGTCCACCTGGTCTTTCGGAATGACGCCCTCGGCCACCGAGTCTACGACCGCTCGGGCGACCGCCGCTTGCGCGGGACCGAACAGCTGCAGGGCCTGCTTCGCGCCCTTGATCGTCACCTTATTCGTGATCACCGTATCCGGCTTGGCCGGGAGGTTGGGGGTGACCACCGCCATCAGGTTGGTGTGGCCCTCCTTCTCGTTGACGAAGGCGCTCGCAAACGCCTCCCCGACCGGTCCGCTCTTCGACCCGATCAGCAGGTCGATGTGCGCGACCTCGTTACCGTCGCCAGTCAGTGCCTCTCCCGTCGCCAAGGTTATGGCCATGAGTGCCTCCCTTTCGTATCGTGACGCGGGTGGACGCAACCCTACCCCAGCACGCAACCCTACCCCAACCGCCGCTTGCGCAGCACGTCCAGCTCGCGTGCCTGCTGGAGCTATCCGCCGCCAAGCCCGGCAACATCACGCCGACCCACGACTTCTCCGACACGACCTACGCCGACATGGTGCGCTCGGCGCTCGCGCTCGGCCCGGTACTCGGCGGCCGGCGCGCCCGCGTTCGCAGCGTCGGCGAGCTGATCTCCGACGGGGTGCTGGCGAGCGCACGCGTCGCGGACACCAACACGAACCTGGGGATCGTGCTCCTGTTCGCGCCCCTGGTCCGCGCGGCGGCGAGGAGGCGCGAGGACGAAACGCTGCGGTCGGCCACGCAGAGGACTCTCGCCGAACTCGATCTCGACGATGCCGCCGCGGCTTTTGCGGCGATCGCCCGGGCCAACCCCGGCGGACTCGGCAAGGCGCCTGAGCACGATGTGGGCGCTCCGGCCGGCGTCTCCCTGCGCGAGGCGATGGCCGCCGCCGCGCACCGCGACAGCATCGCCTCGGAGTACGCCACCGGTTACGCGATCGTGTTCGACGCCGGGCTGCCGTTGCTGGCCGAGGCACTGCGCGACGGCGTCCGCACGCTGGAGGCGATCGTGATGCTTCACGTCAGCTTGCTCGCGTCACGCCCGGACACCCTGATCGCGCGCAAGGCCGGCGCTCCGGCGGCGCAAGCGGTTAGCGCGGCGGCACGCGAGGTGCTCGGCGGGACCCGCTCGCTGGCGGATTTCGACGCCTCCCTGCGAACCCCCGATCACCGCCTGAATCCGGGGACGACGGCCGACCTGGTGGCCGCGACGTTGCTGACTGCGTTGGTGTCCGGAGTACGGCTGCCGTGAGAATCCTCGTCGTCGCCGTCAGCGCCCGCATGCTCGCGCAGCTGGCCGTTGCCGACGGCTACGAGGTTACGACGCTCGACCGCTTCGGTGACGCCGACCTACGCGCAATCTCGCCGGGCGCCACCGCACCGAACAACGACGCGCTGGCGGCGCTGGCTGCCGATGTCGACGCCGACGCGGTCCTCTACGGCGCCGGCTTGGAGAACCGGCCCGATCTAGTGAGGCAGCTCAGCGACGGACGGGAGCTGCTGGGAACGCCGCCCGAGCTGCTGGCCGCCGTGCGCGACCCGTGGGCGATCGCTGCTGCCGCGCGCGCAGCCGGAGCGCGCGCTCCGGAGACCCGGTCGATCGACGAACTCCCGGCGACGGCAGGCGTGGAACGGGAGGAACGAGGTGGGCCGGGAGCCCGCCCGTGGCTCCGCAAGCCGCGACACGGCGGTGGCGGGCGCGGCGTGCGAGAGTGGACGAGCGCTCGGCTGCGTCCGACCGAGGTCCTGCAGCGCCGTGTCTATGGCCTGTCCTGCTCCGCGGTGGCGATCGGCGACGGCCTGCGGGCCACCACGCTCGGCATCACCGAGCAGCTGCATCGCGGGTCTGGCTTTCAATGGACCGGTAACGTGACCCCTCCGCGCGTACGCGAAGGCGAGCTGGGCGAGCTTGACGGCCAGCTGCGCGCGGTCTGCGACGAGGTGGCGGCGCGCTTCGGCGTGCGCGGAGCATTCGGGGTGGACGCGATCTGGGACGGGCACCACGCGTGGGTGCTCGAGGTGAACCCACGACCGACGGCGGGATTCGAGCTGTTCGGACCGGGCAGCTTCGAGGCGCACGTCAGGGGGGCACGCGGCCTTGGCCTCCCCGCCGCCGGCTCGCCGCCGGCGACGAGCTGTGCAAAGGTAAAGCTCGTGCTGTTTGCAGACCGCGACGTACTCGCCCCCGATCCCGGATGGTGGCCGGCGGCCCTGGTTCGCGACATCCCCCATGCTGGGGAGAGGATCAAACGAGGCGCTCCGGTGTGCACGCTGGTCTCGAGGACCGAAGGCGTGCCCGTGATCGCAGCGCGTGGCGCGCAGCTGTTGGCTGCGCTTGAGGAAGCGGTGCTCGCGCGTGGTTGAGCTCACGTCGATCACGCTCCAGACGGTCACCTGCGCGGGTTGTGGGCTTCTGTGCGATGACGTCACCGTCGACTGCTCGGGCGACGGGGTGCGCCTAGAGCCCCCCTGCGGGCTCGGCGCCGAGTGGTTCTCCGAGCGCGTTAGCCGGGCGGCGAGCGCACCGGCGGCGACGATCCGCGGTCAGCCGGCCGGCGCCGAGACGGCGCTGACTCGTGCCGCCGAGCTACTGCGCGAGTCGCGGCGTCCGCTCCTGTACGGCTTCGAGGGGGCCACCGTGGAGGACGCCCGGGCGGCGGTCGCCCTCGCCGACCGGCTCGGCGCGCTGGTCGCGACCGGCGGGCTGGGCGCGCCCTGGCCGGGCGCCCCGGCGGTACCGCTGCGCGGCGCCTCCAGCGCCACCCTGGGAGAGATCCGCGATCGTTCGCGGGTGGTCGTGATCTGGCGGGAGGACCCCGAGAGGACCCACCCACGGCTGCTAGACCGCCTCGGCTTCGGCGACGGCCCGCGCTCCCAGCTCCGCGCCGAGCGCACGCTCGTCGTCGTCGACGACCGTGATACCGCCACCGGGCAGCGTGCCGACCTGCGGCTTCGCTGGCCGCGCGAGCGCGACCTCGAGGCGCTGACGGGTCTGCACGTGCGGCAGCGAAAGCTGACGCCACGAGCGGTCACGATCGAGACCGAGCTCGGAGGACTGTTGGAGCGCATCAACGCCGTGCCCCACGCTGCGTTCGTACACGGACCCGAGCTCACGGCCGGCGTGGGCGGCCAGCGGCGCGCGCTCGCCCTGCATGAGCTGGTGCGCGAGCTATGCCGCAGCCTCCACGTGGTTACGTTGGCGTTGCCCGTGGCCGCGGGGACGAGGGGCGCGCAGGATGCGCTCGGCTGGCAAACCGGGTATTCCGAGAACGTCGATCTCGCCAGCGGCCACCCGGAGCTGGTCACCGCCACCCGGCCGCTCGACGCCACCGACGGCGTCGACGTGGCGCTCTGCGTCGAGGGCGCCGCGGACAGGCTGCCTAACAGCGCAGCCGGGGTCGCGCTGTGCAGCCTGCCGGTGACAGGCGTCGAGGTTTGGATCCGCACGGCGACCGCTGGAGTGGAGGCCGCCGGCACGGTACACCGCCTCGACGGGGTCCCGCTGACATTGCAGGCACCGCTGCCGGGCGAGACGCCCACGGCCGCGGCGCTGCTGGCGCGACTGCTTGCGGAGATGGGGCCGTGACGGCGATACGGATCAGCGGCGGTCGGGTCCACGATCCCGCCAACGAGGTCGACGGCAAGGTCCGCGAAATTTGTATTCAGGATGGCAAGGTGGTCCCCGAGGTCGGTCCCGAAGCGCGCCGGATCGATGCGCGCGGA
>JAVKSP010000108.1:0-10015 GCA_039583645.1 Solirubrobacteraceae bacterium
GGCCGGGGCCGGCGCGCATGCGCGCCGGCCAAAATCGTCGAATAGCAGACGCGCTGACTCCACTGTCGGGGCGGCCTGCAGAGCCGCGAGCAGCCCCTTCGGTGGGTGCGTGAACAGCCGCTCCACATACCACGGATAGAACTTGCGCAGATAGCGCGTCGCGCGCTCGGGCCCCAGGTGCTCGATGGCCGCGTCGAGCACCCAGTCGAGCTCGTCGAGCACCTGCTCGAGCGTGGGCGGCGCCGCCGCTCCATCCAGCAACTCCGCAAACAGCCATGGGTTACCGAGCGCACCGCGGGCGAGCAGGACCGCGTCGGCGCCGGTCTCCGAAAACGCCGCCCGGGCCGCCTGCGCGCAATGCAGGCCACCTGAGACGAGCACCGGCACCGGCAACTCGTCAACCAGCGCGCGAACCAGGGCGTACTCTGGCTTGCCCTTGTGGCGCTGCGAGGCTTGTCGGGGATGCATCGCGATCGCCGCGGCGCCGCCCTCTTCCGCCAGCGCCTTGGCCAGCCGGATCCCCCCCAGATCACCCGGCCTCAAGCCCGAGCGGAGCTTCACCGTGACGGGCAGGCCGCTGCCGCGGGCGGCCGCGCGCACCAGCGCCAGCGCGCGCTTGGGATCGTCGAGCAGCGCCGCTCCCGCTCCGGTCTTACAGACCTTCGGCACCGGACAGCCCATGTTGATGTCGATCAGGTCGGCGCCGGCGGCGGCGACGCGCTCGGCGGCCGAGGCCATCACCTCGGGGTCGTGCCCGAAGAGCTGCACCGAGACCGGATGCTCCTCCGGGTGAATCCGCAGCAACTCGCGACAGGTGCGCTCGTTGCGGTAGTGCACCGCGAAGCTCGAGACCATCTCGGAGACGGCGAGCCCGGCGCCGTAGCGCTTGGCCTGGAGGCGCACGAACCAGTTGCCGATGCCGGCCAGGGGAGCCAGCACGACCCGGTTTGAGATCGGAAGTCCGCCCAGGGTCCAGCTGTCGGTGAGCTTACGCATCGCCCGTTCATGGTACGAATCACTCATGACCAGCCGGCCCGAGACCAGGGAGGTAGGCACCGAACCGCACGCGCCCGAGTCCCACGACGGCCAGGCGGGCGACGCAATCGCGGCCGAGCTCGAGCGGCTGCTGCGCCCATGGAACGAGGTGATGCGGGCGCAGGTTCCCGAGCTCGAGCTGTTCGATGCGCACACGCATCTCGGCTACAACGATCCGGACGGCATGAGCCAGCGCACCGAGGAGTTGGTCGCAGGCATCGCCGCCTCCGGCGCCAGGGGCGCGTTCGTGTTCCCGATGCACGAGCCCGAGGGGTACCGGTCCGCCAACGACATGGTGATCGAGGCGGCGCGCAGCTCCGGTGTGGGACTGGTCCCGTTTTGCCGCGTCAACCCTCACGAGGGCGCGGTCGCCGAGGCGCAGCGCGCGCTCGCGGCAGGCGCGCGTGGCATCAAGCTCCATCCGCGAGCCGAGCAGTTCACGCTCGACCACCCCGCCGTGGCGGACCTGGTCGCGCTGGCGCACAAGCGAAAGTTGCCGGTGCTGATCCACGCCGGCCGCGGAATCCCCGCGCTCGGAGCGCACGCAGTGCAGCTCGCGGGACGCTTCCCCGACGCACGGCTGATCCTCGCGCATGCCGGGATCTGCGATCTGTCCTGGATCTGGAGGGCGGCGCCGGACCATCCCAACCTGCTTTTCGACACCGCCTGGTGGATGCCCACCGATTTGCTCTCACTGTTCTCGCTGGTGCCGCCGGGACAGATCGTGTTCGCCTCCGATGCCCCCTATGGGAGCACGCTCATGTCGGCGTCGTTTCAGCTGCGGCTGGCCTTACAGGCGGGTCTCTCGCACGAGCAGGTCCGTTCGATCGCCGCCGGCCAGGCGCTGCGTCTGGCGGCGGGCGAGTCGCTGTTGCCGGTGGGACCCGCCGTGGGCGAGCGGGAGCAGGCACCGCACATGCTGCTCGACCGCCTCGCCCAGTTCGTGCTGCTTGCCTCGATCCAGCTCTTCCGCGGCGGCGATGCGGCTGAGATGCTGGCGCTCGCCCGGCTCGCCTGCGATGTGCCCCCGGAGATCGACGACGCCCCCGTGTTCGCCGCCGTGCTCAGGCTGATCGACCTCCACGAGCGGCTCGCCGCGGCCGCCGGCGCCGGCGACCGGCGTCCGCGCTCGCTGCTGATCCTCGCGGCGACGGTGGCGCGAACGCCGGCCGTGCCGCTGCCGGCGCTGGAGTAACGTGATGGCCGCGATGAGCGAGGTACCCACCCTGTACGTCTGCCACGGAGACGACAGAGCGCCGCGGTTTCACCCCTGCGGCCGGGTGCAGCAGGCGCTGCGCGCGGCCGGAATCGAGTACGAGAAGGTGATCGCTGGGCACGGCAGTCCCTTCCCGCCGCTGCGCAAGGGCTCGCGGGAGGAGCTGCGCGAGGCCACCGGAGACACCAACCTGCCGGCGCTAAAGCTGCCTGACGGGACGGTGCTCACGCACTCGCGCGCGATCCTGTCCTGGATCAAGCAGCAGCGCTAGCTTCCGGCGCCGACCTGGTCGGCGTTGCGCTCCCAGATCAGTCGCAGCCCGGTCAGGGTGAGCAGGTCGTCGACCTCGTCGATCGTCACGCGCACGAAGGGCACCAGCACTTCCGCCAGGCCGCCCGTGGCGATCACGCTCGTCGCCGGGCCCAGCTCGTCCCTGAGCCGGCGGACGATGCCGTCGACCTGGCTCGCGAACCCGAACACGATGCCGCTGCGGATCGCGTCCACGGTCGATTTGCCGATCAGTGTCCGGGGGCGTGCAAGTTCGACCTTGGGCAGCTTGGCGGCGCGGTCATACAGCGCGTCGATCGAGATCTCCGCTCCGGGCGTGATGATCCCCCCCAGGTACTCGCCCGCCGCCGACACGACGTCATAGGTGATGGCGGTACCGAAGTCCACCACCACGCAGGCGTCGCGCACGCGGTCATAGGCGGCGATCGCGTTGGCTAGGCGGTCGGCCCCGATCTCGTGGGGGTTGTCGTACCTGATCGGCATGCCGGTGCGAAGCGACGGGCCCACGACCAGCATTTCCTGTCGCAGGTAGAGCTTGGCCATGGTGTGCCACTCCTCGGAGAGCTGGGGCACCGTCGAGGAGACGATCGAGGCATCGATGTCGGCGAACTGCAGCCCCCGTAAGGCAAGGAGGTTCGAGAGCACGGCGCCGATCTCATCCCGCGTCGAATCGCGCACAGTGGCAAAGCGCCAGTGCTCGACCGGCGCGCCGCCGTCCTTGAACACGCCGAAATGGGTCTGCGTGTTGCCGACGTCAACGACCAGCAGCATGCGCGGATTATCTTCTAGAGCAGCGGTGGCCCGGCGTGACGCACTCGCTGGCCGGCGGCGAGCCCTTGCAGGGCCGCCGCCAGGGAGGTGCCGTCTGGCAGGGCGAGCCCGGGATCGAGTTCGAGCAGCGGCACCAGCACGAAGCGGCGCCCCAGAACGGAGGCATGAGGGAGCGCCAGCCGCTCCGAGACGTGCTCGACGCCGTCCATCAACAGCAGGTCGACGTCGATCTCCCGAGGGCCGTGCCTGACCGCGCTGCCCGTGCGCCCCAGCTCGCGTTCGACCTCCTTGCACGCATCGAGGAGCTGCTCGGGGCCCAGTTCCGTGCCGATCCGCAGGCAGGCGTTGAAGAACTCGCGCTGGTCTGAGACCAGCCCGACGGGCTCGGTCTCGTACACGGACGAGGACTTGAGCACCTCCACGCCGTGGTGAGGGAGGGCCGCCACGGCGCGCTCGAGGTGGCTGCGGCGGTCGCCGACATTCGAGCCCAGGCCGAGATAGCCGAGGCTCATCCGCTCACGGGGCACGCGAGCAGCGCGATCGCCCTACTCGCGCTCGCGCCACAGCTCGACCGAGACCTCGGTCACGGGCAGGGCCAGCGGCGGCTCGGGCTTGGCAGCCTTGACCCAGACCGCGTCCACGGCGTAGCGCTCGATCAGCCGGTCGGCGATCGCTGCACACAGGCGCTCGAGCGTCTTGTAGGAGCGCTGCTGGGCAACGAGGTTGATCGCATGGCAGACCTCGCCGTAGTCGACGGTGTCCTCGAGCCGGTCGGTGACGGTCGCGTCGGCTTCGCCTACGTCGAGGCGCACGTCGACGAGCAGCCGCTGTCCGACCTCGCGCTCGGCCGCGCTCACGCCCACGTGCGTGAACAGCGACAGCCCACTGACCTCGATCGTGACCTCGGGCTCGGAGGGGGAGCCCTCGCCCTCCTCGTCGGCCTCTAGCTCGTCGAAGTCGCCTGAGCCCATGGGCGGCTGACCGTAGCACTCGCCATCATCAGCGCATCTCGGATCGGCGCCACGTCGTGCACGCGGAAGATGCGCGCCCCCCGCATGAAAGCGACCACGTTGGTGGCGATGGTGCCGGCCAGCCGGTCGTCCACCGGCCTGCCCGTGATCCGGCCGATGAAGGACTTGCGCGAGGTGCCGATGACCACGGGGCGTCCCAGCTCCAGCAGCTCGTCGAGCCGCCGCAACAGCTCGAGATTGTGGTCGGCCGTCTTGCCGAACCCGACCCCCGGGTCGAGCGCGATGCGCCGCTCGGCGATCCCGTGCGCGGTTGCAAACCGCAGCCGCTCCTCCAAAAACGCCTTCACCTCGCTGACCACGTCGGCGTAGCGTGGGTCCGCCTGCATGGTGCGTGGCTCGCCCAGCATGTGCATCAGACAGCAGTCAGCGCCGCGCTCGGCGATGACGCCGGCCATCTCGGGGTCGCCTCGCAGCGCCGTCACATCGTTCACGAAGCTCGCCCCGGCGGCAAGCGCGCGCCCAGCGACGAGCGCCTTCGAGGTGTCGATGGAGATCTGCGCGCTGACCCCTCCCGCCGCCAGCCCCTCGATCACCGGCAGCACGCGCCGAAGCTCCTCGGCGGCGCTCACGGGCAGCGCCCCGGGACGGGTCGACTCGCCGCCCACGTCGACGAGCGCGGCCCCCTGCGCAGCCAGCGCCAGCCCGTGCGCGATCGCGGCGCTGGACTCGAGATAGCGGCCCCCGTCCGAGAAGGAGTCGGGGGTCACGTTCACGACCCCCATCAGGGCGAACCGCTCCCGTTCGAGCTCCTGCAGGCTCACGGCTCCTCGCCCGGCCAGTGTCCGTGCTCGGAGAAGTACTCGCGCGCTCGCTCCTCGCGCTCGCGATCGCGGTTGCTGTCGATGCTCATGCGGAACATCCAGTTGACCATCCATACGATCAGCCCGACGATCACCAGGCCGACGCCCGCGCCGGCCTGCGAACCGCGGCCCCCTGCCAGCACGATCGCCACGATGCCGGCAACCGCGATCGCAAGCGGAAGCCACACCCGAGTGGCATTGAGCAGGACGCGCGTGAACGTGACTCGTGAACCGGCTATTCGGCGGTGCCGCCGGCGAGACCGGGGCGTGGCAGCGGCCGTGGGCCGGCGCGTCCGGGCTTCTCCGCCGGCGGCTCCGGGATCGGAACCGCGGGCGGCGGCGGCGCCTCCGCGCCGAACACCTCTTGCTCGGTCTGGCCGTCGAGCAGGGCCTCGAACTGCTCGCGCTCGATCGTCTCGCGCTTGACCAGGATCTCCGAGAGCTTCTCGAGCCCGTTGCGGTGCTCGGTGAGGATGTTCTTCGCCTGCACGTGCGCGGACTCGACGATGCGCCGGATCTCGTCATCGATCTCGCGCGCGATCTCGTCCGAATAGTCGGGCTCGGACGAGAACTCGCGGCCCAGGAAGGGCTGGCTGTGCTCGTGGCCGAACACGCGCGGGCCGAGCTTCTCGGACATGCCGAAGCGCATCACCATCTGCTTGGCGGTCTGGGTCACCTTCTCGAGGTCGTTGGCGGCGCCGGTGGTGATCTCGCTGAACACGAGCTCCTCCGCGGCACGCCCGCCGAGCGCCATCGCCATGGTGTCGAGCAGCTCCGCGCGCGTGGTGAGGAACTTGTCCTCGCTCGGCAGCGAGATCGTGTAACCGAGCGCCTGGCCGCGCGAGATCACCGAGATCTTGTGCACAGGGTCGGCATTGGGGAGGTAGTGGCCCACCATGGCGTGGCCCATCTCGTGGTAGGCGGTGATCTTGCGCTCCTTTTCGGACATCACTCGGGTCTTGCGTTCCGGACCCGCGACCACGCGCATGATCCCTTCCTCGAGCTCCTCCTGGGTGATCTCGCGCTTGCCGTTGCGGGCCGCCAGCAGCGCGGCCTCGTTCACCAGATTCGAGAGGTCAGCGCCGGTGAAGCCCGGGGTCTGGCCGGCGAGTGCGTCGACGTCAATCTCCCGCGCCAGCGGCTTGCCGCGGGTGTGTACCTCGAGGATCCTGCGGCGGCCGGTCCGATCCGGGCGGTCGACCACGATCTGGCGGTCGAAGCGCCCCGGGCGCAGCAGCGCGGGGTCGAGGATGTCCGGGCGGTTGGTGGCGGCGATCAAGATGATGTTGTCCTTCATCTCGAAGCCGTCCATCTCGACCAGCAGCTGGTTGAGCGTCTGCTCGCGCTCGTCGTGGCCGCCGCCGAGTCCGGCGCCGCGGTGCCTGCCGACCGCGTCGATCTCGTCCATGAAGATGATGCAGGGGGAGTTCTGCTTGGCCTGCTCGAACAGGTCGCGCACGCGCGAGGCGCCCACGCCCACGAACATCTCGACGAAGTCAGAGCCGGAGATCGAGAAGAACGGCACGCCGGCCTCACCCGCCACCGCGCGCGCGAGCAGCGTCTTGCCGGTGCCCGGCGGCCCATAGAGGAGGACCCCCTTCGGGATGCGCGCGCCGAGCGCTTGGAACTTCTTCGGGTTCTCGAGGAACTCCTTGATCTCGTGCAGCTCCTCGACCGCCTCGTCGACGCCTGCCACGTCGCGGAAGGTGATCTTCGGCGAATCGACGGACAGCCGTTTGGCGCGCGACTTGCCGAAGGACATGACCTTCGAACCGCCGCCCTGGACCTGGTTCATGAGGAAGATCCAGAACCCGATGAAGATCAGCACGGGCAAGATGTAGGTGAGGAGGCTCAGCCACGCGCTCGAGGACTTGCCCTGAATGTCGAAGGAGCTCTCGGTCATCCCGCCGCCGGCGATGTCCCGCTGCACCGCGTTGATCAGCTGCGGCGCGTAGGCGCCGGGATAACCGACGGTGTAGTGCACGCCCGCCTTGGTCGTGGCATTGATGATGTTGCTGTCCTCGTGCATGGACAGACTTCTCACCTGCTGATGCTGGAGCTGCGACAACAGATTGCCGAACGAGTAGTGCGGCTGATGACCGGACTGCCCGATCAGCTTCTGCGCAAAGAACGCGAGCACCACGACGATCAAGATCGGGAAGGCGGCGCTCTTAAAGAACCTGCTCATAGCGGCAAATCGCGCCTCCGGCGCGCTCCAGTGAAACCGGGAATAGCCAAGCGTAGCAGTCTGCTTTGGTCCTGCGGCGCCGCTGCAGCGAGCGTTTCAGCGCCGCGAAAGCGCGTCATCGAAACCCACCTGCTCACGTCTTCAGCGCGGCCACGAAGGGAAGGTTGCGATAGCGCTCGCGATGATCGAGCCCGTAGCCGATCGCGAAACAGTTGGGGATCTCAAAGCCCACATAGCGCGTGCGCAGCTCCACCTTGCGCCGCTCTGGCTTGATCAGCAGCGCGCACACCTCGAGCGAGCGGGGGTTGCGGGCGCCCAGGTTGCGCAGCAGGTACTGCAGCGTCAAGCCGGAGTCGACGATGTCCTCCACGATCAGCACGTCCCGGCCCTCGATCACCGCGTCGAGGTCCTTCAGTATCCGCACGACACCGCTCGATTTGGTCGCCGATCCATACGAGGCCACCGCCATGAAGTCGACCTCGACCGGAACCTCGAGCGCGCGCATCAGGTCGGACACGAAGAAGATGGCGCCCTTGAGCACGCCCACGAGCACCAGGTCCTTGCCCTCGTAGTCACGCGAGACCTCGGCTGCGAGCTCGCGCACGCGCCGGGCGAGGTCGTCAGCGGGGACGAGGAGCTCGCCGATCGCGTCGTCGTCGTCCACCACGGGCGAGAGTCTATGGATGGTCAAGACGGCTCATGGACGGCGGTGCCTTCGCCAAGCGGAATCCTCCGATCTGCCGGAATGAAGGAGGTTGGGAGCAACGCATCGAAAGCCCCTGGCATGCCCTTGTGCGCCTTGACACGTCAGACCCGGGGCATAGAATCCGCGCCCCGCCCTATGAGGCAACGAATTTGGAGGTGAGCCAGAATGGCGGTCTCTGAGCAAGCTGTGGTAGGTGCACCGGGCCGTTCACGGCTGAAAAGAGAGGTCGGCCTCATCGGCCTGATGTGGGCCTCTGTGGGCTCGATCATCGGCTCCGGATGGCTGTTCACCGCCCAGGGGGCGCTGGGAATCGCCGGCCCCGCCGCGATCATCGCGTGGGGAATCGGAGGTTTCTGCGTCATTCTGCTGGCGCTCTGTCACGCCGAGCTGGGCGGCATGTTCCCGCTTGCCGGCGGGACGGCCCGCTTCCCTCACTTCGCCTTCGGCGGCTTTGCGGGCGCCTCGTTTGGCTGGTTCTCCTGGCTGCAGGCCGTCACGGTCGCGCCGATCGAGGTCCTGGCGATGATTCAGTACAGCCAGCACTACTCGTTCGCCCATGGCTGGCAGAAGCTATCCGGCGGCGAGCACGTGCTCACGGGCACCGGCATTCTCGTGGCGATCGGGCTGATGGCGGTGTTCACCGTGATCAACTTCCTCGGCGTCCGCAGGCTCGCCACCACCAACAACGCCGCCACCTGGTGGAAGGTCGCCATCCCCCTGTTGACGATCATCGTGCTGGCGGTCACTTCGTTCCACGGCTCCAACTTCACCGCGGCGAATGGCTTCAGCCCCTTTGGAGCCAAGGGGGTGCTGCTGGCGGTCTCGACGAGCGGCATCATCTTCTCCTACCTGGGCTTCGAGCAGGCCGATCAGCTCGCGGGCGAGGCTCGCAACCCCAAGCGCGACGTGCCGTGGGCGGTGATCGGCTCGATCATCATCGGCGTGATCATCTACTGCCTGCTGCAGGTGGTGTTCCTCGGCTCGTTGCCGCTTAGCCACGTCGGCAAGAACTGGGCCACGGGCCCGTTCACGAAGTTCAGCGGACCCTTCGCCCAGGTCGCCACGCTCGCCTCGCTCGGGTGGCTGGCCACCATCCTGTACATCGACGCGGTCATCTCCCCGGGAGGGACCGGGCTGATCTACACGACCAGTGCCTCACGCGTGTCCTTCGGGCTGTCCCGCAACGGCTACTTCCCCAAGGTCTTCGAAAGCACCGACCGCCGTTCGGTCCCGTGGGTCGGGCTGATTCTGGCCTTCATCATCGGCTGCATCTGCTTCCTGCCCTTCCCGAGCTGGAGGTCGCTGGTCGGACTTATCACCAGCGCGAGCGTGCTCATGTACGCCGGCGCCCCGCTGGCGCTCGGCGCCTTCCGCCGCCGCATACCCGAGGCCCGGCGCCCCTATCGCATGCCGGGCGCCACGGTCATCGCTCCGGCCGCTTTCATAGTTGCCAACTACCTGATCCTGTGGTCGGGCTGGAACACGGACTACAAGCTAGGCATCGCGATCGCGATCGGCTATTTCGTCCTCGTGGGCAACCGGCTCTTGCACCTCAACGACAGGGACATAGTCTTCGATCTCAGGGCCGGCTCCTGGATCCTTCCGTACCTGGTCGGCATGGGGGTGCTCGTGTACATCAGCGACTTCGGCATCAATGCCGCGGGCACAGTAATTGGGCCGAACGTGATTCCGCTGTGGTGGGATCTCCTCGCGGTTGGAGGGTTCAGCTTGATCATCTACTTCTGGGCGATGGCGGTTGCGATGACGGGAGAGAGCATCACCGACACGGTTCGGAAGCAGGCGATCGAGGCCGGAGAGCTGGAGCTCGTAGAAGAGGCACAGCCGGTCGTAGGCACTCCTGGCCCGGGCGTTAATCCGACGACTTGAGCCGGCGGGGCCTAGCTGTAGTTCCTAGGTGGGTTGGTCAGTTCGCGTAAGCGAGCGCCGGGCGGCTTGTGGCTGAGGGAGCCGTGTCGTCTG
>JAVKSP010000109.1:0-9924 GCA_039583645.1 Solirubrobacteraceae bacterium
GTCAACCTCCACGGCGACCACTTCCACCCCGAGTGGAACTACACCATCAAACCTCAACTATTTGATTGACGATTCCTAAGTGCCGCGGCTACGCGCATGGATCTGGTGGATCTTCTCGCTCAGCCTCGCGTCCTGGAGCGCGCGGTCCGACGGCGCGCGGCGCTCCCAGTTGTGGAACGCGGTGCGGTTCACGCGCAGCACCCGGCACATGAACGCGACGGGATAATTGCTCTTCTCCGCGGCGATAAACGAGTACCCCTCGGCTACGGCCCGTCGGTCTCCTTCGCGAAGAAGATGGCTGCTTTTGAGAGGATCTCGCGCTCCATCCGCAGCTTGGCGTTCTCATCGCGCAGCCGGTAGAGCTCCATGCGCTCGTCCTCGCTCAGCCCACCGGGGCGCTCCCCCTTCGCGGTCTTCTCCTGCTTGAGCCAGTTGCGCAACGTGACCTCGGAGACCCCCAGATCCTTCGCCAGCTTCCAACGCGGCCTGTCGCGTAACTGAGCCAGACGGATCGCCTCGCGGCGGAACTCCTCCGGATACGGTGGCCTCGTTCTCGGCACTTGACCCTCACTTTCCCCGGCTTACGACCGGAAGCGTTCAAGTGTCGTCCAAAACGGGGCAACTCCAGTGCTGAGCGGCGCGCTCCCGCTTCCGTATGTGCTGAGCGGCGCGCTCCCGCTTTCGTTCCCGGACCGGACGACCGGATTCAACGGAAAGCGCGCGCGACGGTCATGCAGCTGCTTCGCTTGCCCGAAACTAGGAGCCTGGCGTCGCCGTCCATGACAACGCGTGTCCTCAAACGTTTACCCCGCTACACCGCAGCCAGCCCCGTGATCCCAGAGTGTGCCATGCCGGCTTTTTGCGTCGCTGGGATCTCTTGCTCGGGGGACCAACCTCGTACGCTCAAAGGAGATCAGCAGACCCGGCGAGAACCGGTGAAGAGAGGAGCGCGACGGTGTCAGCAACGCTCACGGTCAAGCGGGAAGGTCTCATCATGGAGCTCCGGCGCGCGCCGTTCGAGATTGCATTAGATGGCACAGCCGTTGGCTCGATCAACCGCAATGAAACATTCGAGACATCGATCGAGCCAGGACACCACAGACTCCAAGTCCGGGCGGGCCGCTACTCGAGTCGAGCCCAATCGTTCGACGCGGCCGATGGCGACGCCATCTACTTCCGCTGCTACGGAGGCAGGATCTGGCCGATATACCTCGTCTCGTTCGTCGTGCCACCCCTGGCCTTTGTGCTCAAACGCGGGCAACCCGCGTCGTCGGAGAGCAACAGACCGGCGCGATGATGTCTATGCGTCTGGCTGCTGGCTCAACCGCAGCAGGTCTGCTGCCTCGGGACGCAGCGGCCCACCCAGCGCTCACCAACCCGATCGTGACAGGTCATCGCCCAACCAGATCGTGCCTTCTCGCTCGATAATCACTACGTGGCCGAAGCGTGGAGGTGGGATGAGACGCTTTATGCAGGGAGCGCCGCGCATTACGTCGTAGGGCGGATGTCCTACCCGAGGGAGCTGGGGGAGCTAATTGCGGCCGCGGTGGGATTGGGCGGTCGAGAGCGCGCTGTCGATGTGGGCTGCGGGCCAGGTTCGCTGACGCTGTTGCTCGCGCGCTTTGTCGACCAGATCGTCGGGATCGATGCCGACGCGCAGATGATCGAGCAAGCAATCTCGGTCGCTCAGCGTGAGAAGGTTGCGAATGTCAGCTGGCGGCGGATGCGAGGCGAGGATCTTCCAGCTGACCTTGGTCCAGTCGATCTCGTGACGTTCGCCCAGTCATTTCATTGGATGGAGCGTCTGCAGGTCGCACAGATCGTGCGCGAGATGCTGCTCCCCCGCGGCCATTGCGTTCACGTCCATGCAACGACACATCGGGGGGATTTAAGCGTGGATCCGCTGCCGCGGCCACGGCCGCCGTATGAGGAGATCGACGACCTCGTCAACTCATATCTTGGCGGTGAGCGGCGAGCCGGACGCTCATCGCTCCCGCACGGCACGCCACAGGGCGAGGACGAGGTCTTTCGTCAGGCCGGCTTCGACGGGCCCAGCCGGTTCGAGCTTCGACAAGGCGAGGTGATCGAACGATCAATCGAGGAGATCGTCGCCGCGACGCTCTCACTCTCAAGCTCCACACCGCACCTTTTCGGAACCGGCTTGCTGGACTTCGAAGCCGAACTGAGGGCACTGCTCGAGTCGGCATCAGACCACGGTCGCTTCTGCGAGCGCCGACGGGACATCGCCTTCGACCTGTGGCGTCGGTAAGGCCCGCCGATCGAGCGAGCATTCGAACCCGCAGACGCGAAGCAGCCGCGTGGTAGGTTGTGTTTGGGCGGGTGAGGCCGCCTCCGGGTCCGCGGGCAGAACTGAGTTCACCTTTCGATCAGACGTTGCAGTCGTGACGATCTCCGGGCCTGGCACGCGGACCACCGGGCCGCAGAGGAGATGTCATGTCTGTACTTCCTGAGCACCCCGACGTCCGTCAGGCGCGGCGCCAGGCCAAGGAACTGTTCCGTGGCGCCCGAGCCGGCGACGCTGAGTCGCTCGCCCGTCTGTCCGCGGTCTCGGCACCGTTGACGCTCGCCGGTGCGCAGCTCACATTGGCGCGTGAGCTCGGTCAACCGAGCTGGGTGGGTCTGGTCCGTGAGATCGAAGCGCGCAACGCGTCGATCCCTGAGAACGTCGTGCGGTTCCTGCGCTCGAGCCTCAACCTGCAGATCGGCGCCGCGGCCCGAATGCTCCACGAAGATCCGGCGCTGGCCGACTCTGGCTTTCCGGCTGCTGTCATCCTTGGCGACGCTGGTCGCGTCCAAGCGGAACTGCGCCGCGATCCCGGCGCGGCGACCCGCGTCGATCTCGTCACCGGTTGGAGTGCATTGCACCTAGCATGCGCCTCGCGCTTCCACCTCGATCCCGCGCGTGCCCCCGGCCTGGCTGAGGTCACGCGTCTGTTGCTCGACGCCGGCGCCGACCCCGACGCAGAGAGCACCGGCAGGCGGTGCTGGCGGCCGCTGGAGTGCGCCGTCACGAGCGCCAACTCGAGCCGCAACAACGAGCCACTCATCCGGCTGCTGCTCGAGCGCGGAGCGCCGGTGCGGCCGCAGGCCCTGCTCGCGTCGTTGTATGCCGCGGGGGGAACGTGGTGCCTTGAGCTGCTGACGGAACACGCTGCGGGGACACCTGAGCTGTTCACGGACGTGCTGGCGGAGGCGGTCGCCGAAGCCAACCTCGACGCGGTGACCATCCTGCTCGGCGCCGGTGCCAACCCAGACCTACCGGGTCCTGACGGTCGCTCTGGCCGCCGGCGCGCGCTGACGGCTGGCGTCGCGGCAACCGTCGAGCTGCTCGGGGGAGCGGGCGATGATCCGGTCGACCGGCTGCTCGAGGCGATCGTCACCGGTGACGGCGCCACCGCGCGCGGCCTGGTCGCCGCTGACCCGGTACTGGTCGGCCGAGTCCAACCCGCCGACCAAGCGGCACTGGTGGCCGCGGCTGAGCGTGGCAACGTGGCATCAGTCAGGCTGATGCTCGAGCTCGGATTCCCGATCGACGCTCGCCGCGAGGGCGTTGACGACGACGGCGCCACCGCGCTCCACGCGGCCGCCTATGCCGGGGCTGCTGAGACCGTCGATCTGCTGCTCGCACACGGGGCTGACCTGATGGCCCGGGATACCCGCTGGAACGCCCAGCCTTTGGCATGGGCGCTCGTGGGAAGCGGCGAGACGCCGCGATTGACGAGAGCACCGGATTGGTCGGCCACCGTCACGCTTCTGCTCAACGCGGGCGCCCCGACCGACGAGCTCGGCGACGGCGGCCCAAAGCAACCCAGCGCCGCCGTGATCGAGCTGCTGCGCTCCCACGGCCTTACCTGGAGCGCAGAAACGTGATGAGCGTGAGAGACGGCACGATCCGGCTCCCGCCGACGCTCGTGCAGGCCGTCGCGAACGATGCCGGTGACTACCCCGAGCGGCCAGCCTGGCTCGCGGCGCTCCCAGGACAGATAAAGGAGATCTCGTCCGAGTGGGAGCTTGAGCTCGGCGATCCCTACCTCCCGGGCGGGCAGTGCGCCTGGGCCGCACCAGCCCGCAACCCGGCAGGCGATGAGCTCGTGCTCAAGCTCGGCTGGCGACACCGGGAGGCCGACCAAGAAGCCGACGGGCTGCGTCATTGGAAAGGCGACGGAGCTGTCCGTCTGTTCGCGAGCCGGCAGCTCGACAACACCACCGCGCTATTGCTCGAGCGATGCACCCCCGGCCGTCAGCTCGGGTGCTCAGCGCCGGAGGCCCAGCAGGACGAGGTCATCGCCGGGCTGCTGCGCCGCCTGTGGGCACGACCACCCCAACCCGGGCACCCGTTCTGCACGCTCCAACAGATGTGCAGCGAGTGGGCGGACTCGTTCGAGCTCGCCTATGCCGGCGACGACCGCGGGCTGGACGCGGGGCTTGCGCGCGCCGGCGTCGAGATCCTCCGGACCCTCCCCGGTTCCGCGACAACGGAGGTGCTGCTGTGCACCGATCTGCACGCAGGGAACGTCCTGTCTGCCCAACGCGAGCCCTGGTTGATGATCGACCCCAAGCCGCTCATCGGCGATCCGGCCTTCGACCCCGTCCAGCACATGCTCAACTGTAAGAGCCGACTCGTCGCCGACCCCACCGGCCTCATACAACGGATGGCGGCGCTGCTTGACCTCGACCCAGGGCGGATCCACCTATGGCTATTCGCGCGCTGCGCACAGGAATCACTGCAAAGCCCGACCATGCGCGAACTGGCACGACGGCTCAGCCCTGATCGGCCGACTGCACCGCGAGCGTTGGTCTAATCGATCCGTGCGCAATACGGTGGCGGGAGCGCGGCCAAGGCCACGCTCCCGCCGCTCGCTACCCAGCTACTGGTTACCGAGCTTGATCGCCGTGCTGTAGCCGGCCCTGCACTCCGAGGTCTTGGGGACCTCGGGGGCCCGCTGGGCGGCGCGGCCCCACGACGCGTCATCCGGGAAGCTGTCGCTGAGCTTCCCTGAGCGCTCGGATGATCTCGGAGTACCCGCCCCTTGCGTCGCGCGGGACGCGCCAAATGTCCACCGTGCCGAACAGCGAGAAAACCCGCACGCGGATTCTCGGAGCGTCGGAGCGAGCAGCATCGTCACCCCAGTCACGGCGACGGCTGAAGA
Organism: Solirubrobacteraceae bacterium; assembly: GCA_039583645.1. GTDB lineage: Bacteria > Actinomycetota > Thermoleophilia > Solirubrobacterales > Solirubrobacteraceae > Palsa-465. The sequence goes on from JAVKSP010000109.1 coordinate 5,172, forward strand.
CGCTGAGCCCGCCGACGATCGTGCGGACGCCCTCGGGGATGTAGACGTCAGCGTTTCCGAACCCAACAAGGAGCGTGACTGTGGTCTGTTCGGCGGAGAGCTCGGCCTGCCTGAGGTCGAGGTCAAGATCCGCAAAGCCCGCCACGGCTAGCGACCATCGGCGGAGGCTCAGTCTGCCCCGTTTGATGACACGGCCGAAGAGCGAGGCGGTCAGTCGGGTCGGCCGCAGGCCCACGCCAGGTGCGACCCCAGCCGCCGACTCTGGGAGGTCCTTGCGCGCGAGAGCCAGCTCGTGACCGCGTCGGGCGGCGTAGGCGAGTTCGATCCGCTCGGAGAACTCCTCGAGACTCAATCGACCCGCCAGCAGATCGTCACGGAGGGACCCGACTACGCGTTCGCGGGCATCGTCCGATACGAATTCGTCGGGAGCTCCCACCGCTCGCTCACAGCAGTCGCTAGACGCTGACCACCCTCGTCATTCGGCGGTCATTCTCTCAGGGTTGAGCGGCCACGCTCTTCACCCGCTACGGTCCGGCGAGCATGAGCAACCGCACGGTCAGCGCCGAGCCGGAACTGCGTGAGATCATCGGGCCTCCCAAGGACGGAGCTACGGCGAAGATCGCTAACCGGCTCAACCACCTGACCCGGCAGTTCATCGAGCGATCGCCGTTCGTCTGCGTCGCCACGAGCCAACCCGACGGCGGGCTCGATGTCTCGCCTCGCGGCGACCCGGCAGGGTTTGTCCGCGTCCTCGACGACCACACGCTCTTGTTGCCTGAGCGGCCGGGCAATCGCATTGCGGACACGCTGACGAATCTGGTGGCCGATCCACGCATAGCGCTGCTCTTCCTCATCCCCGGAGTCGGAGATACCTTTCGTGTCAACGGCCGGGCGCAGATCGTCGAGGACCATGAGCTTCTGCGCGCCAGCGCAGTGGAGGGCAAGGTTCCTCGGCTTGGGATTCTGATCTCAATCGAGGAGGCGTACACGCAGTGCTCCAAAGCACTCATCCGATCGGACCTTTGGAACCCCGAGCGGCACATCGAGCATTCCGAGCTGCCCAGCTCCGGGAAGATCCTGCGCTCACTGACGAGTCCCGCGTTCGACGCCGACACCTACGACCGCGAGCGTGCGGCCCGCTACGCGCGCCGCGAAGGCTTCTATTGAGCGTTGAGCCCGGAACCCGCGACCAGCGGTAGCAAGATGAAGTCGCGGCGATCAGCACGCGCTGCGGTAGTGGGTTTGGTGGCGCTCGCGCTGGGAGGTGGGATCGGCGCCGCCGTTTCGACCTTGAGCTCGGGAAAGAGCTCCAGCCTCGCGACGATGGCCAGCCATTCGCGCCTCGCTCCCGGAACGCCGTTATCGAAGCCCGCTCCTGACTTCAACCTCACCAATCAGTTCGCGAGGCCCACGTCACTGCGCTCGTTCCGCGGGAAGGTTGTGATCCTCGCTTTCAACGACCCCGTTTGCACCACTGTCTGCCCTCTCACCACTACCGCGATGGTCGAGGCGAAACGGATGCTTGGCGCTGCCTCCTCGCAGGTGCAGCTACTCGGCGTGGCGGCGAATCCACGCGCGACCGGGGTCAAATGGGTGCGGGCGTACTCGCGTGCGCACGAGATGACCCACCAGTGGTACTTCCTCACCGCTTCGCTGCCGCAGCTCAAGCGCGTGTGGCACGCGTACGGGATCGAAGCAGCACTGGTGCGTGGTCAAATCGACCACACCCCGGCGATCTACGTGATCGACCAGCACGGCCGGCTGCGCAGGCTGCTCATGGCGCAGATGGCTTACGCGAGCGTCAACCAGTTGGGGGCAATGCTCGCTGAGGATGTCTCGAGCCTGCTTCCGGCTCATCCAGCGGTGCACTCCGTGTCCGCCGCCCAAACCCTCCCCATCGCTCCGAGCCAGAGCACCGAGCTGCCGCTGGCGAACGGCGGACGGGTCCGGCTTGGCCCCGGTGGAGCGCCGCGCCTCTATCTGTTCTTTGCCACCTGGCTCTCAGAGACATCCGACCTGCGCGGCGAATTGGCGGCCCTGAACCGGTATCAGGCGTTGGCCAGAGCACGGGGGCTGCCCGAGCTGGCCGCCATCGATGAAGGCAGCGTCGAACCCTCACCGACCTCTTTGCCACGCTTCCTGGGACAGCTGCCCCACCGACCTGCCTACCCGGTGGCGATAGATGAAAGCGGCCGCGTATCCGATGGGTACCAGGTAGAGGACCAGCCCTGGTTCACGCTCGTGTCGGGCTCGGGCAAGCTGCTGTGGTACTACGACGCCTCGACCGGCGGCTGGCCCACCACGAGTGCGCTGATCGCCCACGTACGTTCAGCGCTGGCGCGCGCTCGGCACCGATCCTGACCAATACAGTTTGGCCCATGTGTCGAAACATCAGAACTCTCTACAACTTCGATCCACCCGCCACGGAGGAGGAGGTGCGCGCTGCTGCAATCCAGTACGTGCGCAAGGTCAGCGGCTTCAACAAGCCATCCCGCGCGAACGAGGAGGCATTTGCGCAGGCCGTTGACGCGGTCGCCAAGGCCTCATCCCGCCTCCTGGCCGAGCTGCGCACAACGGCGCCGCCCAGAGACCGCGAAGTGGAGGCTGCCAAAGCGCGCGTCCGGGCAGCCCAGCGGTTCGCCGCTTGACTCCGGGCTCCAGCGTCAGACGGCAGGAGGTGCCCCTGGTCCAGCTGGCCGATCGCGCGGCCTGGGAGTCGTGGCTGGCCACCAACCACGACAGCGCGGGCGGGGCTTGGTTGAAGCTGGCGAAGAAGGGATCGCCTGAGGCTGCGGTCACGCAAGCTGAGGCAATCGAGGAGGCGATCTGCTTCGGCTGGATCGACGGCCAGGTTCGCGGCTATGACGAGCATTTCTTCCTACAACGCTTCACGCCTCGCCGACCGCGGAGCAAGTGGTCGGCAATCAATCGCAAGCGGGCGCAGCGCTTGATCAGTGAAGGCCGGATGAAAGCCGCCGGCCTACGCGAATACCAGTCGGCCCAAGCCGACGGCCGCCTCGACGACGCCTATCCATCGCAAGCCACGGCGACCGTGCCGGCAGACTTTCAGGCCGCGCTCGAGCAGGATGCTCGTGCGCGTGAGTTCTTCGAGACGCTCACCGGATCTGCTCGCTACGCGTTTCTCTACCGCCTGCACCATGTAAAGGACGTGCAGCGTCGTGCCGCGCGTATCGCCATGTACATCGAGCTCCTGCGCCAACACCGGCTGTTAACTTGACGCGCATGCGTCGCGCACTCATCGGCTGCGGGGTTATCGCCGCCGCGACCCTCGGGCCGCTGGCCTTCGCCATCGCCGCCCCCCGCGAGGCCCAGCTCGCGAGTCGACGAGCTGGACGCATCGCCAGCCACGTGCTGCTCTGCAATGTCCCAGACCACTGCCTCACCCGCCGTTTCAAGGTGACCGCGCGGAACTCGAGTGGACGGATCGTTGGGCACACCTCTACCAGTGGAGCCCGCAACCACTTTGCGCTGCGCGTCTCCCCCGGCTCCTACCGCCTCGTAGCGACCTCTTCGGGACTCGTCTGCAAGGCATCGGCGACCTCTACCGCGCACCACACGACGCACAAGAACATCACCTGCCTGGTGCCCTGAGCCCGATGAGCGGGTTCGAGATCGTGATCGTGGTGGTGGTGGGCATCGGTGCGATCGCCGCGGTGTTGCTGCTCGCAACGAGCAGCGGAATCTGGAAGCAATATGGGCAGAGCCATCTCTTGCTGGAGCGCGATACCGAACACGGCGCGTCCGGCCCTGCGGCGGAACGCCAGCGCGAGCAGGAGATCAGGCAGCTCCTCACGGCGCGCAACGAGCTTCGGCGCCGTCGCGGCAAGCCGACCGTTGACGTCGAACGTGAGCTTCAACGCCTCTCCGCCCCTGCGATCGACCCCGCATTGCGTGACGAGATCAGGCAGCTGGTGATCGCTCGCAATCACCGTCGTCAGCGAACCGGCAAGCCGCCGCTCGACGTCGAGGCCGAGGTCGAGCGCAAGATCAGCGAGCTCAGCGGGTAAAACCGCTGCTCGACCGCGGAAAGTGGTAGCTTGCCGCGGTCAACATAAAGCCGAGTCACCGGCCACCAGTGGCCGGTGAGCGGGGGACCCAAAGCCGCCATGGGGCGAATCGTCGGTATCACTCCGGCGTAGCGCGAAGCGCGAGCCCGTCAGCTAACTCCGCAGGCTCCTAGACGGAAGAGAGGGAGGGTTCGTGGAGACCACGCGTGACCTTGGCCAGATCGACCTGTGGCAGGCATCGCTTGAGCGTTCGCTGGCACGCAGAGGCAAGCTTCCGCGCTCATCTGTCGAGCTGTACCAGCTACAGCCGGAGCGGGATCTGGCGGCGCCGGACCTCTTCCTCGAGTCGGCGGCCTATTGGCAGGCGCGCCGACACGCCGCTGCCAGCCGTTCGGGCATCCCGCGACCAGTCGTAGGCCTGGGCGGTGTCTCGGCGCTCGCGCTGATCAGCGCGACCACGCTCCCGACGCTATTGGGCGGTCGGGCGCATAGAGGCGGCCAACAGCTCGCCGTTGTGGATCGGGCGCCCTCGCCCAGCGTGCTCGGCAACGGCCAGAGGCCGAGCGTGAGGGCGGCCGCCGTCACCCGCACGCCAGCGCGTAGCGCTAAACCTGCGGTCGTGCCTCGGTCCGAGCCCGCGACGCGGACGATCGTCCAGCAGCACACCGAGACCGCAGTGAAGGCACCTCCGACCATCCATGCGACCAAGGCGCAGCCTGCGACCA
>JAVKSP010000110.1:0-9920 GCA_039583645.1 Solirubrobacteraceae bacterium
ACGTGCGTTCGCTTCGCTTGATATCCTTCAGTGTGTATGCGTTGTCGTAGTGGAAGTCATTGTCAACAACCGGCGGCTCCGGGCCGTCGGTTCTGTGCCGATCACGCGGCCGAGCTCGATCGCATGCGCGAAGAGCTCAAGGATGCAGCCGCCGCCCGCATCGGCCGTGGCCGCCCCAAGCGGTCCTCTACCTGCTGCCGTCCGGGCTGTTATGAGCCCCGCGTCCCGCCCGCCGCGTATTGCGATGCATGCGCGGCCGCCGGGTACGTCGAAGAGGCGGCCTAGTAGCGCCCTACATAGGACCCGTCCGTCTCGCTCCGCGTGCGGACTGGGATCCCGGCCCGCGCGAGATGCTCCTTGACCTCGGCCACCGTATGGCGGCCGTAATGGAGTATGGATGCACACAGGACCGCGTCTGCGCCCGCCTCGAGCGCCGCGACGAGGTGTCCGGGCTCGCCCGCGCCGCCGGAGGCGATCACCGGGATCGTGGTTGAGTCCGCGACAGCCGCGGTGAGCTCGAGGTCGTAGCCCTCGCTGGTGCCGTCGCGGTCCATGCTGGTGAGCAGGATCTCCCCGGCCCCGCGCTGCGCCCCCTCGCGCGCCCAGGCGACCGCATCCCTGCCCGTGGGCGTGCGACCACCGGCGCTGTACGCCTCCCAGCTGCCTTCAGCGCTGCGCTTTGCGTCGATCGCCAGCACCACGCACTGCGAGCCGAAGGTGCGCGCGAGCTCATCCAGCAGCTCGGGGCGCTCCAGCGCGGCGGAGTTGACCGATACCTTGTCGGCGCCGGCGTCGAGCACCCCCTGCGCGTCTTGGGGGGAGCGAATCCCGCCGCCGATCGTGAAGGGGATGAAGACCTCGTCGGCGGTACGGCGCGCCAGTTCGACGACCGTCTCGCGCTTGCTCGAGGTCGCGGTGATGTCTAGGAACACGAGTTCGTCGGCGCCGGCCGCGTCGTAGCGGGCTGCGAGCTCCACGGGGTCGCCGGCGTCGCGCAGGTCAAGGAAGCCGACGCCCTTGACCACGCGGCCGCCGTCCACGTCGAGGCAGGGGATCACGCGCTTGTAGTGCATGCATCGAGGGTCTCCTGGCCCTCGGCGACGGTGAAGCGGCGCTCGTATAGCGCCTTGCCGACGATTACCCCTTCGATGTTCTTTTGCCGGATTTGGGCGATCGCTTCGAGGTCCTGGGTCGAGGCGATGCCACCCGAGTAGATCAGCGCCGCGGGGCTCGAGCTCGCGATGCGCTTGATGGCCTCCAGATCGGGGCCTTCAAGCATGCCGTCGCGGTCGATGCTCGAGTAGATCAGGTGTTTCAGGCCGCGGCGCTCGAGATCCTGGGTGAGCTGTTCGGGAGTGAGCTCTGTCTGCTCGAGCCATCCCGCGCCGGCGATCCGGCCCTGCCTCGCGTCGAGTGAGACGACCACGCGCTCACCGTGCTCGCGCAGCGCTTGATCGAGCAGCTCCGGATCGCTGTAGGTACTGGTCCCGAGCACGATCCGGTCGACGCCGGCGTCGATGATCTGCTCGATCGCGCTCGGCGAGCGCAGGCCACCGCCTGCCTGCAGCGGCACGGTCGTGGCGTGCCTGATGCGCCTAATGTGCTCGAGGTTGGCAGGGCTGCCGGTGCGAGCGCCGTCGAGGTCGACGACGTGCAGTGCCCTCGCCCCCTCGGCCAGCCACCGCTGTGCAGCCTCCAGCGGGTCCTGGTCATAGATCGTTGCGGTCCCGAACTCGCCCCGCTGAAGGCGAACCGCCTTGCCGCCGAGGATGTCGACAGCGGGCCAGAGAATCATGCCCTGGCGGTCGCGGGCTGCCCTGCTCGAGCGAGCGCGACGAAGCTTTCGAGCAGCGCGAGCCCGGTCGCGGAGGACTTCTCCGGATGGAACTGCACGCCGAAGACGCGCTCGCGCGCGACGATCGAGGCGAAACGCTCTCCGTACTCGGCGACGCCGATCACGTGGGCGGCGGTTTCGGGCCGGGCGGCGAACGAGTGCACGTGGTAGAAGGCGCAGCCGCTCTGCGGCAGGCGCTCGGTGAGCGGTGAGCGCGCGGTCAGCTCGACCTGGGTCCAGCCGACGTGGGGCACGGGCAGGCCGCCGGATCCTAGGCGGGTCACCTCGCCGGGAATGAGGCCGAGACCGACGGTCGGCTCGAGCTCCTCGGAGCGCTCGAACAGCAGCTGCATGCCCAGACAGATGCCCAGCACGGGGATCCCCGCCTGTACTCGCTCCCTGATGAGATCGGCGAGCTTTAGCTGCTCGAGCATGGCCATGGCCTTGGGAAACGCGCCCACGCCCGGTATGACCAGGCCGTCCGCGGCTTGCAGCTCGTCGTGATCGTGGGTGACCCTGACGCTCGCGCCGACGTGCTCGAGGGCTTTTTCGACCGAGCGCCGGTTGCCCATGCCGTAGTCGACGACGGCGATCACTTTCACTTGAGCGTGCCCTTGGTGCTCGGGACCCCGTTCTGGCTTCCGTCTTGAGCCGTTGCAGCTTTGAGCGCGCGCGCCGTCGCCTTGAAGGCCGCCTCGATCATGTGGTGGGCGTTGGTGCCCCGCTCGATCGTCAGGTGCAGTGTCAGCTTCGCGTTCGTCGCCAGGGCGCGGAAGAACTCCTCGGCGAGTTCGTGCTCGAAATTGCCGATCGCGCCAGCCGGCAGAGACGCTTCGAAGACGCACAGCCCGCGGCCCGAGACGTCGATCGCGCAAGCAGCCCGGGCCTCGTCCATGGGCACGGTCGACTGGCCATAGCGGACGATCCCCTCTCGTTGCTTGAGTGCACGGTCGAGCGCCTGGCCGATGCAGATGCCGACGTCCTCGACCGTGTGATGGGCGCCCGTCTTGAGATCGCCTGCGGCGTTCACGGTGAGGTCGAGGCGCGCGTGGTGTGCCAGCAGGTCGAGCATGTGGTCGAAGAAGCCAACGCCGGTCTCACGCCCACCGGCGCCACTGCCGTCGAGCGCGAGCTCGACATGGACGTCGGTCTCGGCGGTCTGGCGATCGATGTGGGCGGCGCGGGTCATCGTGCCGGGGGATTGTGGCCGATGCGCGCCTCCATGGAGCGGGCGTGGGTCTCGAATCCCTCTGCGCGAGCTATGGACGCCCCCGCCTGGGCCAGCGGCGCCGGTTCTGTGATGCGGACCTCGTAGAAGCGCCTTCGGAACGTCGCTGCCGAGAGCGCCGAGGCAAACCGGGCTGACCCTCCTGTCGGCAGCACGTGGTTGGAGCCTGCGATGTAGTCGCCGAAGGCGGTGCCGGAACTGGCTCCGACCAATACGCAGCCGGCGGTGTTGACGCGGCCGGCGAGCGGCTCTACCTCGGCGCCGATCAGCTGGAGGTGCTCGGGGGCAAGGCGGCGCGCGAGCTCGATCGCCTGCTCGGCGCTTTCGGAAGTTACGAGACGGGCGACGGCACCGGTTTCGGCGGCTTCTTCGAGCTCGGTTTTGATGCCCTCGAGTAGGCCTTGGGAGCTCGAGATTCCGACGACCAGCGTCCCCGGCCCGTGCTCGGCTTGGGCGAGCAGATCGAGCGCGATTGGCGCCGGCTCGGCGTCCTCGCCCGCGATCACGACCAAATCGCTGGGGCCTGCGAAGCCGTCGATGCCGACGTCGGCGGCGACCTGGCGCTTTGCCTCCTGGACGTACAGGTTGCCCGGACCGACGATCAGATCGACCGGGGCGACGGTCTCCGTGCCGTACGCGAGCGCGGCGATCGCCTGGGCGCCGCCCATGCGGTACACCGCATCCGCGCCGCACAGGCGGCAGGCCGCGAGGACGGTCGCCTGGGCGCTGGACGCGGGCGAGCACACCGTGACCTCGGGCACTCCCGCCACTTTTGCGGTCACCACGCCCATCACGACCGTGCTCGGGTAGGAGGCCCGCCCCCCCGGGACATATACCGCCGCGCGCTCGATTGGAGCTTCCCGGGTGAAGACCGTCTGGTGCTCCAAGCCGACCGCCTGGTCGGGTGTGAGCGCCGCTTCGGCCACCCGGCGGACGTTTGCGATCGCGAGCTCGATGCCATGGATGAGTTCTCGGTCAAGCGACGCGGCGGCGGTTTCGAGTTCGTCTTCTGGGACTCGGAGCGGCGGTGGCTCGTCGCCTGCGGTATCGAAGGCGCGGGTGTACTCGTCCACGGCCTTGTCACCGTCCGCCCTGACGCGCGCGATGATGTCCGCGACGGCGCTTGACACGTCGCTTCCGCTGGGGATCAGCCCTCGGAGTGCAGCGGCCGTGGCGGCTGGCTCGCCGGCATCGATCAGCTCACAGCGCATAGAGGCGCTCCAGCAGCGCGTCGGTGGCCCCGGCCTTGAGCTTGTGCGCGGCAGGGTTGGCGATCAGCCGCGCGGTGCAGACCCCGATCTCCTCTCGCACCTCGAGCCCGTTCGCTTGCAGCGTGGTGCCGGTCGCGGTCAGGTCGACGATCCCTTCGACCAGGCCGGTAAGCGGCGCGAGCTCCACCGAGCCCTTCACCTCAACGATCTCCGCCTGGCGTCCGGTGCTGCGGAAATGGCGTTCGGCGACCCGCGGATACTTGGTCGCCACCCGCACCACCCCCAGCCGCCGCAGCGCCTCTGCCGCCCGGTCCTGTCCGGCGGCGGTCGCGAACACCATGCGGCAGCGGCCATAGCCGAGATCGGCAAGCTCGTAAACCTCACGCTCGGCCTGCTCCATCAGCACGTCCTTGCCTGTGATCCCGAGGTCGACGGCCCCCGCCTCGACATAGGTAGGGACGTCGGACGGGCGCATGGTCACGATCCCCGCCGCGGAGAAGAGCAGCTTGCGCTCGTTGGCGCGGACCTCCGCGGTGTCGAGGCCAAGCCGGTCGAGCAGGTCGAGCGTGTCCTCGAACAGCGTGCCCCGGGGCACGGCGATCAGCAGCTCAGGCATCGGTTTGCGCCGGGGTCCATGTGCCGAGGCCGCGCTCCTCCCCGGCGAGCGCGATGTGCACCCGCTCAACGCCCAGCGCAAACCCCGCCGCCGGCAGCGGGCGGCCGAAGCGTGCGAGCAGCTCGTCGTAGCGGCCGCCCTGGCCGATGGGCACGCCGTGCGCGGGGTCGTAGACCTGGAACACCGCACCGGTGTAGTAGCCGAGGTTTCGCACCAAGCCCAGGTCGAAGATGATTCGCTGCGCGGCTTGCGGCGGGAGCAGGGCATGCACGGCGCGCATTCTGTTGAGCGCCTGCTGAAGGGGCTCTTCGGTCGTTTCCAGGATCTCGGCGCCGCCGCGAGTCTGGGCCACTCTCAACAGCAGCGCGCGATCTTGTTCGCGGAGGTCTCGAAGCTCGTCACGTACTCCGACGAAGTCGCCTCTGACCAGCTCGGAGAGAATGCGCTCGCGCTGCTCGGTCGGTACGCCGACGGCGTCGAGTAGCGCCGGATACAGCGAGGCGTCGCCGAGCGCAACGCGATAGGTCTTCAACCCGGCGGCATCGAGCCCCCGGCAGAGGACCGTGAGCACCTCGGCGGTGCCCGCGGGGCCGGGCGCGCCAATCAGCTCGACCCCGGCCTGAAGCAGCTCGCGCGACTGACCGCGCTGGGGCCTGACGCCGCGGTAGGCGTGGGCGAAATAGCAGAAGCGCAGCGGCGGCTCGGCCTGCCGGTACCTGGTCGCGGCGAGTCGTGCGATCGGGACCGTCATGTCCGAACGCAGCACGAGCACGTTGCCCTGCTCGTCGAACATGCGGTAGGCGGGACGTGGCCCGGTCCACTCGGGATGACCGGAGTCCTCGGGTGGGCGCTCGTATTCGAGCGCGGGCGTGTACACCTCGCCATAGCCCGCGCGCTCGAAGACCGTCCGCAGCCGATCGGTGAGCGCGCGTAACTCGCGCATCTCATCCGGCAGGACATCACGGGTTCCGCTGGCGATCCAGTCGGTCATGGTTCTCTGCGCGCCGTCGGGTCCGTGGCTGCTCACGCAGCGACGGGCACGTCGTCTAGGCGCTGAATATGAGCACCCAGCGCACGCAAGCGCTGGTCGATCCGCTCATAGCCGCGGTCGATCTGGCGGACGTTGCCGATCTCGGTCACGCCCTCGGCGCACAGCGCGGCGATCAGCATCGCCATCCCTGCGCGGATGTCCGGCGAGTCAACGCGCTGGCCGCGGAGGCGGCGCGGTCCGATCACGATCGCCCGGTGGGGGTCGCAGAGCGTGATTGCGGCGCCCATCAGCTGCAGCTTGTCGGTGAAGAACAGCCGGTTCTCGAACATCTTCTCGTGGATGATCACCGAACCGTCCGACTGGGTCGCCAGCGCGATCGCGATGCTGGTCAGATCGGCCGGAAAGGCGGGCCACGGGCCGCTCTCGACCTTCGGCATGTAGTCGCCGGCGTCGTTGTTGATCACCAGCTGCTGTCCGCCCGGAACGATCACGTCTGCGTCCAGCAGCTCGCTGTGCAGACCGAGGCGCTCGAACACGAGCCGGATCATGCGCAGATCCTCGGGCACCACGTCCTTGACCACCAGCTCGCCTCCGGTGACGCCCGCCAGCACCATGAAGGAGGCGATCTCGACGTGGTCGGGCGCGACTATGTGCGTACAGCCGCGCAGCCGGTCCATGCCGTGGACGGTCATCACGTTCGAGCCGATGCCGTCGATCGCCGCCCCCATCTGCACCAGCATGCGGGCCAGGTCCTGCACGTGCGGCTCGGAGGCCGCGTTGCGGATCACGGTGGGCCCGTGGGTCAAGGCGGCGGCCATGAGCGCGTTCTCGGTCGCCATCACAGAAGGCTCGTCCATCAGGAAGTCGCACGGGCTGAGCCCGATCGGCGCGGCGATCGCGATGTTCTCACCGTGCTCAACCGTCGCTCCGAGTGCCCCGAAGGCGTCAAGGTGCGGATCGAGCCTGCGGCGGCCGATGACGTCGCCGCCCGGCGGCGGCATGTAGGCGTGACCGAAGCGGGCCAGCAGCGGCCCAGCGAGCAGGAAGGAGGCCCGGATCCGTTCGGCGAGCTCGCGGTCGACCTCGAAACGGTCAACCCCGGCCGCGCTGATGGAGACCTCGCTTGGCCCGAGCCACTCGATGCGGGCGCCGAGCGATTCGAGCAACATCAGCATCGCCTCCACGTCCGCGATCCGCGGCACGTTGCGAAGCACCATCTCGTCTTCGGTCAGCAGGCAGGCGGCCAGAATCGGCAATGCGCCGTTCTTGTTGCCGGCCGGAGCGATCGTGCCTGAGAGCGGCACGCCACCTTCAATGACGAACTTCTCCATGGGAATTCCTGGTGGCCTCGCTGGTCCGCCCAGCGGGCTTCGCGGGGGGTAGGGCCAGCCGCGCTCAGCTAGGGTAACAGCCATGTGCTGGAGCGAGCGGGCGTGGTAGTGCCGTTGCGAGACGGCTTCTCCAGAAGCGTGGCACGAGCCCTCGGCGCCGTCGTCTGCGCGCGATGCGGCGCGCCCGTGACATCCCGAACATGATTTTGCCGGGGGAGGCTGGAAACACGATGCCGCCCGATGGTGAGGCCATCTCGAGGGAGAGTTCGCGTGAGGAGGCTTGGAACCTCCTTTGCGAATGGACCGCTTCAGACTCGCTGCGCCGCCATGCGCTCGCGGTTGAGGCCGCAATGCGTGCATACGCGCCCCGGTTTGGCGGCGATGTGGATCTCTGGGGGCTCACGGGGCTGGTACACGACCTCGATTACGAGCGCTATCCGAACGCCGCCGACGGCCATCCCCGCTACGCCCTGCGCGAGCTCGAGTCGCGGGGCTACCCACCCGAGTTGATCCGGGCGGTCGCCTCGCACGCCAACTACCTACATGTCTCGCGCGAGACGCCGATGGAGCGAGCGCTGTATGCGGTCGACGAGCTGTCGGGGTTCGTTCTTGCCTGCGCCTACGTCAGGCCCGAGGGGCTGAATGGTATGACGCCCAAGTCCGTGAAGAAGAAGCTCAAGCAGCGGTCTTTCGCCGCCGCGGTCAACCGCGAGGAACTGCTTGAAGGGGCCTCGGACCTGGGCGTTGATTTCGACGAGCACCTCGCGGTCGTGATCGAGGCATTGGCCGAGCGGCGGGATCAGTTGCTCCCCTCCGAGGCAGCGACCAGCTGAGCGCCGGGAGCGCTGGTGGCGATCGCCATCCTCTCCCCCGTCGGTACGTCATGACCGGCGCGGCACGCATAGTCGTTCTCGAGGGCGATCAGACCGGGCAGGAACTGCTCGAGCAGGCGCTGCGCGTACTCGATCCAGGATTGCTCGAGGTGGAGTTTTCGCTCGAGCGGTTTGACCTCTCTCTTGCGAACCGGCGCGCCACCTCGAACCAGGTCGTCGTCGAGGCCGCGGAGGCGATGCGGACGGCCGGACTCGGGCTGAAAGCGGCGACGATCACCCCCGAGGGCAAGGACGACGTCGGTTCGCCGAATCGGCTGTTGCGAGAACTGGTCGACGGTCGCGTGATCGTGAGGACCGGGCGTCGGCTCCCGGGCGTCGCGCCGATCGCGGCAATCAGTGATCCGATCGCGGTGGTGCGGATGGCCGTCGACGACGCCTACGGCGCCCGGGAATGGCGGGAGGGCGCTGGGGACGGGGAGGTCGCGTTCCGGACCGAGCGGATCGTGCGCTCGACCTGCCGGGCCGTGGCCGAGTACGCCTTCCGCACGGCATCGGCGATGGGCGCCCGCGTTTATGGCGGGCCGAAGTGGACGGTCTCGCCCGTGTACGAGGGCATGCTCAAGGAGGAGATGGACGCGGCCGCGGAGCGACATTCACAGGTGAGGTATGACCCCGTGCTGATCGACGCGACCTATGCCGGGCTGATGTCCGGGGCGGCCCACGGCGCGCTCGTGATCCCTGCCCTGAATCGCGACGGCGACTGTCTCTCCGACCTCGTTCTGCCCCTGTTTGGCTCGATTGCCGGCGCCGAATCGGTGCTGCTCGCATTCGATCAGCACTATCAGACGACCGTCGCAATGGCCGAGGCCCCGCACGGCACCGCACCAGCGTTACAGGGCAAGGACCTGGCGAACCCGCTGGCGATGATCCTGGCCTGCGGCGCGGTGCTTCGCTTTGCCGGCGAGCGGCAGGGCGATGTCTTCGAGCGCGCCTCTGCCGCCGTCTATGAAGGCGCGATTGAGACCGTCGGAGCGGGCATACGGACTCCAGATCTGGGCGGTCATGCCGGCACGACGGAGTTCGTCGATGCGGTCCTGGAGCGGGTGCGGGCGAAGTTATCGGGCGGGTAGGCCGTGCTCATCGGGCGGGTAGGCCGTGCTCATCGGGCGGGTAGGCCGTGAGCGCGCCGCTGCGACCCGCGCGCCGCTGCGACCCGCGCGCCGCTGCGACCTGCGCGCCGCTGCGACCTGCGCGCCCCATATGACCCTCGCCGCACAAAAGTTCCGTCCGACGCCCTCCGTACCCTCCGAACATATGTTCCTCCTGCCCGATCGGTTCTGCGAATGGCTCGGCCGCCTCGATCGGGTCGTTGACGAGCTGCTCGCTGGAACACCATGGGAGAGCGCCCCATCGTGGAGAGGGGATTTGCCGGAGCCTGCGACGCGAGCTTTGTCGCCGCGGTCCGCGGGCAGTGGCAAGAGAGTCGAGCCCGCCAACCGCGCGCAGCCCCCTCTCCACCGGCGCGCCCTTCGATCACGGGTCCAGCGCCGCCCTGGGAGCGTTCCCGCCCCCACGGCTCACTGCGTCTCGCCCGTCGCGTCCGCGGGCCGTCGGACATATGCCGAGATCCGCACCGCCGCGGCACAGGCGGAGCGGGCCCGGCCCGGGCACCACTGAGCTAGCAGGCAGAGCGCGGAAGCCGAAGACGGGGTCCCCACTCGGAGACCCAGCCGGGCCGCACTCGGGACCGGCCACGCCAGGCGAGTGAAAGAACCGGCGGCGTCCTACTCTCCCGGGCCCTTGCGAGCCAAGTACCATCGGCGCTGAGGGGCTTAACTTCTCTGTTCGGAATGGGAAGAGGTGTTTCCCCCTCGCC
>JAVKSP010000111.1:0-9835 GCA_039583645.1 Solirubrobacteraceae bacterium
TCGCGCCGCCACTGCAGATGCTCGAGGATGCGGCGCGAGTCGCAGATCGCCTCGCCGTCGATCACCAGCACCGGCACCCGCCGCTGGTCGGTCAGCGCCTCGACCTCCGGGCGCAGCGAGCGCCGCTGGGGGACCACGACCTGCTCAAAGTCGATCCGCTCGCGGCGCAGCGCACGGGCGACCTTCCCGCAGGCGCACAGCCAGTTGGTGGGGGTGGTGCAGCGGTAGAGCGTCGCCATCGCGCGGGCGGGGCCTGCGCCGCGCCGCTCAGCTCTTGCGCGCCCGGCCGCCCGACGCGAGCGAAGTGATCGCGGCGATGCCGCCGCCGAGCACGAACCCGGCGATCAGGGCGCCCACGATCACCTGCGTGCGGTGCGTGCGCAGCTGTGCCCGCCAGTCGGTGATCCGCACCACCTCATGGCGAAGCGTCTGGAGCGAGCTGCCGAGCTCTTCTCGGTTGCGCTCGATCGAGGCGCGGATCTCCTCGGGGCTGCGCGCCATCAGCTCACCGCCTTGGGCTCTGTGGTGACCTCGACGGCCGGGTGCGGCCCGCCGTTGCTGCCGTTGCGGACGGTCGCGCTGATCTTCTTGGCCTCTTCGATCGCCATCTTCGGGGTGGGAGCGCCGACCTTGAGCTTGCGCCAGGCGAAGAGGAAGGCGACGGCGGTGAGTACGACCAGGACGCCGGTGACGATGATGAAGCCGATCCAGATGTTGGCCACCCCGGTGAAGATCGCGGCGAGCCCCCAGCCGAGCGTCTCCAGCGCGATCACCAGGGCGAAGACGCCGAACACGGCGCCGATCGCGATTGCGATCAGGCCGCGGGCGAGGCTTGAGACCTTGGCGATGGTCTCGGCCTTCGCCAGCTCGATCTCCTCCCGGATGAGCCGCGTGACGCGCTCCGAGACATCGGTGACGGCGGCGGCAAGCGTCTCGTTGCCGCCTTTCTGGTTGGTGAGCGTTCGGTTGGCGGCCATGTGACTCCTTTAGCGGGCGAGGCGGCGGAGGATCATCGCAAACACAAAGCCTGCGGCGAAAGCGGCGCCGGCCACGACCTCAGGGCGATCGTCGGCGAGCGAGGCCCCGCTCGCAGCAAGCGGCGGAGGACTGGTGGCTGGCGACTCCGGCGCGGGTTGGGCGCTCCACGAAGCCGTGGCTGAGGGCTGGTCAGTCACTCGGAGGTTCTTCGCCGAACACCCGCGACCAGATGACGGCCGCCACGCGCGTCGAGACGAGCGTGCTCAGGGCGCCCATGCCTGCCACGAGGCCGGACCAGAGAAGCCGCTTCACGAGAGGACTCTCCATCATCCGGCTCGGATTCAAGCAGACTCAGCGGATGGCGATGCCTGCCGTCTAGCCCTCGAGCCCGCGGCAGATCGTTTCGACAATCATCTCCTTGGCGCGTTCGAATTCCCCCTCGCCCACCGGGGCGGTGTCGAAGATCCACCCCGTCAGCACCTGCTCGACCAGACCGTAGAAGGCCAGCGCCGCGAACTCGGGCGGGATCTCCGCGCGGAAGCTCCCCTCGCTCTGGGCGCGAGCCACGATCCCGGCGATCAGCGAGTAGGCGTCGCGAATCTTCGCCAGGTGGGTGCGGCCGAAGGTGTTGGCGGCGCGCGTGACCTCGACGATGATCACCTTCATCAGCTCGGGGTCGTGACGGTAGGAGTCGACGATGAACGCGGCGATCGCGCCCAGCTTGTCGCGGGCCGTGCGCTGCGCGGTGTCGGCTTCGGCGATCGCGTCGAGCATCACGTCCCAGCGCTCGAGGAACAGCGTGTCGAGAATCGCCTCCTTGGAGGGGAAGTAGTGGTACACGAGGCCGTAGGCGACCCGAGCCTCGTCCGCGATGTCCGAAACCCGCGAGGTGTGAAACCCCTGGCGCGCGAAAACGCGCACCGCGGCGTCGAGGATCATGCGGCGCTTCTCGCCCGAGGCGGTCGACGGAGCGGCCATCACCGGCGGCTCCCCACCGCTGCGCCGTACACGTCCTCGCGCACGTGATCGAGCGTCGGAAAGCGTCCCCGGATCGCCCGCAGGCTCTCGAGCTCGAGCTCGGCGACGATCGCACCCTCCGCGTCCGGCGCACTCGCAAGCACGAGCCCCCAGGGGTCGATGATCATCGAGCGTCCTCCCGAGCGGAAACCGCCGGGGTGCTCGCCCACCTGGTTGGCGGCGAGCACAAAGCACTGGTTCTCGATCGCTCGCGCGCGTAGCAGGATCTCCCAGTGGTCGCGCGTGGTCGCCAGGGTGAAGGCGCTCGGCACCGAGATCACCTCTGCCCCGCGCAGGGCCAGCTGCCGGTAGAGCTCGGGGAAGCGCAGGTCGTAACAGATCGTCATGCCGAGCAGCACGCCACCGGCAAGCTCGGAGATGACGACCTCCTCCCCGGCCTGTTCGTGAGCCGACTCGGCATAGCTGACCCCGTCGACCTCGACGTCGAACATGTGCAGCTTGCGGTAGACGGACCGCACCCCGCCGTCGGGACCGACGTGCACGCTGGTGTTGCGTCGCTTTTGCTCCCCATTGGCCAACTCCGTCAGCGACCCCGCCACGAGGTCGATCGAAAGCTCGCGCGCGAGCGAGCACGCCCACGAAATCGCGGGCCCGTGCAACGGCTGGGCCAGCGCAGCCACGCGCTCGGGATTCCCGAGCGCCGTCCACTTCTCGGGCAGCACGACCAGCTCGGCGCCCTGCCCCGCGGCGGCGCGCACGAGGCGGTCGGCCGCCTCGAGGTTGCGCTCGAAGTCCTCGCTAGAGTTGAGCTGCACGGCGGCAGCGCGCAAGGTCTCCCTCCTTGATTGACGCGTCAGTCAGCGTTCAGGATACCGCGCGACCGCGCAGGCGCCTGAGCGCCGCGAGCAGCAGTTTCGAGTGCATCGCCCCGATCAGGTCGCGCAGCGGCTCGGCGCCCGACGCGATGATCTGGACCGCGCGCTCGACCTCGACCGTTCCCGCCAGCCGGCC
Source organism: Solirubrobacteraceae bacterium (assembly GCA_039583645.1). GTDB lineage: Bacteria > Actinomycetota > Thermoleophilia > Solirubrobacterales > Solirubrobacteraceae > Palsa-465. The sequence continues at coordinate 2,968 of JAVKSP010000111.1, forward strand.
GAGCAGCGTGCGGATCTCCTCCTCGACCAGCGGCTCGAGCGCTTCGCGGTAGCGCAGCGTGTCGTAGACCGTGAAGCCGAGCTCCTCCTCGTATCCGCCGGCGCGGAAGCGCGAGATCGCCTCGATGATCGCCACGTCGTCGGCGTCGTACCCCCGGCCATTGGGAGTGAGGATCTCGAGCTCCTCGAGGCGGTCGAGCACGTTGCGCGGCACCTCATAGGTCGCGCGCACACGCGCGCGGGAGATACGGCCGCTCTCGCCCGCCTGGACCGCGCGCTCGAGGATCCTGTCCTCGAGCTCAATCAGGCGCGTCGCGCGCTCGGGATCGCTGGCGATCAGCTCGCGGATCACCCGCAGCGGCATGAAGCGCTCTTCCTGGAGCCGCTTGATCAGGCGCACGCGCTCGACGAAGTCCTCGGGGTAGTAGGCCATGTTGCGCGAGGTGCGCACGATCTCATCGCGGTCGCCGAGCAGGCCCTCGCGCAGGTAGTGCTTGACCGTGCCCGCGCTCACCCCGGAGCGCTGCGCCAGCTCAGACATCTTCAGCATTCCCGCCTCCATCACGGCGCCAGAAAGGAGCCCTGAACCGCCTCGACGGGTCCCGCGACGGCACTGCACTCGTGCAGCGCGGCGATCTCCTCGGTGGCGAACCCGGCCTCGCGCAGCACCTCATCGGTGTGCTCGCCGAGCGCCGGAGCGGGCGCGCGCCCGGGGCGCGCGGGGGTGCGAGAGAGCTTGACCGGCGCGCCGAGCAATCGCACCGGCCGCTCGGCGCCGGGCTGCTCGAGCTCGACCACCATCGAGCGCGCCGCCACAAGCTCGGAGCCGAGCGCCTCGTCTAGGTCCAGTACCGGCTCGAGGCAGCAGTCGTGCTCGGAGGCAAACGCCCGCCACTGCTCGCGCGTGCGGCCCGCGAAGATCTCGCACACAGCGCGGTGGGCGGCCGACCCCGGTGGGTCGAAGGCGTGCCCGAGCAGGTCCTCGTGCCCCACTCCGCGGCAGAACTCGCCCCAGAACTTCGGCTCGAGCGCGCCCAGCGCCACGTGGCCATCGGCGCATCTGTAGGGGCGGTAACAGATAAAGCCGCCGCCCAACGGCAGTCCACCCCGCCGGGGTGCTGCGCCCGTCGCAAACGCCTGGGCGGCGACTAGGGCGAGCCAGGCCAGTGAGCCGTCGAACATCGAGCAGTCGACGAGCTGGCCCTCGCCGGAGCGCTCTCGCTCGCGCAATGCGACCAAGATCCCGACCAGGGCTGGCAGCGCACCGCCGCCGAGGTCGGCGATCTGGCCGGCAGACTGCACCGGCGGTTCATCCGCGTCGCCGCTCAGATCCAACAGCCCATTCAGCGCCAGGTAGTTGAGGTCATGTCCCGAGCGACCCCTCAGCGGCCCGTCCTGCCCGTAGCCGGTGATCGCGCAGTAGACCAGGCGTGGGTTCTCCGCCTGTAGGCGCTCATAGCCGACTCCGAGCCGCTCGAGCACGCCGGGTCGAAACGACTCGAGCAGCACGTCGGCGCCACGCACCAGCGCCAGGAATGCCTCTCTGCCGCGCTGCGCTTTCAGATCGAGGCGGATCGAGCGCTTGCCGCGATTCAGGGCCATGAACAGGGCGCTGCGCGCGCTCGCGTCCGGCCCCTCATAGAACGGCGGAGCCCAGCGCACGTAGTCGCCCTGCGTGGTGTCCTCGACCTTGATCACGTCGGCGCCGAAGTCGGCGAGCAGCAGGGAGCAGAACCCGCCCGGCAGCAGCCGGGAGAGGTCGAGCACGCGGAGGCCCTCAAGTGGCAGCGACACGGCTCTCACGCGGCAGCGACGCGGCTCTCCAATCCCAGCAGCGCGCGCGCCTCCTCCACGCTGGCGAGCCGGCGTCCCGCGTCGGAGGCCATCTGCCGGGCCTTGGCGACCAGCTCGCCGTTCGACCGCGCCATCTCGCCGTCGGGGAGGTAGAAGTTGTCCTCCAGCCCGACGCGCACCGAGCCGCCCAGCGTCAGCGCCGCCGCCACCAGCATCCACTGTCCGCGGCCGATGCCGATCACGCTCCAGTGGTGGCGACCCGGCGGCAAGTTGTCCGCCATGGCAGCGAGGTTGCGCGCGTTGCCCGGCACGCCGCCCACGACCCCCATGACGAAGTTGGCGTGCAGCGGTGGCTCGAGCACCCCCATATCGACCAGTGGCTCGAGCGAGGCAACGTGGCCGAGGTCAAAGCACTCATGCTCGGGCTTGATTCCAAGCTTGCGCATCGCCTGGAGCAACTCGATGATCTCCTCGAACGGGTTGGCGAACACGAACTTGAACACGAACTCCTTGCGCCTGCGCGAGTACTTGGCGTAGTTCATCGAGCCCATGTTGAGCGCCGCCACCTCCGGCCGTCCCGCCTCGAGATACGCCACCCGCTTGGAGACCGGAACGCCGATCGTGCCGGTGGAGAAGTTCACGATCGCGTCGGCGCCGACCTCGGAGACGATCGCCTCGCGGATCGCGACGAAGTCCTCGACCTCGTAGCTGGGGCTGCCGTCGGGCTTGCGCGCGTGGATGTGAATGTGCACGCCACCCTCGTCCACGATGCGACGCGCTTCGGCGGCGTACTCCGCGGGCGTGTAGGGGATCGCGGGGCACTGGTCGCGGCCGGCGATCACGCCGGAGATCGCGCACGTCAACACGACCGGGTCCTCGATCAAACCGGGACCACCCCACCCCGCTTCCAGGGTCGCGGCACGCGCTTGTGCTCGGCCAGTTCGAGCGCACGGCAGATCGTGGGCCGGGTCTCGCGCGGGTCGATCACGTCGTCGATCAGATCGTTGCCTGCCGCGATGTAGACGTCGATGATCTGCCGGAAGCCGTCGATCAGCTCGCGCCGCTTTGCGGCGGGGTCCTCGGCCTCCTCGACCTGCTTGCGGAAGATGATCTCGACCGCGCCCTCGGGCCCCATCACGCTGATTTCGGCGGATGGCCAGGCGACGATCAGATCGGGTTCGTAGGCGCGGCCACACATCACGTAGTAGCCGGCGCCGTAGGCCTTGCGCAGCACGACGGTGATCTTGGGCACGGTCGCGTTCGCGGTCGCGTAGAGCATCTTCGCGCCGTGGCGAATGATGCCCTGCTCCTCGACCTTGGTGCCCACCATGAATCCGGGCACATCCATCAGGTACACGAGCGGGATCCCGAAGGCATTGCAGAGGTTGATGAAGCGCGCAGCCTTGTCAGCCGAGTCGTTGTCGAGGATCCCACCGAGCTGGTTGGGCTGGTTGGCCACGATCCCCGCGGGCCGGCCGCCGAAGCGCGCCAGGCAGGTGATGATCGTCTTGGCCCACTGCGGTTTGAGGTCGAAGTAGTCGCCGTTGTCGACGATGCGACGGACCACCTCGTACATGTCGTAGGGCTTGCGGTTTGACTCGGGCAGCACGTCGAGCAGCTCGGCGTCGCCGCGATCGATGGGATCGCCGCACGGTACGGCCGGCGGCGGGAGCTCGCAGTGGGAGGGGAAGTAGCTCAGGTACTGCTTGATCGCCGCGATGCACTCGCGGTCGTCGGCCACCTCCAGATCGCCCACGCCGGAGCGCCGGCAGTGCACGCGCGAGCCGCCGAGCTCCTCCTGGGTCACATCCTCGCCGACGGCCGCCCGCACCAGGTGGGGCCCAGCCAGCGCCATCGAGCCCCGCCCGCGAACCATCGGCACGAAGTCGGCCAGCCCCGGGATGTACGCGGTGCCCGCGGCGCACGGGCCCATCAACGCCGCCACCTGCGGCACCACGCCACTCATCACGACCTCTTCCCGGAAGAGATGTCCGCTGCCCGCGAACAGTGACCCCACCGCCTCCTGGATGCGCGCGCCCGCCGAGTCGAGCAGCCAGACCATCGGGATCCGCTGGGTCAGGGCCAGCTCGCGCAGGCGGGCGACCTTGATCTCGCCCGTCATCCCCATCGAGCCCGCCATCACCGTGAAGTCGTAGGCGGCGACAGCGCTGAGGCGGCCATCTACCTTGCCGTAGCCCGTGATGACGCCGTCGGCGGGGGCTTCCCTGCCGTCCATCGCGCGCTGCGAGAAATGGGGTCGCCCGTGGATGCCGAGCTCGACGAACGTGCCCGCATCGATCAGCAGTTCGAGCCGCTCGCGCGCGGTCAGCTTGTCGGCCGCATGCTGCTTGGCGGTCTTCTCCGGCCCGCCGCCCTGCTTGATCTGCGCGCGGCGCGCAGCGAGGTCCTCGGCCAGAGGTCGCAGCAGGCTGGTGGACGGCGCGTCGGCGGACATAGAGAGTAGGACGTTCTACTCTCTACTTTGTCAGAGTTCGGCGTAGGCGGCAACCGCGGCTAGCGCGGCTGCTCTTCCGTCGCCGCCGAGCGGTCGAACAGCAACCGCAGCGCGTCCTCCGGGTCCTCGTCGGGGTTCGGCGGGTCGAAGGGCGCCCGCGTCAGCACCCGCAGCGTCCCCTGCTCGGGATACTCCACGATCTCGGGCATGCTCTTGGTGGAGAGCATCAGGTAGCGCACCGGATCTGCCGAGCGGTTGACGACCGCATGGCCGCCGCGCCGGCCCCGCGGAAACGCGACCACGTCGCCGGGCCGGAGCTCGCGCTCGCCCTCGAGCGTGCGCAGCGTCGGCGTCCCGGAGAGCACCACCAGCAGCTCCTCGAGCGCGTGGTGGATGTGCAGCGGGATGTCTTCCGAGCCCGGCCCCAGCTCATACAGCGTCCCGCCAAGCTCCTGTGCGCCCGCCCTGCGCGCCACCGGCTCGCCTCGCAGCGAGCCCCGTTCGTAGCTGAAGGCGTTCTCGAAGACGTTCGGGAGCTCGTCCACCGAGGCGATCCTATCTCCCCTTCCAGTGGGGCTCGCGCTTCTCGAAGAAGGCCTTCACCCCTTCCTCGATGTCCTCGGTCGACAGCGCCAGCGTGAGCTGCGAGCGCAGGAACTCGACCGCGTCGAGGAACGGCATGTCCTGCTGGCGGAACATCGCATCCTTGCCGAGCTTCATGATCACGGGCGACTTCGAGGCGAGCTTCTCGGCCCACTCACGCACGACGGCATCGAACTCAGAGGCCGCGACGACCCGGTTGACGATCCCGATCCGCTCGGCCTCCTCGGCTGAGATCTGCTCGCCCAGCAGCAGCAACTCGGTCGCCTTCTTGCGCGGCAGGTTGCGGAAGATCAGCGCCATGATCATGAACGGGAAGGCGCCCACGTTGATCTCGGGCGTGCCGAAGCGAGACCCCTCGCGCGCGATCACGAGGTCGCAGGCGAGCGCCAGCCCGAGCGCACCCGCCAGCGCATGGCCGTTTGCAGCGCAGATGGTCGGCTTGCCGAGCTCCCCCAGCGCGCGAAACAGCGCCGGAAAGCGCTCGGTGCGGAAGTGCTTTTGCACGAGCGGCACCTCGGCCGCGAACCCGGCCAGGTTCGCGCCGCTGGAGAACACCCTCTCGTGCGTGGAGGCGAGCACCACGCAGCGCACGCCCTCGTCGGCCCGAGCCACCCGCAGCGCGTCGGTCAGCTCGGTCAGCAACTCGTCCGAGAGCGCGTTGCGGGTCTCCGGCTGGTCGAGCGCGATCGTGGCCACGCCTTTGTCCGAGACCTCGTAGCGGATGGTGGTGTAAGGCACGAGCGAAAGCCTACGCGCTCCGCGAGTAAGGAGTAGGAAGTCCTACTGTTTACTTTTGCGAGCTGCGCCGCTACCGTCTCGATCCATGACCACCACCACCTCCGAGGCCCTCCGGCCCGATCACCAGGCGCCCCGCAAGCACTTCATCTTCACCGACGAGCACGAGCAGCTGCGCGACTCCATCCGCCGCTTCGTGGTCAAGGAGCTTCAACCCTACGCCGAGGAGTGGGAGGAGACCACCTTCCCCGACTGGGTCTTTCGCCGCATGGGCGAGCTCGGCTTCCTCGGACTCGACAAGCCCGAGGAATACGGCGGCCAGGGCGGCGACTACTACACGAGCCTCGTGCTCGCCGAGGAGATCGTGCACGCACGCTGTGGCGGGCTCGCGATGGGCATCGCGGTGCACACCGACATGGCGATGCCGCCGATCCTCGCCTTCGGCTCAGAGGAGCAGAAGCAGGAGTGGGTGGTACCCGCGATCAAGGGCGAGAAGATCCTCTGCCTGGGAATCACCGAGCCCGACGCCGGCTCGGACGTGGCCGGGATCAAGACGCGGGCCGTGCGCGACGGCGACGAGTACGTGATCAACGGGTCCAAGACCTTCATCACCAACGGCCACCGCGCCGACCTGATCGTGCTCGTGACCAAGACGGACCCCGACGCCGGATACGACGGCTTCACGCTCTTTCTGGTGCCGATGGACGACCCCGGGGTGATCCGCGAGCAGAGGCTCGAAAAGCTCGGCATGCACGCGTCCGACACCGCGCTGCTGGCCTTCCAGGACGTGCGCGTCCCCGCCTCGGCGGTGCTGGGGGAGGTCGGCAAGGGCTTTTACCACATCATGTGGGAACTCCAGGGAGAGCGCCTGATCGGCGCCGCCGGCGCGGTCGCGGGTGCCCAGGCGGCCTTTGACCGCACGCTGCAATACGCCAAGGAGCGGACCGCGTTCGGGCGCCCCATCGGGCGCTTCCAGGCGATCCGCCACAAGTTCGCCGAGATGGCGACCAAGATCGAGACGGCGCGCCAACTGGTCTACACGACCGCCTGGCGCTTCCAGAACCAGGAATACCCGGTGCGCGAGATCTCGATGGCCAAGCTGTACGCCTCGCGCATCGCGGTGGAGGTCGCCGACGAGTGCATCCAGATCCACGGCGGCAATGGCTACATGAAGGAATACGGGATCGAGCGGGTGTGGCGCGACCTGCGCCTGAACCGGATCGGCGCCGGCACCGACGAGATCATGCTCGAGGTGATCGGCCGCTCCTACGGGATCTGAATC
>JAVKSP010000112.1:0-9336 GCA_039583645.1 Solirubrobacteraceae bacterium
CAGTCGGCCAGCGGGTTCAGCTTCCAGATCCCGCGCCGAGTGTCGCGCTCCAGCTTGCGCGCCTCGGCGCGCGTGGTTGCGTGCTCGCGGCGCACTCCGGTGATCCAGGCCTCGACGCCCTGGAGCGCCTCCTCGAGTGCCCGCACCTTGGCCATGCTGCAGCAATGCTCGGCGGTCCACGGCTCGCCCGGGCTGACTGCGTCGAACACCTCGACCTTGATCCCGAACTGCTGCTCGAACTGACGCCAGGTCTCGAGCGTTTCCGGAAACAGCACGCCCGTGTCGATCACGAACACGCGCGCGGCGGGCTCGATCTGGGTGAGCATGTGCACCAGCACCGACTCCTCCTTTTGGAAGGAGCAGGCCAGTGTCAGCCGCGGGTGGAAGCGCTCGACCGCGTAGGCGAGCACCTCCTCGGCTGAGGCCAGGTCGAGTTCGTTGGCTGCTGCGGTCATCGCGTCGTCACTGTAGGGGTCGTGTCCGTTGGCGGCGGGAGCGCCGTTGCGGCTGGGGTCGGTTCCATTCCGTGCGCCGGCGGGTTGCTCGAGCTTAGACGGCACACTCACCCTCGCCACGGATCACCTCGAAGGGGGCCGATCGCTCCCAGTCGATGAAGTAGTTCATGTTCTCGAGATTGAACTCAAGCGGCATCGCGAGATCCTTGATGCGGGCCTCGAATTCTTGCTTGCCGACTCGCTCGGCGAACGCATTGAATTGCTCGTCCACCTGGCGGTCTGACTGGTAGAAGCGGATCCAGCGCTCGATCGCCTCGGGTACGCGCTTTGCCGGCAGCCGCGCTTTGAGCCGCTGACCGTAGCGGACTTCGCCGCCCTCGTAAGCCCCGCCGACGTGCGGGATGTACGCGGGGATGGTGTGATCCCCGACCTTGATCGAGGCGCCGTAGAAGCCGATATTGGCAATGTGGTGCTGGCCGCAGCCGTTGGGGCAGCCGCTCATCTTGATGTGGATCCGGCGCGCGAGCGGGTCATCGATCTGCATCTGCGCGAGCCGCTCGTGGATCGCCTGGTTGAGGCCCATCGAGCTGGTGATGCCCAACTTGCAGGAGTCGGTGCCGGGGCAGCTCACGACGTCCGTCACCTCGTCCGCGCCGGCCCCGCCCAGCTCGTGTTCCTGCAGGCGCCGCCACACCTCGTAGACAGCCTCCTCCCGGATCCAGCGCAGGACCAGGTTCTGGTGCACGGTGGTCCGCGCGGAGCCGCCGCTGTGCTCGCGCATCACCGCCGCGAGGCCGCGGAACTGCTCCGGCGTTAGATCCCCCCGGGGGATCTTCACCTCGACGGTTGCGAAGCCCTTCTGACGCTGGGCTGCCACGTTGCTCTCAAGGAAACGGTCGAACTCACGGTGGTCGCCGTTCGGCGACGGGTACGTTGTTCGCGGGCCGGGTGCGTTCGCCTCTTCATCGTGCTCGAACAGGATGTGCTCGAGCGAGAAGTCCCGCTCCCTGGTCCAATCGCCCCCCAGCTCGTCGTCGACCAGCGCGCGAAACTCGTCGATCCCGATCTTGTCGATCAGCACCTTGATGCGGGCGCGGGCGCGGTTGGGGCGCAGCCAGTCGGTGCGGTCGAAGATGCGCACGACCGCCTCGGCGACCTTGAGGTAGTCGCCCTCGTCGAGTTCGACGAACTCGTACAGGGTCGGCGCCAGGCGCGGCATGATCGAGGTGCCGCCTCCGACCCGCACCTCCACTCCGCGCACGCCGTCGCGCACGCGCGGCACAAACGCGAGGTCATGGATGCGGGTGATCGCGTTGTCCTCGTCCGTGGCCGCGAAGGCGGTCTTGAACTTGCGCGGCATGTCCTGAGTCGTCGGGTGGCGCACGAAGTAGCGGACGTAGGCGCCCGCGTACGGAGTGATGTCGAACAGCTCGCCCGGCAGCGTGCCGGCGCGGGGGTCGCCGGTGACGTTCCGCATCGTGTTGCCGCACCCCTCGCGGCTGGACAGGCCGGCGTCGCCGAGCTCGCGGATCAGCTTGGCCGCGTCCGCGAGCGGCACGTGGTGCATCTGAATGTTCTGCCGCGTGGTGATGTGGCCCTTGCGCAGCGGCACGTACTGCTCGATCACATCGGCGAAAGCTTCGAGCTGCTCGGGGGTGACACCGCCGAGCGGGAGCTTGACGCGGCACATCTGACGATCAGGCTGCCGCTGACCGTAAATGCCCTGCTTGAGCCGGAACTTCACGAACGGCTCCTCGGCCAGCTGGCCCTTCAAAAACCGCGTCGACTCGGTGTCGAAGTCGTCGAACTCCTGCTGGAGAATCGGGATGATGTGACCGGGGACATCCCTGATTACTTCGGGTCGCTCCAGCGAACCGGACTGGTCGCTGCCGGCGATCGGCGGCCCTGCGGGATCGATGCGGGTCTTTGGTCCGGACACCGGACTCGAAAAGTATCAAATCCGGTCGAGAAATATGTATTTGGATCTGGCTAAGCCCAAGGGGGAGGCAGTTCTGGCTGGCGCTGCACACCTTCCAGCAGCGCCGCCTGCTGCCAGGGATTCCGCTCGGGCGGCGGCGAGGCTGGCGCAGGGGCCGTCTCGCGCATGAAGCGCGCCAGCGCGGCCACGACCGCCGCAGCCTCCTCGGCCGACGCGTTGGGCGCCACGATCGTCAGCTTGGGGCGGCGGTTCACCACGGGCGTGAGGCTATCGTGGCCGCCCGTGTCGGAGCTACCGATCCTCGACCACGACGCGGTGCTGCGCGCGGTCTCGCCGGCAGATGCGATCGAGCGCGTGCGGGCGGGCCTGGTCCGCTTCGCGGCCGGCGAGTGGACCATGCCGCCCAAGGTCTACGTCGACAGCGCGCCCTACGGCGACTTCCGGGCGATGCCCGCCTTGGGCGACGGGCTCGCTGTGTTGAAGTGGGTGACCTCCTTCCCCGGTAACCCGGATCGCGGCCTCCCCACGGTCACCGGCGTCATCTGTCTCTCCGATGCGCTCACGGGCGAGCCGCTGATGCTGCTCGACGCGAGGTCGGTGACAGCGCTGCGAACGGGAGCGGTCGCGGCGGTGGCGACGGAGGCGCTCGCCTTACCGGGCGCGCGTTCGGCGGGCATCCTGGGATGCGGCTTGCATGGCGCCTGGACGGCGCGCTGTCTGGTCGCGTCTGGCCTCGCGGGCGGGGTCTGCTACGACGCGCGGCCTGAAGCCGCGGTCCGCCTGGCCGCTGAGCTCGGGACCGGATGGCGCCCCGGCTCACGCGAGCAGGCGGTCGGCTGCGACCTCGTGTGCTGCGTGACCCCGGGCGCCTCGATCGTCATCGACGCCGGCGACCTGCGCCCTGGTCTGCATCTCAACATGCTCGGGGCCGACGGTCCGGGCAAGGCGGAGGCGAGCATTGGCGCGGTCGCCTCCTGCGCGCTCTTCTGCGATGAGTGGCAGCAGGCCTCGCACGGGGGAGAGCTGACGGGCGCCGTCCAGGCCGGGCTCGTCACCCGCGATCGGGTGACCGAGCTGGGCGCCGTGCTGGCCGGCCGGGCTCCGGGCCGGCCCGGTCCTGAGGCCGTGACGCTGTTCGACTCGACGGGGCTTGCGATCCAGGATCTCGCCGTCGCTGCGGCCGCGCTGGAGGCGTGGCGTGAGAGCCGGGTCGAGGCGCAGACAGTGCAGCTCTAGGCGACCTTGTCGGCGCGCATCAGCGCTGCCCGGAGATCGGCCAGGACGGCCTCCGAGTCATAGATGATCTGGTCGTAGCTGTACCGGAGGACGACGTAGCCCGCGGCGCGGAGCCGCAGGTCGCGGCGCCGGTCCCGGCGCATCTGCGCAGGGCTGGCGTGGCCCTCGACGCCGTCGAGCTCGACCACGACGCCGAGCTCGGGCCAGAAGGCATCGACGGTATAGCCGCACAGGGGATGGTTGACCTCGTAGGGCGGGATCTCGCCTCGGCGGCAGAGGGCGCGGAAGGCTAGCTCGAGCTGGCTTTTGGTCTTTGCCAGCTCCGGCGTGTGTCGGCGCAGCGCGCGCCTCAGGGTCGAGCAGCCAGGTCCGCGCAGCGCGCGCAGCTCGATGGGGTCCAATACGCGCCGGTAGTCCGCCTCGGCGAGCGCCTGGATGACCATGTCGACCGAAGCCGTGGACGCGAAGTCAAGCACCGCCTGCGAGACCGTGGTCGTGGGGAGGCGGCGCTTGTGGACCAGCTTCAGCGAGCGGCGGGCATACACGCTGACGCCGGGCAGAGACGCGCACCGGCGGGGCGTCGAGACCTGGATCCACGCCGGGCGGTGGCCCAGCAGTCCGTGCCACCAGAGAGCGGTGGCGTGCGACAGCATCGCCCCGGGCCCCGCATAGAGGATCGCGGCCATCAGGTCGGCCTCGACCGATTCGGCGAGGTGGCCGACGGCGTAGACGTGGGGAAGGACCTTGCGGAGGTAGCCATTCTTCGCCCACCGAGAAATACGCGCCGTTGATGCGCCCAGATCTTGCAGCTGCCGCGAACTGATACGACCCCACTGAAGGTCAGCCACCCGCATCGCTCGTGCGCGAACGATGTCCATTCAGCTTCGATTTCCGAAGTCCGAGAGCCATCGCCCGGGCATGGGTCGGAGCGTGGCCCAGATCCGTGTTACGGATCAAGGCCCAAACGTGTCAGATCACAAAGGAATGTTCCCGTGCTTGCGCCGGGGCCCGACCTCGCGCTTGGTCTGGAGCGTCTCGAGCGCGGTGATGATCTTGGGCCGCGTCTCGTGGGGCACGATCACGTCGTCGATGTATCCCCGCTCCGCGGCCACGTAGGGGTTGGCGAAGTGCGCCTTGTAGTCGTTGATCAGCTTCTCGCGGCGACTGTCGGGGGTCGGCGAGGACGAGATATCGCGGCGGTAGATGATGTTGACGGCGCCCTCGGGCCCCATCACCGCGACCTCTGCGGTCGGCCAGGCGAAGTTGAAGTCGGCGAGCATGTGCTTTGAGGCCATGACGTCGTAGGCGCCCCCATATGCCTTGCGCGTGATGATCGTGATCTTGGGCACGGTGGCTTCGGTGTAGGCATAGAGGAGCTTGGCGCCGTGGCGGATGATTCCGCCCCACTCCTGATTGGTGCCGGGCAGGAACCCAGGCACGTCGCAGAACGTGATCAGTGGGATGTTGAAGGCGTCACAGGTGCGAACGAAGCGGCCTGCCTTACACGACGAGTCGATGTCGAGCACGCCGGCCAGCTGCGAGGGCTGATTGCCGACGACCCCGACCGAGTAGCCGTTCAGGCGCGCAAACCCGCAGACGATGTTGCGCGCGTAGTGCTCGTGAACCTCGAAGAACTCGCCGTCATCAACGATCAGGCGGATCGCGTCGCGCATGTCGTAGGGCTTGTTGGGGCTGTCCGGCACTACATGGTCCAGGTCGGGCTCCTGTCTCAGCGGATCGTCGCTGGGCTGCACCCGAGGCGCGGTCTCGAGGTTGTTCTGAGGCAGGAACGAGAGCAGGTAGCGCGTGTCCTCGAGGCAGTGGTCCTCGTCGTCGCAGGCGAAATGGGCGACGCCCGACTTGGTGTTGTGTGACATCGCCCCGCCCAGGTCTTCAAAGCCGACCTCCTCGCCGGTGACGGCTCGGATGACGTCGGGGCCGGTGATGAACATGTGCGAGGTCTCCTTGACCATGAAGACGAAGTCGGTCATCGCCGGCGAGTAGACCGCGCCGCCGGCACAGGGACCCATGATCAGGCTGATCTGCGGGATCACGCCCGAGGAGCGGACGTTGCGCACGAAGACGTCGCCGTAGGCGCCCAAAGAGACGACGCCCTCTTGGATGCGGGCGCCTCCCGAGTCATTGATGCCGATCACGGGGCAGCCGATCCTCGCCGCCAGATCCATGATCTTGCACATCTTCTCGCCCATGACCTCTCCCAGAGACCCACCGAAGACCGTGAAGTCCTGGCTGAAGACGCAGACTCGCCGCCCATCGATGGTGCCGTGGCCGGTGACGACCGCGTCGCCGTAGGGCCGGTTGTCCTGCATGTTGAATTCGTGCGTGCGGTGGCGTACGAAGGTGTCGAGCTCCTGGAAGGAGCCGGGGTCCAGCAGCTTCTCGATGCGCTCGCGGGCGGTGTACTTGCCCTTCTCGTGCTGCTTGGCGACGGCTGCCTCACTGCCGGCGTGGATCGCCTCGTGGCGGATCTCTTCGAGCTGCGCGAGCTTCTCGTCGTAGGTCTGCGGGGCGGTGTCACGCATGGGCGGCGCGAGTTTACGCCGTCCTGCGTGCGAACTAGGCGCGCGAGTAGGGGCGGTGGTGCGCGCGCCCCAGGCTGTCGAGCGCCGAGTTCAGAGCGAGCGCCGGGGCCGCGGCCGAGCCGTGGGGGTCTGGGGCCTCAGCAGCCTGCGGCTCCTGGGGCCTCTGAGCGGCCGCCGGAGCGCCCTCGGGAGCGGGCTGCTCGGCTCTCCACCACCGCAGGAACGCCTGCACCAGGCCCCGCTCGCCGAAGCGGCGCCGAGCGCGGTCTGGTTTTCGCAGTTCGAGCACCGCCGTCAGCTCACGCATCTCGGCTTGCACCGCTCCGCCCGGCACGCGCTCGGCAACGGGTTCTTCGTCCCGGCCTGGCTCCGCGGTCAGGATCACCTTCGTGCCCCAACCCGATGGCTCGAGCCTGACGCTGCCGCGAGCGGAGTCGCCCTCCCAGGCAACGGCGGTCTCGGGCTCGAGCTTGGTGATGCGGATCTCGCCGAACTGGTCCAGATGGCGCTTGAGCGAGGAGGCCTCGCTCACCTCTGACCACAGCTCGGGTGGGGACTTGACCAGGGTCCTGCTTGCCTTGTATTCAGTCATCGCATGATGCTTTCGCGCGGCCGCGGAGGACTCCTTCCGCTGATCGCGCGGCTGCGGGCCTGTCAGCCCGATGCGGCGGACATACGAGGCACGCTAGGCCGATTCGGCGGAGGCACGTTAGGCCGATTCGGCGATCACGACCACCCCCGAAGGGGCGTCAAGTAGCTCCACGGTTCTGCGTGCCGCCTCGTCGACGTGGACGCGAGGCCGGGGCGGCAGGCGCTTGCCCTCACCTGAATATGTGCCCGGCCCGTACAGCCACCCGTAGCGCAGAACGACCCCTCTGAAGCCGAGCACCATGCGCTCGTGGTCGGCGACGGCGCGCCCGGCACCGGGGGGCCTGAAGGCGAGGCTCTGCGCCAGCATGCGAGTTGCGCCGGCGTCGCGCGCGGCGGTGATCAGGTTGCGCGTGCCCTCAGTCCGGATCCGGTTGTTGCGGCGTACGAACAGCGGCAGCCGTTTGATGTCATCGGGAAGGTCGGTCAGCTGGTGCATGACGAGGTCGGGCGCGAATCGCACCGCCTCCTGAGTGAGCTTGTCGGCGTCGTAGACGTCGCACACCACCGGCTCTGCGCCGAGGCGCTCCAGAGTCGCAGCCTTCTCAGGCGAGCGCGTCATCCCGGCGACGGTGTGTCCCTGCTCGACGAGCAGGGGAACGACGCGTGAGCCGATCACCCCGCTTGCACCGGCCAGAAACACCCGCATCAGAAGGCGGGCTTGTACTCGCCGAAGACGTCCTTCATCGCACCGCACGCTTCTCCCAGCGAGCAGCGGTCCTTGAGCGCCCGCCTCAAGACCGGCAGCAGGTTGTCGCTCCCGGCGGCGGCCTCGCGAACTTCTTTTAGCCGCTGCTCGACGACCCCGCTGTCGCGGCCGGCCTTGAATGCCTTCAGCCGCTCCACCTGTGCGCGCTCCGACTCCGGGTCGACACGCAGGATGTCCGGCACCTCGATCTGCTCCTCGACGAACCTGTTGACCCCGACGACGATGTCCTGCCCCGTCCGGTAGCGCTCGTGATAACCGAAGGCCGACTCCTCGATCTCGTTCTTGATGAATTCGATCGCGCTGATCGAACCGCCGAGCTCGTCGACCTTGCCGATCAGCTCCCACGCCCTCGCCTCGACCTCATCGGTCAGCGCCTCGACGAAGAACGAGCCCGCGAACGGATCGACCGTGTCCGCGGCGCCCGACTCGTAACCCAAGATCTGCTGCGTGCGCAGCGCGATCTTGGCCGCGCGCTCCGTGGGCAGCGCCAGCGCCTCGTCGAAGCCGTTGGTGTGCAGCGACTGGGTGCCGCCGCAGACGGCGGCGAAGCCCTGCAGGGCCACGCGCACGATGTTGTTCTCCGGCTGCTGGGCGGTCAGCGTCACGCCGCCGGTCTGAGTGTGGAAGCGCAGCCGCCAGGAGCGCTCGTCGGCGGCGCCGAAGCGCTCGCGCATGATGTGTGCCCACATGCGCCGCGCGGCACGGAACTTCGCGACCTCTTGGAAAACGTTGTTGTGGCCGTTGAAGAAGAAGGCCAAGCGGGGGGCGAAGCGGTCGATCTCGAGGCCCGCATCGAGCGCCGCCTGCACGTAGGCGATGCCGTTGGCGAGCGTGAAAGCGACCTCCTGCACAGCCGAGCAGCCCTTCTCCCGAAAGTGGTAGCCGGAGATCGAAATCGTGTTCCACTTGGGCACGCGCTCGTTGCAGTAGGCGAACAGGTCAGTGGTCAGCCGCAGCGCGCCCTCGGGCGGATAGATGAAGTTGCCGCGGGCGATGTATTCCTTGAGGATGTCGTTCTGTGTGGTCCCGCGCAGCTGCTCGGCGGATACGCCCTGCTCCTCGCCGACCAGCTCGTACAGCAGCAGGAGCACCGCAGCCGGAGCGTTGATCGTCATCGAGGTGGAGACCTGGTCGAGCGGGATGCCCTCGAAGGCGACGCGCATGTCCTCGATCGTGTCGATCGCGACGCCGGTACGGCCGACCTCGCCGAGACAGCGCGGATCGTCTGAGTCCAGACCGAGCTGGGTGGGCAAGTCGAAGGCCATGCTGAGACCGGTGGAGCCGTGCTCGAGCAGGTAGCGGTAGCGCTCGTTGGACTCCTTGGCGCTCGCGTAGCCCGCGTACTGGCGCATCGTCCACAGCTGGCGCCTGTACATGTCGGGATGAATTCCGCGGGTGAACGGATACTCGCCGGGTTCGCCGAGGCGCTTGTCGAGCTCGGCAGGGAGATCGGACTCCGTGTAAAGCCGCTTGACCTCGACCCCGGAATCCGTGTAACGGTGCTCGTCGTCGGGCCCGACGATCGGCGCGATCGTGCGGTGCTCGGGTGTCGTGGCCATGCCCGGGAGGTTACCTCCGCATGGCGAAGCGAGACATCGGGGATAGCCTTCAGCAGATGCGTGTACGGGTGCGTCTGTTCGCCGCCTTGCGTGACCGCGCGGGAGCCGACGAGATCGAGCTCGAGCTGCCGGAGGGCGCTGTCGTGGCGGACGCGCTTGAGCGCGTCCGCTCGCTGACCGGCGATCTCCAGGCGGTGATGGCGGTCAACCGTGAGTATGCGCGGGCCCAAACCGCGCTGCATGCGGA
>JAVKSP010000113.1:0-9283 GCA_039583645.1 Solirubrobacteraceae bacterium
CGGCGCACATGTGCGCCGGCCGACAGACGGTTGAGCTGGGCTAATGCTGGCTGAGGGGCACGCGCACGCGCCTGAAGCGGTTCGCGCGCCGTCGCAGATGCGGCGCGTGCTTGGTCCAGATGCCGAAGTGGTTGTCGCTGATGCGGTTACCGGCGACCTGGAGCGACGCGATGCGGGCGTACGCGCTCCACACCAGGATGCCCGCGGTGTGGTGGATGCCCGCCTCCCCGTCGCCGGGGCCGTTGTTTGAGCCGCCCGAGATGCCGTTGCGGCCGATGACGTTGTCGCGGATCACGTTGCCGCTGAGGTCCTGGTGGCGCTCGTGGGCGTGCAGCGAGACCCCGGGCAGCCCGTTGCGCTCGATGGTGTTGCCGATGATCCGGTTGTCGTAGGCCGCGCCGCCGGAGAAAGCCGCGGCCACCAGAACCCCCGCCCCCGCCAGCTGCACGCCGTTGCCGTCGGCGACGTTGTTCTTGATCGTGTTGTCATAGACGCCACCGGCATGGGGCCGCAGCTGGCCCGTGACCGTCACCGCCTGCGTGCTGTGGCTGGCCAGCGTGATCCCGCAGTCGGTCCTGTTGTCTATGACCCGGTTGCCCGTGATCACATTGTGGGCCGCGGGCCCCGACTCGTCGGTGAGGTAGATGCCTCCGGTGTTGTCGGTCACCAGGTTGTCCGCGACGCGTGAATCGGAGCTGGATGCGAGGTGGATGGCCTCGCCGCACCCCCCGGCCCGCAGGTCCATGCGCCCGGCCGTCGGCGGTTGGCCGTTGAACTTGCACTCCCCGGTCGGATGCTGCTCGGCCGCGCCGCGGTCGTTGTGGCGCACGACGTCGTGGGCGATCGTCACCCGCTTTGAGGCCACGACCAGGATGCCCTCGTAGATCGCGTTTTTGACGACCAGGCCCTTGACCACCGACCCGGCGGCGCGGGCGCCGCGGATGACGATGCCGCGGCCGCGGTTGTGGGCGTCCAAGACGGGCGAGTGAAGGCCTTGGAGCGTGAGCCGCTTCTTGATCACGACCTTCTCGGCGTACGTGCCCCGTTCGATGTCGATCTCCTGGTCGGCGTGCGCGACCGCCACAGCGTGACTGATCGTGCGGCACGGCCGCGAGTGAGTGCACGGGGCCTGGTTGGAGCCCTGCGGCGAGACGTAGAGGGGCCCGGTCCGATGCGAGCGCGACGACGCGGCCGCCGCGATCCACGTCCCCCCGAGCAAGGTGAGCAGTGCCGCGATCGTCGCCAGCGTCAGACGCCGGCCCCAGTAGGGGCGAGTCACTAGGCGACCGCTGGCTGCCAGGCGGCGCGCTGCTGCGCGCTCGCGAGGCCCTGCTCGTGCAGCAGCTGCGCGATCTGGACGGCGTTGGTGGCAGCGCCCTTGCGCAGGTTGTCGCCGACCACCCACATGTTGAGATGCTCGCCGCCGCGGGGACCGGGGTCGTGGCGCAACCTGCCGACGAAGACCTCGTCGTGGTCGGCTGCGTCGACGGCGGTGGGATAGCGGTCGCGCTCGGGGTCGTCGACCACGACCACGCCCTCGGCCTGCTCGAGCAGTTCGCGCGCTCGCTGCACCGTGAGCGGCTTTCGCGTGCGGATGCGGACCGACTCGGAGTGCCCCGCGATCACGGGCACGCGCACGCAGGTGGCGACGATCTGCAGCTCGTCCTCGCTGACGCCGAAGATCTTGCGTGTCTCGTCCATCATCTTCCGCTCCTCGGTCGCGTAGGGGCTGCCGTCTTTGAAGTCCTCCACGTGGGGCAGGGCGTTGAAGGCGATCGGGTGGGGATAGACCGCGGGCGCGGGCGGCTCGCTTCCATGCAGGATCGCGTGCGTCTGCTCCTCGAGCTCCTTTACCGCGGCGTTGCCGGTGCCCGAGACCGACTGGTAGGTCGAGACGACGATCTCCTCCACCGTGGCCTCGCGGTGCAGCGGGTACAGCGCCATCACCAGCGCAAGCGTCGAGCAGTTCGGGCTCGAGATGATGCCGCGGCCGAGGAAGGCATCGGCGGAGGCGTCGGGGTTGATCTCGGGCACCACCAGCGGCACCTGCGGGTCCATGCGCCAGTAGCTGGTCTTGTCGATCACGAGCGCGCCGCCATCGACGAAGCGGGGGGCCCACTCGCGGCTGACCGCGCCGCCGGCGGCCATGAAGACGAGGTCGAAATCATCGACGTCCTTGAGGAGGCGGCAGGTCAGGGTCTGGCCGGCGAAGGTGATCTCCTTGCCCGCTGAGCGCGCGCTCGTGAACAGGACCAGCTCAGAGAGCGGGAACTCGCGCTCCTCGAGTACCTGGAGAAGCTTCTGGCCGACGGCCCCGGTGGCGCCGACAACCGCTACGCGATAGCCGTCCGGCATCGCCGCCACTTTAGCGATGCCACACTCCGGGTTTGTGGAGCGCCCGTTTCGCCAGGTCGACGTGTTCGGCTCGGGGCCTTATACCGGCAACCCGGTCGCGGTGGTGCTGGACGCCGAGGGCCTCTCAGGCGAGGAGATGCAGCGCTTTGCCAACTGGACCAACCTGTCCGAGACCACGTTCGTGCTGCCGCCTCGAGATCCCGAGGCCGATTACCTGCTGCGGATCTTCACGCCCGCGGAAGAGCTGCCCTTCGCCGGTCATCCCACGCTCGGTAGCGCCCACGCCTGGCTCGGGCATGGCGGCTCGCCGCGGCGGCCGCGGCTCGTGGTCCAGGAATGCGGCGCCGGCTTGGTGCAGCTGCGCCCGACGGCGGACCGGCTGTCGTTCGCCGCGCCGCCGCTGGTGCGGTCTGGCCCGGTCGAAGAGGAGCTCTTGTTGGAGATCGTCGCTGCGCTGGCGCTCGAGCGCGACGCGATCGTCGACTCGCAGTGGGTCGATAACGGCCCCGGCTGGGTCGCGCTCCTCCTCCCCGCCGCCGCCGCTGTTTTGGGCGCACCCAGACCGACGATGCTCACCGTACCGGTCGGACTGGTCGGACTACATGAGGCGGGCGGCCCGGCCGACCTGGAGGGCGGCCCGGCCGATGTGGAGGTTCGGGCGTTCGTGCCGTTCGGAGATACGACAGTCGAGGATCCGGTGACCGGCAGCCTCAACGCCTCCCTCGCGCAGTGGCTGCTGTCGTCGGGCCGGCTGCAGACGCCGTACGTGGCGGCGCAGGGGGCCGCGCTGGGCCGCGCGGGACGGGTGTACGTCGAGGAGCACGAGGGGGCGGTGTGGGTCGGGGGCCCGACGGTGACGGCGGTCAGCGGGACGGTCGAGCTGTAGGCGCGGTCGGCGGTCGTGGCTGACCGCAGCCCGGGGGTGGCTCAGAGGGTGCGGTCGGTGGCGACCATGGCGAACCCCACCCCCCGGGTTTCTGTGGGGTGGGGTGTCAGATGTCCGCTATCCGGACATGACGCACCCCACCTCGCTGGCAAGCCGGGGGTGGGGTTGCTGGTGTCCGCCTACGGCTGCTGCTGAAGCGCGGCCGCCAGGTTGTCGAGCACGCGGCCGTAGGTGCGGCGCAGCGACATCGGCGCGAACAGCCGCTCGAAGAAGCCGCCGATCCCGCCGGCGCCCTCCCAAACCCCCTCGAGCATCACCGAGCTGCCCGTGGCGGTGGGCAGCACCGTCCAGGTCGAGACGAACGAAGACTCGACATCGCGCTCGGTCAGGCCGTCCTCGGCGCTCTCCACCTGCAGGCGGAAATCGTGGCTGCGCCCGGGCGAGTGCTGCGTGTAGAAGAACACCGTGCCCGCGCCGGTGCCGCCCTCCTCGACGCGATAGTCGCGGTACTGCTCGGTGAGAATGCGGGGGCGGGCGTCGCGGTAATCGCGCAGGAACTCGAGCACGCGCTCGGGGGGCGCGTCCACCGAGCGGGTCGCGGCTGCCCTCAGTTCGGTCATGCGCGCATTCTCGCACCGCGCGGCGAGGGCGCTGCTTATCGGGCAAGATGGAGTGAGTGCGCGCCGTCTTTGCCTCGGACATCGACCGCGAGGACCCGCTGCGCGGGCTCGAGATCGGAGAGCGCCCGGAGCCCGAGGTCCCTGCCGGGTTCACCCTGATCAGCGTGCGCGCGAGCTCGCTCAACCACCACGACCTGTGGTCGCTGCGCGGGATCGGGCTGAGCCGTGAGGCACTGCCGATGATCCTCGGGTGCGACGCCGCCGGCGTCGACGAGGAGGGCAACGAGGTCGTCGTGCACTCGGTGATCGGCAGTGACACCTGGCTGGGCGACGAGACGCTTGACCCGCGGCGCTCGCTGCTCTCAGAGCGCCATCCGGGAACGTTCGCGGAGCGGGTCGCGGTCCCCCGCCGCAACCTGGTGGCGAAGCCGCCCGAGCTCTCGTTCGAGGAAGCGGCCTGCCTGCCCACGGCGTGGTTGACTGCCTATCGCATGCTGTTCACGCGCGCGCGCCTGGCGCCTGGAGCGACGGTGCTCATCCAGGGCGCGACCGGAGGCGTCTCGAGCGCACTGATCTCGCTCGCCAATGCCGCCGGGATCCGCGTGTGGGTCACGAGCCGCGCGGAGGACAAGCGCGCCGAGGCCGTCGAGCTGGGGGCCGACCAGGCGTTCGAGCCGGGGGCGCGGCTGCCCGAGCGGGTCGACGCGGTCATGGAGACGGTCGGAGAGGCGACCTGGGCGCACTCGGTGCGGGCGTTGAAGCCCGGAGGGACGATCGTGGTATCGGGCGCGACATCGGGCGACGCGCCGTCCGCGGAGCTCAGGCGGATCTTCTTCCTCCAGCTCTCCGTGGTCGGTTCGACGATGGGAACGCGGGAGGAGCTCGAGCGGCTGATCCAGCTATGCGTGCGCCGCGACGTCCGGCCCGCGATCCAGATGACGCTGCCGCTGGCCGAGGCTCGAAAAGGGTTCGAGGCGATGCTCAGCGGTGAGGTGCACGGCAAGATCGTCTTTCAGTGCAGCTGAGCGTTCGCCGCGCGAGCGCCGGTGACGCCGACGCGATCGCAGGGCTGTACCTTCGCGCCCGCCACGCGGCCGCGACGGCGGGGACGATTCCCGAGCCGGCGCACTCCGATGATGACGTGCGCAACTGGGTAGCGCATGTCGTGGTCCCGCAACGCGACTGCTGGCTCGCCGAGCGCGCGCCGGGGGCCGCCGTTGGGATGCTCGTGCTGGCCGAGGATTGGATCGATCAGATGTACGTGGACCCGGATTTGACGAGTGCCGGCATCGGTGCCGAGCTGATGGCGGTCGCCAAGCGCGAACGACCGCGCGGGCTGCGCCTGATGGCGTTCGTGTCAAATGCGGGTGCCCAGCGCTTTTACCTGCGCCACGGGTTTCGGGAGCTGCGGCGGACCGACGGAGGCGGTAACGAGGAGGGCGCTCCGGACATCGAATACGCGCGGGCGCCCTGATGCACGCGATCGCCTTCGAACGCAACGGCGGCCCCGAGGTACTCGAGTACAAGGAGGTCCCCGACCCCGAGCCCGGCGAGGGGCAGGTGCTGGTCGAGGTCGCGGCGGTGGGCGTCAACTACCGCGACGTGTACGAGCGCGAGGGCAACGGGTATGGCTCTGAGCCCCCCGCGGTGATCGGGGTCGAGGGCGCGGGCCGCATTGCCGATACGGGCGAGCGGGTCGCCTGGGTAGCGGTGCCCGGCAGCTACGCCGAGCGCGTGGCGGCCGCGCGCGAGCGGCTCGTGCCGGTGCCCGACGGCGTCTCACCGGAGTTGGGCGCCGCGACACTGCTGCAGGGCATGACCGCCCACTATTTGGCATTCGACTCCTACCCGATCGAGCAGGGAGACTGGGTGCTCGTGCACGCGGCCGCGGGCGGCGTCGGGCTGCTGCTGACCCAGCTCGCCAAGCTCCGCGGCGGGCGCGTGATCGCGACGACCTCTAGCGCGGAAAAGGCGGCGCTCGCGCGCGAGGCCGGCGCCGACGAAGTGATCGAGTACGAGGGCTTCGCGGACAAGGTGCGCGAGCTCACGGGCGGCGAGGGGGTGGCCGCGGTCTATGACGGCGTCGGCAAGGCCACCTTCCTCGACGGTTTCAAGGCGCTGCGCCCGTTCGGCCGGATGATCAACTACGGCTCGGCGAGCGGCCGTCCCGATCCGCTGAACGTCGGCATGCTCTCGCCCGCTGGCTCGCTGTACGTGCAACGCCCCACGCTCGCCACCTACACGCGCACTCCCGAGCTCCTACGCGAGCGAGCGGGGGCGGTCTTCGAACTGGTGGCGGCGGGGGACTTGAAGATCCGCATCGGGAAGCGCTACGCGCTCGCGGACGCGCGCCGCGCGCACGAGGATCTGGAGGGACGCAAGACCACCGGCAAGCTGGTGCTGGTGACGGGTGCGTGATCCCGAGACCCACCGCTTCGAGGACGACGGCGCGATCCCGAATTCGAACCTGCCCGTGCTCGTCTACCACGACGGCGACCGCGATGGATTCGAAGAGCTGTTCGCCGACAACGGCTGGCTGGGGGCGTGGCGCAACGGCATCTTTGACTTCCACCACTTCCACTCCACCGCGCACGAGGTGCTCGGAGTGGTCTCGGGATCGGCGCGCGTGATGCTCGGTGGCCCGAGCGGGCGCGAGTTCGAGGTGCGGGCCGGCGACGTGCTCGTGCTGCCGGCGGGGACCGGCCATTGCAACCTGGGTTCAAGTGAGGACTTTCTGGTTGTGGGCGCCTACCCGGACAGCATGCGCTGGGACATCCGGCGAGGCGACCCGGACGAGCACGACGAGGTGCTCGCGAACATCCGCGCGGTGCCGCTGCCCTCGAAGGACCCGGTGGGAGGAGCGCTCAGCGAGCTGTGGCGCTAGCGGGCGAGCGCGTGGTACTCGCGGTTGGGGATCTGGCCGCCGGCGAGCGCCAGGCGGTTGGTGAAGTTGTACATCGCCGCCAGCTCGAGCACATCCCACACGTCCTCGTCGCTCATGCCGAGCCCCCGCAGCATGTCGAGGTCTGCCTCCTCGCACTGCACCGGCGTGCGCGTGACCTTCTCCGCGAAGGCGCAGATCGCCCGCTGGCGCTCGGTCAGCTCTTCGGCGCGGCGCCAGTCAAGCGTGATGCGGTCCGCCATCTCGGGATCGCGCCAGGCTTCGCGCAGGGCGGCGCCGTGTGCCACCAAGCAGTACAGGCAGCCGTTGGCCATCGAGACCACCACCGCGACCATCTCGCGCTCGGCGGCACTCAGTCCCGGCGTCTCGACGTGCAGCAGCTTGAAGTGGTCAAACCAGGCGCGCAGCCGCTCGGGGCGAAACGAATAGGCGCGAAACACATTGGGGACGAAGCCGATCCGCTCGCGCGCGGCGCGAAAGAGCCCCTGCAGGTCATCGGGGATCTCATCCTCGGATGGCACCGGGAACCAGGAGATCCGCTCGGCGGTGGTTCTCGTTGCCATGCAGGCGGTCCTAGCCTGAGGCTTCGAGCCAGCGGCTGAGCGCCCGCCGCCCCGCCAGGGTCAGGGTGCCCTCGGCGGTGATCCAGTCGCGGACGCGCAGCTCGCGCACCAGCCCGAGGGCGTCGCTCGGACCCGGGCCCTCGCCCTGCGAAGCAAGCGTCTCGGTCCCCGGCTCGACCGTCCAGCGGCCCGAGTCGATCGCGGCCAGCGCGAGCCCCTGCTCGGCGCTCGGCACGTCGAGCGGGCTGGGCGCCAGGCCCTGGAGCGGGTCCTCGCGCAGCGCGCGAATGGATACGTCGCGGCGGCCCGGTTGCTCTGGCTCGTGGTGCTGTCCCGGCGCCTCTTCCTTGGCGAGGCGGTCGGCGATCTCGTCGCCCGCTTCCTCGACGTGCGACCGCAGCCAGTGGGCAGCGCTCTCCGCCCACTCGCGCGCCTTGTCCGGATCGATGCCGAAGCTCTGAGCCGGCTCGTCGAACTCGACCTGCCCGAGCATGCGCTCGATCGAGCCGGCGAACTCGCGCGCCATTGAGCGGACCGTGTCCGCGATGCTGAATTCGGGGTCTTCGTCGTCTTCGAACATGACTGGATGATGACAGGGGCGCCTTAGGAGCTTCCCACCAGCCCGATGGTGTGGCCCTGGGGATCGACCAGCAAGCCGATCACGGGGCCGTTTGGCACCTGGTCGGGGCCCATCATCTTCCTGCCGCCGAGCTCCTCTGCCTTGTCGAGCGCGGCGCCCACGTCGGGGACCTCCACGTAGACGGTGATGTG
Organism: Solirubrobacteraceae bacterium; assembly: GCA_039583645.1. Taxonomy (GTDB): domain Bacteria; phylum Actinomycetota; class Thermoleophilia; order Solirubrobacterales; family Solirubrobacteraceae; genus Palsa-465. The sequence goes on from JAVKSP010000113.1 coordinate 8,098, forward strand.
GCCGTCGTAGCCGTCGGGCACGCCGCCGATGCCGCCGGCGATGCCGACGCCATCGTCGTTGGTGTCGCGGTCAATCATGCGGTAGTTGGTCGGGCCCATGGCGTCGCTGAAGTTCCAATCGAACAGCTGCGAGTAGAACTCGCGCAGCTGCTCGGGGTCCTTGCTGATCAGCTCGAAGTGAACGACTGGCTGTCCCATCACTCCTCCTTGGTGGTCGTCTCAAGCGATAACTGCCCGGAGGGATAAGTAATCACGCCATCCTCGCCGAGCTGCGCAAAGCTCGTCAACTCGTGCCGCTGCGGCGCGCTGCCACTGCCCAGATGCTCAACGTCCCAGCCTCTAGCCGTGAGCGCGTCCGAGATCAGCCGCCGGTGGCAACGCCACCACAGCGCTTCCGCGCACATGATCGCGGTTCTTTGCGATGCGGCCTGGCGCTCGAGTTCGCCCAGCGCTGCCGCGAACTCCGCCGTCGCCATGTAGTCCGCGTAGCCGCGGAACCCGCGCTCGCGCCAGCCTTGATTCGGAGAGGGGCGGTGCGGCTCACGGCGACCGCCGAGCGCGGGCATGTGCACGTATTCGACCCCGGCCTCCGGCAGCCAGTCCGCCAGCGCGGCGCGGTTGAACTGAGGATGGCGGCGCGAGCTCGGAAAGGCACGCACGTCTGCCACCGCCCGGATCTCGGCTTGGCGCAGGACCTCGAGCAGCTGCTCCGCCGAGCGCGTCGAGTGGCCGACCGTGTAGACGATGCTCAGTAGAAGCGTCCGCCGCCGCGCCATGAGGCGAGGCTAACGAGCATCGAATCCGGGACGTTGCGGGCGCTCGCGAGCACACAGGTGTGTCCGTGGCGCAGCCACGTCGCGACGCGCATCCCGTGGGCCCTCAGCGTCCACACCGCGACGCCGTTCATGGAGGCGCGGCTGGTCGAAGCGCCCCAGGCGAGGGGCCGCCCGGAGACGATTGTGTAGGCCACCCGCACGCCGCCTCTGCGGTAGAAGACGGTCGTCGCGGCCCGGCCGTCGAGGGTGTCATGGCGAACGCCCGCGGCGTGGAAGCCGAACGAGTCCTGCCAGTAGGGGAAAGTCAGGCCCGCGCCGTTCACACCGTTGAGCGCGGGACCGTGTCCGTTTTGCCCGGGCGCAGCGGCGAGGGGCGCGCGCGTCGCGAGCACGGCGGCCTGGGCCACTGT
>JAVKSP010000114.1:0-9114 GCA_039583645.1 Solirubrobacteraceae bacterium
CGCCCGTTGCGCGCGCCGGCCCGCGCCGCGCTCGGCGCCTACGCGGCGGCGGTGTGCTTCGAGACCGCTTGCGCGATCCCGACAGCACCAATTGGAGACGTAATGAAGCTTCCCGCCGCGTTCGCGGCAATGCACATGGCCTTCGGAGTGGGCATGTGGCGAGGACTGGGCGAAGCCTGGTTCTCACGATCAAGAAATGGATTCCACGTTCGGCAACGACGCTAGGAGCACAAATGACGCAGTCCACCAAGACATCGACCCGGTCCACCGATTCGTGGCTCGCCTCGCGGCCGCAGCGGGCGGACCTGTCGCGCTACCTTGACCTGCTCAGGTCGCACTGGCTCATGCTGGTCGGCTTTCTCCTGGCGGGTCTGGTAGCCGCGTTCGCATACGTCACGGTCGCGCACAAGACCTACACCGCAGAGGCCGATCTGCTGGTCACCCCGGTGTCCGCGGACGACCCGAATCTGATGGGACTGCCATTGGTGCGGGAGACGGCGGATCCCACCGCCGACGTGCTCACCGTCTCGAAGATCGTCGGCTCGCCCACGGTGGCGAGCCTGGTCGCAAAACGGCTTGGCGGCAGTCCGAACGGGCTGCTCAAAGAGATCACGGCCACGCCGGTGACGGAGAGCGAGATCATCGCTGTGCAGGCCACCGCCTCTTCGCCGAACGCTGCTGCAAGGTTGGCCAATGCCTTCGCGCAACAGACCGTCCAGGCGCGCACAAACGCCATGCACGCCCAGCTCGCGACGCTGATTCCATCGCTGAAGGCGAGTATGAAGGGGCTGACGCCGAGTGAAGCCGCCGGGATCGCGAGCCAGCTGGCCGTGCTTGAGACGCTGCGCGCGAGCCCGGACCCAACGGTGCGCGTCTCCAGCCCGGCGATGCCGCCCAGCTCGCCTGCCTCGCCGAAACGATCGCTGAGCCTGGCCGCGGGGGGGCTCGGGGGCATCGTGATCGGGCTGCTTGCGGTGCTGGCGATGAATGCGCTCGACCCCAAGCTTCGGGACGAGGATCAGCTGCGGGAGATCTACGACCTCCCGGTGCTGACTCGGGTGCCAAAGCAGCGATCCGGCAAGTTGCCACTGACACCACGCGAGCTGACTCCGCCTGTGGCCGAGGCGTTTCGGACGCTGCGAGCCGGGTTCACAGTCAGACTCCCGGAGAGCAGGGCTGGGGATGTCAAGCGAGGCTCCGCGATCCTCATCACCGGCGACGCGGCCGCTGATGGCAAGACGACGGTCGCGCTCAATCTGGCGATGTCGCTGGTCGCGGCCGGCAAGCAGGTGATCCTGATCGAGTCCGACCTGCGCCGGCCGAGCATCGGCCACACTTTGCGGGTACGCGCACCGCGGGGGCTCGCCGAGGTCCTGCTGGGTAAGGTCGATCTGGTCGAGGCGCTGGTTTGGGTCCGCGCCTACGGCCCGCAGCTGGAGATGCTGCTGGCGACGACCGCGGACATGCGTGAGATCGACCGGATCGCACCGGAGGCCGCGCGCCAACTCGTGCGCGAAGCACGATCAATGTGCGACTTCGTGGTGATCGACTCGCCGCCGATGACCGACGTTACGGACGCTCTCCCCTTTGCGGAGGAGGCCGATGACGTGTTGATCGTCGCCCGGGTCGGCAACAGCCAGGTGCGCAGAATGAGCGACCTGGGCGAGCTCCTCGGCCGTCAGGGCATTGTGCCCAGCGGGGTGGTGCTCGTGGGCGGGCACGAGCCTGGTGGCTACTACTACTACCGCGGCGGAGGCGAGCAACGGGTGTTCGCTGGCCTGCTGCGCCGGCGCGGGGACCAGGACCGCACGCTCCCAGTCGAGCCGTACCTGACCGGAGAGTCAGGAGGGCATGCAGATCCGACGGGGCAGGCTCGTAAGAATGGAATGAACGGGCTCGACAATCGCGGAGCGCAAACCGCCGCAGTTGCCCCCTTTGGAGGAAGCGTCGCGACCGTTGCGGAGCGCCCTCTGAATGGCGTCCATAAGGAGGAGAACCAGGGCAGGATGCCTTGGGGGCCCGCTAGCTCTCCCAAGCCGAGCCCGTCGCCCGCTAGCTCTCCCACGGCGAGCCCGGGACGGTCTAGCTCTCCCAAGCCGCCTTCGGCGCGGCCGAGCGCAGCCAGGCCGAATTCGGTGCGGCCGGCTGACGCGAAGCCGAATTCGGCGCGAGCGAGCTCAGCAAAGCCGACCCCAGGGGGGGCGAGCGAAACGAAGCCGACTCCGGGGCGCGCGAAGCCAAGCAAACCCAAGGGCAGCATTGACAACAAGGGAGCGAACTGAGTCAGGGCTGAGCCCACGAAAGACCGGAAGCCATGATCCAACGCTCGCTATACGCAGCTAGCGCTCGCAACCTCCCGGTACTGGCCGCGGGCTTGTTCCTGGCCCTCTGTTTTGGCCTGGTCGCGGGCCACTCCCCGTTGATCGCGCTCGGCGGCGTCGCTGGGATCTTGATCGCCGTCCTCATGTTCAAGGACCTGACGACGGCGATCATGGTGTTCACAGTTGGCTCGTTTGCGGAAATTCTGTCGGCAGGCAGTGCCGCGTCGGCGGCCAAGGCGCTGGGGGGTCTCCTCCTACTGGTGTGGGTCGCCGCCCTGGCCCACCGTCGCGTTGGTGAGGTCCGCGGGCTGCTGCGCGAGCACCGGTCCCTGGTTGCGTGCGCCATAGCCCTCTTGGCCTGGAGCTTGCTCAGTGCAGTCTGGGCTGAGAGCCGCTCGACCGCATTGACTGGCTCGCTTCGTTGGGCGGAGGACCTGATGCTGTTCCCGATCCTGTACACGGGCCTTAGACGAGTCACCGACGTTCGCCGCGTGATGGCGGCCTTTATTGGCGGCGCCCTCCTGGCGGGGCTCTACGGAGTGGTTAGCGGGAACAACGTCGACGGTTCGAGACTGACGGGGGCCCTTGGCAATCCCAACGAAACAGCCGCTGTGCTGGTCGCCGCAGCCGCACTCGCGCTCGTGATCGCCGGTGGAGAGCATCTCTCTCGGCTGCGTCGACGGATCGCTGTCGCGGCCGCCGTCGGCGCACTGGTGGGATTGGCAGCGACCGCCTCGCGGGGTGGAGCAATCGCAGTCGCGCTCAGCGCCATCACAGCGATCGCGCTTGGTGGACGGTGGCGGCGCCCCATAGCTATCGCGGGAACCTCCGGCGCAACTCTCCTAGTCGTGTGGTTCATCTTTTTGGCACCGGCCTACTCGCAGAGTCACATCACCAGCACTTCGAGTCCGCGGTCCACCACTTTCCTGCTCGCCGAACGCGCAATCGCAGCGAATCCGGTCGTCGGGGTCGGAAACAACAACTTCATCCTCGCCTCGAAGAACTACCTCGTCAGGCCAGGAGTGACTACGGGCGCGGCCTACAGCGTGACTACTCCAATGGTCGCCCACGACCTGTATCTCGAAATCTGGGCCGACCTTGGCGTGGTGGGCCTGCTCCTCTTTGCCGGCCTGGTACTCGGCTGCTTGCGAGCGGCATGGGCGGCGGTGAAGACATTCGAAGAAGCAGGGTGCCGCTCGGAAGAGCTACTCGCACGTGGGCTGGTCATAGCCGTCGCGGCGACCCTGGCTGCGGATCTGTTCATGTCCGATCTGTACAGCAAGCAGATCTTCCTCCTGCTCGCGCTATGTCCGGCGCTGCTGGCGGCCGCTCGCGCTCAAGTCTCCAGATCGCCGGCGGCCAGAACACAGTCGCTCGCATGACCGCGCCGCAGAGGGCGGTGCCTCGTGGCGACCCGGGCGGTTCCGGCCCACTCGCGAGCGATCGAGCGCCCCACACCAAGCTGGCAGACGCGGTATTTGAAGAGAACGCGTCCCCTCCCGGTCTCGCCGGAGCCGCCGTGCGGGGAGTCGGGATCGCGGCGGGCAGCTATGCGGTTACCCAGGCCGTCTCGCTTCTCACCTACCTGGTGCTGGCGCGGCTTTTGACCCCGGCCGATTTCGGCGCCTTCGCGGCAGCCAGTGTGCTTGTAACCGTGGGCTGGATGGTCGGCGAGTCAGGGTTACTCGCCGCGCTCATCCAGCGCCGGGACCGGATCGAGGAGGCTTTCAATACGGCGTTTCTGGCAAGCCTCGCCGCAGGCCTTGCCCTCACGGTCGGCGGGCTCGCGTGCGCACCGGTGATCGGCCTGCTGTTTCACAGTTACACGATCGGGCTGATGTCGGCGGCTATGGCGGGCTCTATGTTTCTGCGCCTCGCACTGATCGTGCCTAACGCCCGGCTGCAGCGCAGCTTTTCGTTCTTCCGACGCGCCATGATCGATCCCCTCGCGACACTCGTTTTCGCGGGCAGCGCTGTGGCCGGCGCCCTCACTCACATGGGAGCATGGGCACTGGTCATCGCGAGCTACGCAAACCTCGTGGTCGACGCGACCGCAGCGTGGGCGCTCGTGCGCTGGCGTCCCCGTCCAAAACTCGCGAGCATCGCGATGTGGCGCGAACTTACTCGGTTCGGCCGCCCGATATTTGCGGCCAATCTGCTGGAACACGGCGCTGCAGAGATACCGGTGATCGCCGTTGGCCGGTTTCTCGGAGCTGGACCGCTGGGACAGCTGTCCTACGCCATTCGCGTCGGGTCGCAACCGATCGCAGCTGTCGTCGATGTCGGTGCTTATGGCCTACTGCCTGCCCTTGCGCGGATCGCACACGATCGCGAACGTTTCCGCCATGGGCTGCTCAAGGCGTTCCGTTGGACTTGCGCAATTGCCTTTCCGCTGGGATTCCTGCTTATCCCTCTGGGTGCCCCCGCGATAGTCCTCGTATTCGGCGCCAAATGGCACCTGGCTGGCCAGGCCGTAATGGCGCTTGGGGTGTACTGCGCGGCCCTAGCACCCGACACCGTGGCGACCGAGGTCTTCAAAGCAGCGGGACGGCCGGAGATGATGCGGCGTATGCGTGGGGTCTTCCTGGTACTGATGCTTGCATCCGTCGGCGCCATGGTGCCGTTCGGCGTTACCGCTGTAACGGTAGGGATGGCTGCGAGCGCGATCGGCGAGGCGGCATATGCCATTCGCGGAATCAGTCGGGTCGCCAAGGTGCCGCTATCGCAGCTGCTCGCCGAGGCCTGGCCGCCCGCCGGCGCGGCTCTGGTGATGATGGGGTTACTGCTGCTCGCCGAACACGGAGTGGCTCACGCAGATCAACGCTCCCTCCCGGTGGGCATCCTGATTCTCGCGCTCGAGGCGCTATTTGGCATCGGGGTGTATCTGCTAGGCCTCATGGCGATGTCACCCAGCTGCCGACGCGACTTTCCCGTGATCCTGCGAAGGCTGCGCCGTAGCAGCGTCGTTCCTGTCGGATAGTCAACGGCTTTGGCGCCGCGCGAATGCCTCAGCCAGCCCGCCCGACGAGCGACTGAGACGCGGGACGGTCGAGATACTCCCGGTGCCACAGCTCCGCGACGAGCAGCGCCCAGATGCGAGCCGAGTTGTCCTCGATTCCGTCACGGTGGTCGCGTAGCAGACGCTCGACATACGTGGCCTGGAAATATCCCCGTTCGCGTGTCCGAGAGTCCAAGAGAACATCTGCGACGTAGTCGCGTAGCTCAGCCTTGAACCACTCACGGATGGGAACGACAAATCCCATCTTCGGGCGATCGAGCAGCTCTCCCGGCAGCCACTCACGGAGGGCGTCGCGCAGGATCACCTTCTTGTCCCTTCCGCGGAGCTTGAACTCAGCTGGGAGCGATGCGGCGAACTCCATCAACTGATGATCGAGCAGGGGCGAGCGAGCCTCGAGTGAGCTCGCCATCGTGGCGATGTCCATCTTCACGAGCAGGTCCCCTGGGAGGTAGGTCTCAACGTCAGTCTCGAGCATCACATCCACCAGCGACGAGCCTGAGGCCTCCTTCCACGGGCTCTCGATGATCGCGGGCGCGCGCGATTGGCCGATTAGCTCGCTGTATTCCCTCGTGTACAGCTGCTCGCGCTGGTCTCGATCAAAAATGGACATGAAGTACGCATAGCGCTGGGGAGCCGTCATCGCGGACAGCGCGCTGAGGTGCCGAAGTCGCCTGGGAAATGCTTGCGTGCCCCAGCGCTCGGGCAGCCGCGCCGCTGCAGCCCCCAGCGATCGCCACAGCGCAGAGGGTGCGGCGGTGAGGCGGCTGGCGGTTACGTTGCTGACGTAGCGGTTGTAGCCCCCGAATGACTCGTCGCCACCATCCCCGTTGAGCGCGACCGTGACATGCCGGCGGGTAGCTTCCGCCACGTAGAAGCTGGGTATCGCCGACGAGTCGGCGAACGGCTCGCCATAGTGGCGAACAATCCGGGGCAGGATCTCGATCGCGTCGGGCTCGATCACAAACTCGTGGTGTTCTGTCGAGAACCTTTCGGCAACCAGGCGAGCGGAAGGCAGCTCGTTGAAGCGAGCGTCCGCAAAGCCGATGGAGAAGGTCTTCACGGCTCCGTGCGAATGGCGCGCCATGGCGGCAACCACCGCGGATGAGTCGATCCCGCCAGACAGGAACGCCCCCAGCGGCACATCCGCGATCAACCGGCGCTTGACGGCCGCTTCGATCTCGGCCAGCACACGCTGGCGCAACTCCCGCGGGTCGCGCACATCGAGCTTCGGGGAATAACGGAGGCGCCAGTAGCGTTCGAGCCGAAGGTCACCCTCGCAATAGGTCAGCACCGTGGCGGGCGGAAGCTTGCGGATCGCTCGGAACGCGCTGAGCGGCGCGGGGATGTACTGATAGGTGTAGTAGCAGTCGAGCGCCTGGTGGTCGATGTCTCGAGGGATCTCCTCGTCTGCGAGCAAACTTCCGAGTTCTGAGCTAAACGAGAGCGCGTCGTCGCGATGGGCGTAGAAGAGCGGCTTCTTCCCGAGTCGATCGCGCGCGAGCATCAACCTGCGCTTGCGGAGATCCCACAGCGCGAAGGCGAACATGCCATGAAGCGATCTCACGCAGCCAGGCCCTTCCTCCTCGTAAAGATGGACGATGACTTCGGTGTCGGTCCGGGTCCGAAACGTGTGACCGGCACGGACAAGAGCCTCCCGGAGTTCGAGAAAGTTGTAGATCTCGCCGTTGAGCACCACGACCACTGAACGGTCCTCGTTGAAGATCGGCTGATCGCCCGTTTCGAGGTCGATGATCCGTAGCCGTTGGATGCCGAGCCCGACGCCCTGTTGAACGAACACCCCACGTGAGTCAGGCCCGCGATGCTCGATCGCGGCGCACATTCGTTCGATCAGCTTGGGCTCGACCAGGCCGTCAGGTCGAACTTGGCCGGCGATGCCACACAACTCAGGCGCCCTTGACGGGGGGCACCGCGACGGGATCGCCCCCTGGGGCGCGCAGGCCCCCGGCGATCCACTCGATCGTGCGCTCCAGCCCGGCCACGAAGTCAACGCTAGGCCGGTAGCCGAGAACCTGCTTGGCGAGCGAGATGTCCGCCATGCTGTGAGCAACATCGCCAGAGCGCGGTGACAGGTACTGCGGCTCCAGCGTGGTCCCAAGCAAGCGGTTCAGGGTCTCGACCAGTTCGTTCAAGGAGTGCGAGTTCTGCATCGCGACATTGATCGCTTTGCCAGGGGCCTCCTGCGCATCGAGCGCGAGCAAGTTTGCTGCGATCACATTGGCGACGTGCGTGAAATCGCGAGAGTTTTCACCGTTTCCAAAGATGGAGGGCCGCTCGCCCTGGCGCATCAGCCTGATGAACTTCGGGATCACGGCCGCGTAGCCGGAATGCGGGTCCTGTCGTTCGCCAAACACGTTGAAATAGCGCAAGGCGACCGTTTCGAGCCCGTAGACGTCGTTGGCAACCAGGACATATCGTTCCGCCGCCAGCTTTGCGACCGCGTACGGAGCGCGGGGCGCGAGCGGCTGGTCCTCGCGCCGCGGCATACCGGGCAAATCTCCATAGACCGAGCTTGAAGAAGCAAAGATGACCCTTCGCACGCCGTGGTCGCGGGCGGCCAGGATGACGTTCAGCGTCCCTTCTACGTTGACTGCGTTAGAGGTGAGCGGATCCTGGATCGACCGCGGTACAGATGGAAGTGCGCCCTGGTGAAGCACAACCTCCATCCCACGGCACGCCGTCGCCACGCGCTCGAATGAGCGCAGATCGCCCTCGACAACCTCGACATCGAGCCCATCCAGGTTCCCGCGGTGACCGGTCGAAAAATTGTCGATCACGCGGACGTCCTCACCGCGTTGGTGCAGCGTCCACGCTAGATTCGCGCCGATGAAGCCGGCGCCGCCAGTGATAAGGATCCGCATCTAGCTCCTAACCCCCGCGCTTTTGCCTAGAGCATGAAGAAGCGCGCCGAAGATAGCAGATCAGGGTGAGTGTCCTCGTTTAACTAATCCATTTCACCATGTCCTGCCACACACATAGTTAGTTGCGACACTGCGCTTTCGAGAAATGCCAGCCCGACTTGGAGCCAAGTGTGAACAGCGTTGATCAGTCCTCCGGCGCACGCCCGCTCATCGTCCACCTCATCCCCGGGACTGCCGCCGCGGGTGCCGAGAAGCAGGCCCGTTATCTGATTGCGGGCCTGCGCGAGCGTGGCCTCTGGGACGTTGAGCTTGCCTACTTTCGCCCAGGCTTCGACCACCACGAATTCGCAAACCTTGATGTGCCATTGCGTCTGATTGACAGTCCACGACCTGTGACGCTTGACTGGCGGCGGCGAGCCCGGCGGCTCCACGGGCTCTACACGACACGGCAACCGGCGATCCTGCATTCGTGGCTTGATGAAGCGAACGTGATCGCGGCGCTCACGGTAAGGCGTTGGTCTAACACGCGTCTCGTGATCTCGCAGCGCTGCGCTGCGGGCAACTACAGCGGCAAGCCACTATTGGTGCGGACGCTCCAAGCGATCCGCCGTCGGGTTGATCACGCCGTCGCAAACTCACAGGGCGGCGTGGAGTTCCTGCACAGCCTCGGCTACCCACCTGACCGCGTGTCGCTGATCCGGAACGGCATCTCGCTCGGCGCAGCTGCCGACGGTGCTCGAGTGGAAAAACTACGAGGTCAAGGACGCGATCTCTTGGGGCTGAGTCCGCAGCAGCCCACGGTGGGATTTGTCGGCAGGCCGAACAGCGCAAAGGACCTACCGACGTTGTTGACGGCCATGGAGCTGGTGTGGCGGGAGCTTCCCAACGCTCGTCT
>JAVKSP010000115.1:0-9080 GCA_039583645.1 Solirubrobacteraceae bacterium
GCCTTGGAGGGCATGCACGCGTAGAACGAGCACTCGCCGCCGACCAGCTCGCGCTCGACGATCGCGACGCTCTTGCCGCCGCGCTCGGACAGTCGGCCGGCAACGATCTCGCCGGCGGGTCCCGCGCCGATCACCACTACATCGAATTCTCGCTCCATTTTGAGTTCGCTCCAAGCGTCCGGATGTACAGAGAAATCGCGCTCGTAAGAGCGCTCCTGCACGTTTGACTCCGCGAAGCGGCCAAAGGATTCAACGGCCACGTCTTCGCCTCGCGGATCTTGAATCCACAACGTGTCTCGCGGCGTCCAAGCCGATGGTGGATGTGATGGAAGGCGTGCAACTCGCTTCGCTGCTGATCGTCGCGCTGGCGGCGTTGGTGGTGCCGCTGCTGTTCGCGCTCATACCGCGCTTGCCCGTCCCGATCCTGGTCGGTGAGATGGCCGCGGGCATCGTGCTGGGCCGCAGCGGCCTTCACTGGATCCACGTCGGTCCCTGGCTTCAGTTCCTCGATCTGTTCGGACTCGCCTACCTGCTGTTCCTGGCCGGCACCGAGGTCGACTTCCGGCTCATGCGATTGCCACTCGGCCAGGGCTCACGCGCGATCCTCGATGCGCCGCTCGCAGTCGCGCTGGTCGGCATCGCGATCCGGCTCGCGCTCGCATTTGCGATCGCTGCCGGGCTGACCGCAGCCGGGCTGCTGCCGGGAGTCACCTTGGCGGCGCCGATCCTCGCCGGCTCCTCGCTCGGGGTGGTCCTCTCCGTGCTCAAGGAGCGCCGCCTGCACGACAGCCGCTACGGGCAGACGCTGATCGTCTCAGCCGCGGTCGCCGACTTCTCGACCGTCCTGATCGTCACCCTGCTGTTCTCCACCAACCACCATTCCAGCGCGGGCGCCCGCGCGATGCTCGTCGGGCTGATCGTGCTCCTCGCGCTGGTTCTGTTCCTCGGCGTGCGCTTTGCCACCCGTCTCGCCGCGGTCGGGCGGCTGATCGAGCGCCACGCGGGCTCCACGGCTCAGCTGCGAATCCGCGCCAGCTTCGCCCTGCTGCTCGGCTTCACCGCGCTCGCCGACCGGCTCGGGCTCGAGCTAATCCTGGGGTCGTTCCTGGCCGGCGCGATCGTCGCCGCGCTCGCCGTCCAGCGCGAGCATCCGCTGTACACGGTCAAGCTCGACGCAGTCGGCTACGGCTTCTTCGTACCGATCTTCTTCATCGTCACCGGCGCCAACCTCAACATCCCGGCGCTGGCCGCCAACCACAAGAGCCTCGTGCTCGTGCCGCTGCTGTTCGCAGCGATGGTGATCGTCAAGGCCGTGCCCGCCGGGCTCTACCGGCTGCGGCACTCCACCCGCGACGCGGCCGCCGCCGGGGTGCTTCAGACCGCGCAACTGATGCTGCCCGTGGCGGCTGTGCAGATCGGCAAGCAGCTGGGCATCCTCTCCGACGCGGTCGGCGCCGCGGTGATCCTCGCCTCGTTCTTCAGCATGCTGCTAGCCCCGATCGGCTTCTCGATCCTCGGGCCAAAGCGAACCTCGCCGTCTTCGGCCGGGGAGCAGCAAGCCTCGCCCGTGCCGCAGGCAGCTCCCGGCTCGCGCTCCGACCCCGGCCGCGACACGCCAGCTGTGTCACATCTTTGACACGCCGCGTCGGCGGCGAATCCTTTGGTGAGCGCGCCGCTTCTAACTGTCAGAACCTCATCGCCCAAATGAAATGAGGCACAAGATGGTCAACACTGACAGGGATTCCCCGCGAGTCGGCAAGCCCAGGCGCACAGCGGGCGAGCATCTGGCGTTCGTCGTCAACGAGCTCACCCGCGCTCCGCTGTACATCGCGAAGATGCGATGAGCGTGCCACCCGGCAGCCCGAGGCGCCTCATCCGCAGCGGAGATACCCACACCCCCACCGGCAGCGGGTTCCGCTCCGCTAAGAGCGGAGCCCGCCCTGATCGCACCACAAAAGGCGCCATCGCACGCGTCCTCAGCGAGTTGGCCTCACCGCGCTTCCACCGGCCGTCAGGCGCACGACGCGGCCGCCCATAGGCGCCTCTCACATCCCAGACAGCGTACGGGCCGCAATTGCGGCCCGTACGTGCATCGTGCATCAAACGGCTCGGACAGCGGCAATTACCCCGGATTCGGTCTTCGGTGAATCCCTGCGCTGCGGTTAACCGTCACATGCTGCGTACCGTAAACCCACTTCTCAAAGAGAGGTACGTATGTCAACCTACCAACTCGCCGAGCGGTCCTACCAACTCGTTGGTCGGCCGTCGGCGAAGGCAAATTGGAGGTCACGGTCGAGCTATCACACCGCCGGCTTGGTGGTGGCGGTGCTCGGCCTGATGGCGGTGTTGGCGGCGTCGATCGCCGACCTCACGGCCGTCCACCATCTCCGGCAGGACACGCTGGCCTGGTCGTTTGGGCTCAACTTCGTGGGCTTCAACGTGATCAAGATCGGGATCGGCGTGGCGCTGATGGGCATCATCATCCGCCTGTGGATGCGGGTCGACAGCGTCAAGGTCGCGCTCGTGGACCTGAAGGCATCCGCGGAGGGCGAGCAGGCACGGACCGCCGGTGAGATCGATACGGACTATGGTCGCGCCGAGATCACCGAACGCGCCCCCGGGGCACTGTGGATCCACAAGCTCGCCGAGTACATGTGGACGCCGCTGCTGGTCATGGGCCGATGGTCGTCGCCGCCGGTCTGGCGCTGTCGATCGTGCAGGCCAACAAGACGATCGGCACGAGCACCTTCGCCCACCTCGGGGCCGCTGCGGCGGCCGCGTCGTTCCTGGGCGAGGCGCTGATGCTCTCGGGCATCTCGTTCATCCTCGGCACGATCCTGTCCTCGCTCCGTCGCGGCGGTGGCGAGGTCCAAGAGGAGACAGAAGTGCCGGTGCAGACGCTCAAGGTGCCCTCCACCGTGTGGGCGTTCGTCGGCCTGATGGCCGTCGGTCTCATGAGCGCGATGGCGACCGCCGCGCTGTTCCTGGTCACGACCGGGAGCGGCGACTACTCCTCCTGGGGCGCGTGGCTGCCGCAGGCTGGCCTGTTCAGCCTGGGGGTACTGCTGTCGGGCATCGTACTGGCGCTGTACTCGATCGGCGACGTGCTCGGATTCCAGTTCAGTCGCATTCGCGACATCATCACGATCGGAAGGTGACGAACATGTCGACATTGGCAATCACAAACCCGAACGAGTTCGAGCTCGAGACCTATCGTCGCTCGCCCGGCTACAACAAGATCCAGCAGGTCGCCCGCTACATGGTGCTGCCCTCGTTCGCGATGGGCTTGATGGGTGTGCTCGCGGGACTTGCGCTCGGGATCGTGGGTGGCGTGCACATCCACGACCACACCTACACCGCCGCCAACATCGAGCGCCTGCGCCAGCTGGCGCAGGGCTTTGAGATCGGCGGGCTGGCGTTCGTGTTCGCCGGCATCTCGTTCGCGATCGCCCGCATCCTCGGCGTCTTCCGCAAGGGAGGCGCCGACGTGCAGGAGGCCGCGCGGCGCAGCATTCAGGTGCTCAAGCGGCCGCTCACCGCCTGGGTGTTCCTCGGCCTGATGATGATGGGCATGATGGTTGTCCTCGCGGCCGCCGCCGTGCACGTCATCTTCGGGTTCGACGTTCATACCCCCGCCACCGCCGCAGCGCTGACGCTCTCCGCCCAGCGCTACACCGCGTTGGCCGGCGTCGAGCGACTGGGGATCGGCATGTACCTGACCGCGATCGCGTTCGGACTCGCGTCGATCATCCACGTGCTGCGCTTCCAGGCCAAGCGAATCCGGGAACTTCCCGGCGAGCCCGCCAGCGCGTAAGCACACATCCACCACACCACGGGGAGCGGCCGACGGGCGGCTCCCCGTCGCGCGTGGAGGGGGTCAGCCGGCCACGGGCGCGCGCTCACGCGCCTCGAGGTAGGCACGGAACTCGCGCTCGAACTCGGCCCACCAGTCGGGATCCTCAGACGGAGACCACGGACGGACTGGGTCAGGGCCAGGCCCACCCCAGCCTTCCCCAGGCCCGCCGTCCTCGGAATCTCCGCCGCTGCCCGACCTCGCCAGCCGGCGAACGGCAAGGCACAGCCAAGTCGTGTCGAGCACGAAGCCCACCGCCGCTGCGAGGGCGAGCACAGCGATCGTGGGCGCGCTCAGCGCAGCGCCGATCGCCACCAGCGCGAGCGCCACCATGAGCAGACCGGTCCCGACCAGGAGTCCTACCACGATCCCTGCGATCGCCAGCGGCGGCGATGAGAACACGTTTCGGCGTGACATGCCCGACGGCACCTCCCTCATCCGGACGACAGCAAGGGCGCAGGCCCAAATGCTAGTGGAGCGGCACGGCCGCCACCCGCGGACCCGCCCGGTGCCGCCCCGAGGCCAGAGCACGACGAATTCCCCAAGGGCGTGAATCCTCATGCCCGCCTCTGCCGTCGGACTGGCATGAACTCCAAGCCCGCACCGAATCCTCGAAGGCTCACCGTCGTGATCCTTCTCCTGGTGGCGATCGGCGTCACCGTGCCGCTGCTCGCTGCGCATACGGGCACGCGGTCGACGTCGTCAGGCTCTTACACACGTCTGTTGGACGACGTCGCGGCGCGCCGGATCACCAGCGCGCAACTGGACACGCATACCCAGAAGCTGAGCGTGACGCTGGCGGACGGGAGCGGCTACTCGACGGTTGTCCCTGACAGCGCCGACGCGACGCTGCTGGACAGGCTCAACCAGGCTGGCGCTCGGGAGTCCGTCGTCCACAGCCGCGCGGGACAGCCATGGCTGCCCAACTTCGCGCTCGGCTTCCTCCTGCCAATGCTGTTGTTCGTGGGGCTCGTCTTCTGGATCGGGCGCCGCATGCGCAATGGGCCGGCCGGGCTCAGCTCGTTCGGCCGCGCGAAGCCGCAGCGCAATGACGTGCTTCCCGCGGTCGGGCGGGTCACTTTCGCCGACGTCGCGGGCGCCGATGAGGCGGTCGAGGAGCTGTGCGAGATCAGGGAGTTTCTCCAGGACCCGCGCCGCTTCGGCGCACTCGGGGCCCGCATCCCCAAGGGCGTGCTGCTGTATGGGCCGCCCGGCACAGGCAAGACGCTGCTGGCCCGCGCGGTCGCCGGTGAGGCGGGGGTTCCGTTCTTCTCGATCTCGGGATCGGACTTCGTCGAGATGTTCGTCGGCGTCGGCGCCTCGCGCGTGCGAAGCCTGTTTGAGCAGGCCAGAGCGAGCGCGCCGTGCATCGTATTCGTCGACGAGATCGACGCGGTCGGTCGCCACCGCGGTGCGGGGACGGGCGGCGGCAACGACGAGCGCGAGCAGACGCTCAACCAGCTGCTGGTCGAGATGGACGGCTTCGATGCCACCAGCGGGGTGATCCTGATCGCGGCCACCAACCGCCCGGATGTGCTCGATCCGGCGCTGCTGCGCCCGGGACGCTTCGATCGGCACATCACGGTCGGGCTGCCCGACCGCATCGGCCGCAGACAGATCCTCGGCGTGCACGCTCACGGCAAGCCGCTGGGAGCCGCGATCGATCTCGACACCGTTGCCGCCCAGACGCCCGGATTCAGCGGTGCCGACCTCTCAAACGTGATCAACGAGGCGGCGCTGCTCGCCGCGCGGCGGCGCACGAGCACGATCTGCCAGCGCGACCTCGATGAGGCGGCGCTGCGCGTGATCGCCGGCCCGGAGCGCAAGGCCCGGGTGATGTCAGAGCGCGAGCGGCGGATCACCGCCTACCACGAGATGGGCCATGCGATCGCCGGCCACTACCTGCCCAACGCCGATCCGATCCACAAGATCTCCGTCATCTCACGCGGCCAGGCGCTCGGCTACACGATCTCGCTTCCGAGCGAGGACAAGTTCCTCACCACCCGCGCCGAGCTGCTGGACACGATGGCCATGACGCTCGGCGGCCGGGCGGCCGAGGAGATCGTCTTCGGCGAGGTGACGACCGGCGCGGCCAACGATCTGGAGAAGGTCACGCACACCGCCAAGCAGATGGTGATGCGCTTCGGCATGTCGGACAAGCTCGGCCCGCGGGTGTTCGGCCACGACCGCGGCCAGCCGTTCCTGGGCCGGGAGTTCAGCGCCGAGCCGGACTACGGCGATCACATCGCGCGGGAGATCGACGACGAGATCCGTCGCATCGTCGAGTCCGCGCACGTGCAGGCCAAGGACATCCTCTCCCAGCACCTCGAGTCATTCCAGAAGCTCTCCGAGATCCTGATCAAGCGCGAGACGATCGAGAAGGAGCAGTTCGAGGCGCTCCTGCAGGGCCAGACCGAGGACGAGGTGTTCGGGCGCTCCGAAGCAGGAAGCGATCGATCGCCATCGCCGACCGGCTCGACCGTTCGCCACCGGCGGCGCCGGCGTCCGTTGGCGCTGCCGCAGCCTGGCCTGGTCGGTGGGACGGCGGCAGCGCTTGCCAGCCCGGATGGGGCCCGAGTCATCGCCGTCGATGACGGCAGCGTCGGTGACCGCGCGTCAGCCGGGTGAGAAATCGTCGCCCGATGCAAGCGGTCAAATAGGCACATGCTGCTGGCGCTCGGATACATTGGGCTGATCGCAGCGATCTTCATCGAGACTGCCGGCATACCAGCCCCCGGGGAATCCGCGCTGGTCGCCGCATCTGTCCTGCGGCATCCGGCAGGCTCAGCATCGCGCTGGTCATCGGAGGTGCGGCGGCGGCAGCAATCGCCGGTGACAACCTGGGCTATCTGCTGGGTCGCCGGTTCGCGCGCCCGTTCCTCGCCAGTGGTGGTCGGTTCGGCGTACAACGTCATAGGCTGCTCGAGTGCGGTGAGCGGTTCTTCGCGCGCCATGGCGCCAAGACGGTGTTCCTCGGTCGCTGGCTTCCGTTCGCGCGGATGACCACCGCCTGGCTGGCCGGCGCCACCCGGATGCGCTGGCGCACATTTGCCGCCTTCAATGCGCTGGGGGGCATCGGATGGGCAGCCAGCGTCGGCGGCGCGGCGTACGCACTCGGGACCGCCGGCGCTCATGCGCTCCTGATCGGCGGCGTGCTCGGTCTCCTCCTGACCGCGGCATTCGCCGTGCGCCATTGGCGCACGTGCAGCCGGAAGACTCTGAAACCCGACCCCTCAGGAGGTGCCCATGCCTGTTGACGGCGCTGTGATCCTGGCGGTGCGCGGACGCCGATCGGCCGCGACGGCTGCCTGGGCATGTGCGTCGGCTCGGGCCAGGCGTCGCTGTCGTAGTCGACGAGCGTAGGTCAGGCGGTGGATCGCGCGGCCCCCAGCGGCTGCACGCCGGACAGTCGCGCGAAGATAACGATGCGGTGCGAGGCGCTGTAGAGCGGGTGGCAGGCGGATAGGACGAGGCGCTCGTAGCCGAGGTTGCGCGTGATCCACCAAGCCGTCGGGAGCACCACGAGCGGTTTGGCCTGGACGAGGTAGGTGAAGCGGCCGTAGGGCATCGTCAGAACGATCCTGTCGCCCGGTCTCAGCTCGTTGATGCGCCGGAACGGCGCCAGATAGGTGGTGCGGTGGCCGGCGATCGCGACCGTCTGACCGAGGCCCGGAAGAGCGGTGCCGGGATAGTGTCCCGGCCCTTTCTCGAGGCTCGCGGTGTTCGTCCCCTGGATCACGTCCAAGGATTCGCCGATCTTCGGGATCTGGATCCTCCCAATCGCCGCGCCGGTCGGTACCCGTCGCTGCTCAAGCCGCGCCAGATAGGCGATCCGCTGAGAGGTCGCATTGAAGCCGCGGAGCGCCTGTTGATCCAGGGTTGAGAGTGGGGCGTGGCGATACGTCAGAAACTGCGTGTTGATCTCGCTCCGTTGAATCAGCGCGATCGCTGCGGTCACCGGCTCCTGCCACACGAGCGTGACCCCGGCATCGAGCAGCACCCAGAAACCGGAGAGGATCAGGACGTAGGAGAGGTCGCGTACGAGGCGTCTCCTCGCCGAATGACTCAGCAATCGAGCCCGTCGCTGCGGTCTGACCGTGGCCTCGTCCGCGGAGGATGAAGTTGCGGCTGCCTTCGCAGTGACGCGCGGCGGCCGCGGCACAGTCCCGGACGGCGGGTGGAGCATGCGAACGTTGGACCCGCTCAGCGGTGAAAGGATTCGACCGCCCTACGCCGTGCGGGGACGGCCGCAGGTAGCGTGGGGCGGCCCATGGGGTGCTTGACGCCGCGGCGCACGAGCCAGATGTTGACGGGGTAGGTGGTGGCCAGCCCGAGCGCCATTCCGATCTGCATCATCAGCCAGTACGCAGCATGGTCGGGCTTGAGGTGCGGGTGCGTGAAGAAGACGAAGAACACCAGCGCCATCCAGCCGAACAGCCCGACCTCGAAGGCGACCAGCGACAGCGTGTCGGCGCGGATCGCGCGCGCGAGCACGGCACGAGGGGCCAGGTCACTCATCGGCTTGATCGCCAAGTACTGAAACAGGATCCCCAGCAAGTAGGCGATCGCGAAGTCGAGGATGTACTCCGGCCACAGCGCGGTGCCGGCGATCGTCAGCGAGCCCGCGAACACCACCCACTCGCCGATGATGTCCCCGATCGTGCACCCAGCCCCACAGTGGGTGGCGGATACCGCGACGCCCTGCCACTCCGCGACCTCCTCCTCGCCGGCTTCCGCTCCTGGCCGGATTTTGGCCCGGCCGAGACGCCCGTAGGCGAACCATCCCAGCGGGCCGATATACAGCGCGGTGATTGGCCAGACCGCCTCCATGACGCGCATCGGTTGGCGCAGCCCGCGGCGGTAGACGTCATACAAAATCGCCCCGGCCGACAGAAAGCCGGTCGCAAGCGAGGTCCACGCGAGGACGGTCAACCAGGTTGGGGGCATCGGGTCGGCTCCTTGTCACATCGCGGTGCCCGTCATGGGTTGGTTTCGGCGCTAACCTTGAGGGACCCCCACCCCAGGTGGGGTGCTCTCAGAGAAGGAGTTTCCCGATGTTGCCGCTCAATAAACGCGAGATCCTCAACCGGTTGAAGACGGTGAGGGGTCATTTGGACGGGATCATCCGGATGACCGACGAGGAGGCCTATTGCGTCGACCTGATGAAGCAGGTCGCCGCCGCCCAGGCCTCCCTGGAACGGGTCAACCGGCTGATCCTCAAGAACCA
>JAVKSP010000116.1:0-9064 GCA_039583645.1 Solirubrobacteraceae bacterium
GTGGGCCGATGAACCGGAGCGTGGCCGTGAACCTGGCGAGCGAGGCCAGGTCTCGTTGCCGGAGGGCTTGGGCGGCGAGGATGCTGAGCACGGCCCATGCGCCGAGCCACAGCATCGCGGCGAGGACGTGGCCGAACATGAGGTAGTCGTAGAGGCTCGCGCCGGGGACGACCAGGAGACGGACAAATGCGAGAGCGCTCATCGTGTCGCTCCCACGGGCTCTGGCCGTCCTGCTCCCTGTAGATCACCTCGCCCCGATGGGGCGGGCGAGTTGGGTCCGCGTAGCGGCACTTCTTTGAGCGCGAGCACCACAAGGAGCGCGATCAGGGCGACAGGCGCGGTGGCGAGGAACACGGTGTGGACTCCGGAGATCACGTGCAGGCGCCCGGCGTGGGCGAGCGTGAGCGTGCCGCTGCCGGTGTGTCCGATGCGGCTGGCGAAGACGGCACCCAGAGTTGCGGCGCCGACGGCTCCGCCGAGTGCCCGGAAGAACCCGGTGACGGCCATCGCCAGCCCGAGCTCGCGGCCCTTCACGCTGTTCTGCACCGCGATGATCAGGACCTGTCCGACCATCCCGAAGCCCAGCCCGAACACCGCGAGCGCAATGCCGGTTGTGATCCGCGATGGTTGCTCGACTAGCGCTGCGAGCGCAAACAGGGCCGCCGAGATCAGCGCCAGTCCGAGCAGTGGGAAGAGCTTGTAGCGTCCGGTGCGCTGGATCAGCCGGCCGGCGACATTAGTCGACAGTGTGATGCCGACCATCATCGGGATGAGCAGCAATCCGGCCTCTGTCGGAGACGCGCCGGTCGTGGTCTGCAGGAACACGGGCACGAACACGGTGATCGAGAACATCGTCGCGGTGACCAGGAACAGGGCCGCGCTCGCCAGCGCCACCGGGCGGTTGCCGATCACGCTGAGCGGCACGATCGGGTCCTCGGCGCGTCTGGTGTGCGCGAGCAGCGTGACGGCCAGGACCGCCGAGACCCCCAGCAGCGCGACGATCTGGGGCGAGCGCCAGTCGTAGCGCTGCCCTCCCCAGATGCAAGCCAGCATCAGCGCGCTGGCGCTCGCCGCCATCAGGCCCGCGCCAGGAAGATCGAGGCGGGTTCGCGGAGGCTGAACTTCGACCGCCGGGAGACGCAGGTGCAGCCCGAGCACCGCAAGCGCGCCGACCGGGAGGTTCACGTAGAACACCCACCGCCAGCTCGCGTGATCCACCAACACCCCGCCCAGCAGCGGACCGAGCGCTGCGGCCAGCGCGAACGCGGCCATGAGGTAGCCCTGATAGCGCCCGCGCTCGCGCGGGGAGACGAGATCGCCGACCGCGGCCTGCGCCAGCGACATCAATCCGCCCGCCGCAGCGCCCTGGATGGCTCTGGCCGCGACGAGCATCCACAGGCTTTGCGCCATCCCACACACCGCCGAGGCCGCCAAGAACATCAAAAGCGATGCCTCCAGCACGAGCTTTCGGCCTTGCCGGTCGCCCAGCTTCCCCCACAGCGGCGCGAACGCCGCCGCCGCCACCACGTAGGCGGTCACCACCCATGAGATGTCGGCAAGCCGACCCAGGTCAGATGCGATCGTCGGGAGTGCTGTGGCCAGGATCGTCTGATCCAGCACACCCGGCAGCATCGCCAGCACGATCGCCCAGAATGCGACACCGACCTTGCCGCGCGCTTGAGGGCTGTTTCCGACGCCCAGTTCGAGCACCTTCTCTTCTCCGGTTCTCGTAGAGTTATCGTGTCTCCTGAAATTTATAGTAACTCTAAATATATGGTCTGTCAAGGTTTTCTGATAGACTGCCTCCGATGACCGCCGTACTAGGCCTTCGGGAGCGCAAGAAAGCGCGCACCAGGGAACTGATCGCTGAGACAGCGCGACGGCTGTTCGCCGAGCGTGGATTTGAGGCCGTTCCGGTCGCCGACATCGCCACGGAGGCGGAGGTCTCGGAAGCGACCGTGTTCAACTACTTCCCCACCAAAGAGGACATCTTCTACAGCCGCCTCGAGGCGTTCGAGGAAGAACTGCTCTCAAGCATCCGCGACCGACCCCCGGGCGAATCCGTGCTGGAGGCGTTCGGCCGGTTCGTCACTGCTCCGCGCGGATTGCTCGCCTCCCGGGACCCCGAGCAGGTCGAGTACCTCGCCAGAATCACCCGCGTTATCGTCGAGAGCCCGGCTCTGCTCGCCCGCGAACAGCAGGTCTACGCCAAGTACACCGACGCGCTCGCCGTCTTCCTCGCCACGGAGACGAAGGCCACCGCCGACGACATCGAGCCGTGGGTCGTAGCGCGGACCCTGATCGGCATCCACCAGGCATCAGTCGACTTCTCCCGCCGCCAAATCCTTGCCGGCACCCGCAATCCCACCCTCGCTCGCCGCGTACGCCGCCAAACCCAGCAGGCGCTCCAGCTGGTCTCACACGGGCTCGCCAACTACGGTATCCGGCCGGGGTCGCAGTAGCGTCGGCCACGCTCGAGCGCCGCGAATGGGGCTCCCCGACAACCTCGAAGTGCTCCTTTCCTCGCGCCTCGCTCCTTCGAACCCTTCGGCTCCGAATCTCCCTATGCGCGGCCAGCAGGGCATGCGTGATTTCTTGGGACCCGATGTCGTGTCGCGGCGGGTGGCGCGTCAGGCCCGGGAGGCATACCGACTATGCAGCATGCAATCGTTGCCATCCGGGTCGGCGAAGAACGCCATGTGACAGACGCCTGTGTCGAACGTCTCGCCGGCGAATTCGACCCCCTTGGCCTCAAGCTCTGCCCGTGCGGTCGCGATGTCCTCTACGTGAAATGCGATGTGACCGTTCTTCTGCGGCGCCCACTTCCAGCCGATCCGCTCAGGCTGCCAGATGCAGAAGCACGTGCTCCCCGCCCAGAACTCATACCGCGTCTTCTCGTCAGGCTTCAGGCCGAGCGTGTCGACGTAGAACGCTCGTGTTCGATCGGGATCCCGCGACGGAACCGACACGAAATCGAGAGAGCCAAGCATCGCGAGAGCATAACTCAGACTCCGACGCGGTCGCTCGTGCTTTCGGAGCGTGACGAGCATCTGCTCGACTCCTATTGCGGGCCCGCTTCGCGCGGATAGCTCGCCTGAGCTTCAACTGTGTTGGTCGGCCATCGGCGGAATCCTGAGATCGAGTTGCTCAAGACGCTCCGGGTCGAGAAGCGCGTCGATCTGCACGATCTTGCCGTTCGTGACGGTGAAGGCCATCACCGAGAACACGCGGCCGTGGGGCGCCACCACGGCCCCGGCGGCGCCGTTGATGAGCGCGGGTCTGACGAACGGGTAGAGCTTTGAGTAGGTCGCCGTGTGCGCGGCGACAGCCTCCGCGCCGTGCATCACGGTCGAGGCCTCTGCGCGCAGTACACCGCCGTCGATGCGCAGTTCGACGTCGGGGTCGAGCACCTCCAGGAGGGCATCCAAGTCGCCGTCGCGCGAAGCCGCGAAGAACGCATCGACGACGCGTCTTTGCCGCGCGAGGTCACGGTCTGGCTCGGGCGAGCTGCGCAAACGCCGACGGGCGCGGCTGGCGAGCTGCTGGGCGGCCGCTTCGGAGCGATCGAGCGCGGAGGCGATGTCGACGAAAGGCACGCCGAACACGTCGTGCAGTACAAACGCGAGTCGCTCGGCGGGAGTCAGCGAGTCGAGCACCACCAGCAAGGCCAGACCGACAGAGTCGGCCAGAAGCGCCTCATGTTCGGGTCCGTCCTCCGCGAAGCTGACCACCGGGTCGGGGACGTGTGCTGAAAGCTCTTCGCGTCGCGCCCTGCGCGAGCGCAGCATGTTCAGGCACACCCGGCCGACGACCGTCGTCAGCCAGGCCTGCATGTTCTCGACGGGCGCTGGATCGTGGTCGCGAATCCGCAGCCATGCCTCCTGCAGTGCATCGTCGGCTTCGCTCACCGTTCCGAGCATCCGGTAGGCGACCGCCCGGAGATGCGCTCGGTGCTGCTCGAACCGCTCGGTCAGCCACTCGCACTCGTTCATCGCCAGCTCCACGCTCGCGCGCTCAGATGCTCATCAGTGGTTGTGGTAGGCAAGGTCAGTGGTGAGGGCCGCCGCCGCCAGGAGCAAGAAGAACACAGCTCCGCCGAGCTGGCGGTCGCGGACTCGCAGATGAGCAGTCACAGCGCAGACGAAGTACAGGACCAAGCCGATCGCCGCAGCCGTACCGAGCGCCGGCACAGCGAAGCCTGCCAGAAGTCCGACGGCGCCCGATGCCAACAACGCGCCGAGCGGGACCATCCACCCTCTCGAGACCTGTACTCGGTCAGCGACGAGCTTGATCGACTCGGCGCTAACGAAGTTCAACGACGCGGCATAACCGTTCGCGAGGGCCGCCAGGATCGTGATAGCGAGATAGATGACGTACATACCTCCTAGACACGCGCCGCCCCACCAACCTGACAGTCGACGATGCCGTTCCTCCCGACACGACTGTTCGTCGACCGGCCTCCACCTGGACCACGGGCATCTACGCCTGGCTACGTCCTGCTCTGCTCCGGCTACGGGCACCTCAACGTCCGCCCCTCGAAGCCCCGCGTTGCGCGTCGCGGAAAGCGCGACGCTCGCGTCTGGCTACGGCGCAGCGCAAATCTGACGACTGCAATGCGACGCGAGCAGGTCCGCGAGTCCGTGGCAGTGCTATTCGGTGTCGTGGTCGTCGGCGTTTACGTGGTGTGGAGGGCCGGCTTGGGTCTGGGTGGCGATGTTTCGGGTCCAGATCTCCACGCGGTGGCCGTCGGGATCTTCCATGTAGGGTGGACCGCCGGAAGCTGGCTCACGACGAGATCGTAGGAATCCTCGATCATGTCTTTGATCACCTGCTCGGATAGGGATCCGTCGAGGATCACGGTGTTCCAGTGCCTCTTGTTCAGGTGGTACCCCGGGCCGACCGCCGCGTGAGCTTCGCGGAGCTGCTCGGCAAGTTGCGGCTCGCATTTCACGCTGACGCGCAGAGGGCGCTGAGCCAGCTGAGATAGAGCGAACATCTTCCCTGCAACCTTAAAAACGGACGTCGCGGGGCCAAACGGAAACGTCTCCACCGATCCGGTGAAAGACAGGCAGTGATCGCGGAGCGCCGCGGGACGCATGGAAACAATCGTGACGCTCTGGCCGCGCGCCCGCATTTCTGACCTCGCTCCGCAGAGTCCGGGGCGCATGCTTGGCGACGGCGGCAGGCGCCACTGTCCGAACGAGAGCTGCGTCCGTCGAGCGTGGCATGGGCGCCCACTCGGGCGAGCCATGGCTGTCGAGATCCTTCCCGAGCGGGCGTGTCGTTTTGGCGCCGTCCATACGCTCGGAATGCCGGAGGCGAGCAACAGCGTGGTGGTGGCTGGAGGCGCTCCCTGATCGGGCGTGGTGGCGTGGATGTGGGTGCTGATAGGTCTGGCAGCCGACGCGCGGGCTGGGCTCCTACGGTCTCAGCTCAGGCGCCGGCTTCTGAGGGAGCTTGCCGCTGACAAGGATGCGCGCCGTGTTGGTGAGGCCGAGCGCGACCAGCACGATCGACCCGATGCGGAGCCTCTTCTCGCCCGCAGGCGTGAGCTGCTTTGGCGGTGGATAGCCGATCCGGGCGATCGTCGCCGACGTCCATCCCATCCACCACCCGCTGCACACGAGCCGAAGCGTGTTCCAGTCCTGAGAATCCAACCGGCGACGCGCGAGGAGGAGGATGGCGCCCCATACGCCGGCGCACCCGATGCTGTAGGCCGTGTAGGTGTTGGGCTGTGTCCTCATCGGAGGAATTTTGACCGCCGCATCCGAGAAGCCGATCCTCGCATGCTGGTCGCGCCGTGGCCGGCCAGCGTGTCTTCGGACGCTTGCTGTCCAGGCACGCGCCGCGCTCAAGCGCACGCTCGCAATGCGACGGATCCGCGCACTCAAGCGCGCGGGCACAGACGACGGCTTCGCGACAAAGCACTTATCCCGATGCGTGCGTGATGGCGCCGCTTACACCTGTGCGCTGGCGAACTCGAACCTCGGCCCGTCCGCGACGGCAGTGCTTGTTCAAGTTCCTACTGTTTCGCTCGACCTCTCGACGCGTTCAGAAGCTCGCTTTCTCGAGCATCGCCATGAGGGTTGGGCGGCGCCGGTACTCCTCTCGCACACGAGACAAGTGGTCCGTGAATGCCTCGCGCTTGCCGGCCTTCTCGGCGGCTGAACGAGCGTGTTTGAGGAGGCGCACCGCCTTCGCGTAGGCGCGCCGGTCGGGCTCCTGCAGGACCTCGTCGACGACGCGCTGGTAGACGACCAGGGCATCCGCAGGATGATTCGCCTCGCGACTTTCGGCGATCCGCAGCCACTGATCGGCGTCGATCTCATCGCGAGCAGCTACCGCCACCTCCCAAGCGAGGTTCGAGTCGCCATCGCCTAGCAGAGCATCCACGAAGCCGCGAGCATCGCGCCTCTTGAGCGCTGCCCGGGCCGCCTCGCGCTCGACCTCCCACGCGTCAACCTCCTCAGCGGCTTTCCGCAGCGCGCTGTACGTGGATGATGAGGGCATCCGCTCGTGATGGGCGCGACGCAGCCTAAGGACCTCGAGCGGCTCACCGAGTCGCGCATGCGTCTCGCAAGCGAAGTCGTACAGCACGCCTACCTGCCAGCCATCTGACTCCTGGATTCCTCGAGCCGCCCACTCGAGCGCCAAGTCGTCGCGGCCAAGCTCGGCCATCGCCTCGGCTACCCGGAAGAACTGGTACGGGACGTGCAGGTCGCCGCCGGCCAGCTCGATGATCGTCTCGATGTCGCGGTTCAGCACCGCGAGCCGCTCGCGCGCGTACCGGACCGCGAATGAGCCAGCATCGTCGATCGCGTCGATGGCCTCGCGATAGGCGGCCAGTCCTTCCTCGCGGAGCGCGTTTGCATACCTGACTGGATCGACCTCGAAGAAGTCCTGGTCGGCAAACCGGAAGCGGATCATCCACTGCGCGAGCTCGAGCGGATCAGCCACATCGGCGTCACATGCCAAAGCGTGCAGTTCCAGCAGCTCGCGCGCGAGGTCTCCGGGTAGGCCCGACGAGTCATCCGCGTTTTGGATGACCTTGACGACATGGCCGATCGCCCGCTGCAGGAGCTCGACCAGGTCCGCCGACGATGTCTCGCGCACGGCGCGTTCGAGCTCGGCAACAACTGGGCGCGCCGCCCGAGCCCACTCCATGGCCTCCCAATAGCCAAGAAACCGCCGTGTCCGGAGCCTCCGATCGACCTCGGTGCGCAACGCGCCGAGGTCGTGCGTTGAGCGCGCCGCCGCCAAGCGAACCGCGCTCTCGACGTCTTCGTGCCGGCCGAGCGTGGCAAGCAGAACTTCGACTAACTGGTCCCGGCTTAGCGATCCGATCAGGTGCTCGATCGGTGGCTTGGCCGGCCGGCTCATTGTCGCCAGCGCTCCAGCACGCTCGCCACCTGGTCGCGGACCTCGGCGCGCGCCTGTGTCCGCTCCACGGCCCGCATGAGCAGCTCGTCGTAGCGGGTGTCTTCGTGCCGAACGGCCGCCGCGACCGCTAGCTCGATGGCCTCGCGGTCGAGGGAGCGTGCCGCGGCCGAACGACCCACCCTGCCCGAGCCGCGCACCGAGGCATGAGCGGCAATCGACCGCGCCCGACCAGACGGGCAGCCGGGGAACAGACGCTCGATCTCCTCGGCCATCCGGCCTTGCAGTTCCAGATCTTGGTGGGCGCGCCGTTGCGCTTCTCGTTCGCGCTGTCTGGCGCGGGCCTCCTCGTCCGCTAGGCATTCCGCCTCGGCGCGCTCGAGCGCGTCCTCCTCGACCAGGATCCCCTGGCGCTCGTACCGGCGCCGCGCACGGCTGAAGCGCACCACGACCGCCGACAGACGGCTCTTCGCCTTCGCGCGTCGGGTCAGCGCCGCATCGCCGGAGGGCAGGAATACCAAATGACCCATGTCCGCGCAGCCCATGCAAACCGGGCCCGAGTCCTCCATCGTCAACCATCCACGGCTGTCGCCCCCGCACACAGAACACGTCCAGTCCTTGACCGGCGAAACGACCACCAGGTCGGGCGCACGGCTCCCGCGCTCAACCAGCCTGGCGCGCGTTCGCTCCGAGAGCTCTCCAGAGACCCAATGCGTGCGGTATGCGCGCTCGATCCCGGGGTCGCCCGACTTCGAGAACTGCAGTTGGCGCCGGTCGCGGGTTCGCGCCACGTACGCCACCTCGCTCGGTCTCAGGCCGCGGGACCGCGCCCAGCGGCGAAAGCACCGCAACGCGGTCGAGATCTTCCGCAGACTCGCGGTCGTCGCTCGTTCCAGGTAGTCGATGCGCCCCTGGCGCCACTCATCCACTCGCCGCGGCTCAAGCCAGCCGACGCCGACGAGCACGTCGATCGCGGTCACGAACTTGCGTTCCGCCAACGCGGCCTCCGCCGCACTCATGACTCGCTGCTCGATCTTCTGATTGCCACCGCCCACGTCGAGCGCAAGGTACAGGTGCTGTTGGCGGCCGCGGCCCAAGCTTTGCTGGCCGGCGACCCCGGAAGACGCCCCCTCGTGCCAGTCCCCTGTGCTCCGCTGACAAGCAGCACCACACTCTACGCACAGCCGTGCTGTCCAAGATGTCCGAAAGAGTCCGGCGATCTGAGCGCTTGCTGCCGTCGCTTCAGGGGCCGAGCTCTGCGAATCTCCGCGATCACCGTGGTTGCGCGATGGCGGGACGTGCCCGGGCCAGTCGGTCTGTGGCTAGTCATTGAGCAGCGCCTCCAGGCGGGGCGAAAGAAACGCCAGGCGCGGCCTAAGCGGTGCGCGGGCAGCTGGCCGCGGCGCGCCAGGTAGTACACGGTCGATACGGGCAGCTGGAGTAGATCGGCGACCTCGGAGGCGGTCATGACCTGATCGCTGGTCAAGCTGGCGACCGACGAAGCGGACCCAACGGTCGGTGGGAACCGGTAGGGGAGGAGTGTGGATGTGTGGTCCTGCATGGCCGACACGATGGACGTGCGGCCCGGACATCTCAAGGACATTTGCGGACAAGTGGGGTATCCATTTAGACGGAGTAGAATGAGCGGATCGCCAGTCCTCGAGCCGGAATGCACTATCCACGGTCG
>JAVKSP010000117.1:0-8921 GCA_039583645.1 Solirubrobacteraceae bacterium
GCCGGCGACCTGCCAACGGCAATGATGACCGAGGGGGTGGCGCGAGTCGAGCCGGCCAGCGCGATCCGTCAGGGCGAGCAGGCGACATTCTCCGTCGCGCTCGACAAGGTGCAGCTATTCGACCCCGAGGGTGGGTCGGCGATCCCGGCGGCGGGATCGGGCAGCCGCGAGCCGGTTGGCGCGTAGGCGCGGGTTGTAGCTGTCGGCGGACGGGAGCCCCGGCCCCCCCGGGTAGCCTGCCCTCCGTGCTTTTCAGCAAGCTCCGCCCGGACCTCAGCGCCCTAAAAGAAAGCCGGGACCTGCGCCGGGTCGTGTTCGGCAACGTGGTGTCGAACCTGGGCACGCAGGCAACTCTCGTAGCGCTTCCGTTTCAGCTTTACATCGAGACGCGCTCGGCCCTGCTGGTCGGCTTGCTCGGCGCGGCCGAGCTCGGGCCGCTCGTGGCGGCCTCCTTGCTTGGTGGGGCAATCGCAGACCGGATGGATCGCCGAAAAGTCCTCCTGCTAGACCAAATTGGCCTCGTCCTGACGGCAGCAGCGCTCGCTGCCGCGGCTTTCATCGGACACCCGCCGGTCGCGCTCCTCTATGTGCTCGCGGCGATCATGGCCGGTTTCGCGGCCATTCAAAACGTCGCCCGCTCGGCGATCATCCCCAACCTCGTCGACCCGAGTCAGCTGCGCCCAGCACTCGCGGTCAACTATGGCCTCTACCAGGTGACAATGGTCGTCGGCCCCGGGCTCGGCGGACTGCTCATCGCCGCCTTTGGAGTGCCTTGGGCGTATTCCGCGGACGCAATCAGCTGCCTGGCAATGGTCTACGGCGCCTGGGCCATCGGCCCGCAATACCCAATGCGCGTCGAAGAGCACCCGCCGGTTCGGAAATCGATAGCCGATGGTCTGCGCTTCGTCCGCGGTAACCAGGCGCTGCTTGGGTCGTTCGCGATCGACCTCGTAGCCATGACCTTCGGCATGCCGCGGGCCCTGTTCGCGGTCCTCGCGGTCAGTGTCTATCACGCGGGCGCGAGCGGGACGGGGGTCCTCTACGCGTCGGTCTCGGTCGGAGCCTCGATCGCCGCGCTCACCACCGGCTGGCTCACCCACGCCCGTCGCCTCGGCCTGATCGTGATCTGGGCCGTGGTCGCATGGGGGGCAGCGATCGCTGTCGCCGGCCTCGCCGGCTCGCTGTGGATCGCCGCTGCGCTGCTCGCGCTCGCCGGCGCGGCCGATTCGGTCAGTGCCGTCTGCCGGACGACGATCAATCAGACCGTCACGCCCGACAACATGCGCGGCCGCATGTCGGCGGTCTTCTCGCTGGTTGTGACCAGTGGCCCTCGTCTCGGCGACATCGAATCGGGCTCCGTCGCGGGCGCCGCCGGCGCTCGCTTCTCGGTTGTCTCCGGTGGCCTGCTCTGCCTGCTTGGCACCGCTGGCATCGTGCTGGCCTTCCCCGCGCTGAGGCGCTATGGCCTGGACGAGGAGCGACCCGAAACACCCCGAGTGGGACCGGACGCCCATCGTCGCCTACAACCCACGCCCGAGCCGGTCGCGCCCGCAGACCCGCGCTGACGCCACAGACGAATGCTCCTCCTGGGGATCATCTTGATCGCCGCGAACATGCGGGCATCGATCACCGCGGTCGGACCGGTGCTCTCGGACATCACGCACGCCTACGGTCTGTCGGGGACCGAGGCGGGCGTGTTGACCGCGCTCCCCGTGCTCGGGTTCGCGGCGTTCTCGCCCTACGCGCCGAGGCTCTCGCGGCGGATCGGGATGGAACGCGCGCTGCTCGCGGCCTTGGTCGCCCTCCTCGCAGGAATCATCGTTCGCTCGCTCCCGTCGGCAGCGACGCTCTTCGCCGGAACCGTTCTGCTGGCCGCGGGCGTCGCCCTGGCCAACGTACTGCTTCCGGCGTTCGTCAAGCAGCACTTCTCCGGCAGACAAGCGAGCATGACGACGGTCTACGCCACCGCCATGGGCTTGCTGGCGGCGGTCGCCTCCGGCATCGCCGTGCCGCTCGCAGACGTGTTGCCCGGTGGTTGGCGGGCATCGCTCGGGGCGTGGGCGGTGCTCGTGATCGCTGGACTGGCGCTGTGGATGCCCCGCGCCCTGACAACAACAAACTCCGCCGAAAACCAGGCGGCCCGCACACCCCTGCCGTGGCGCTCGCGGGTCGCGTGGGAGGTGACGGCTTTCATGGGCCTGCAGTCGCTCGGCTTCTACGTGATGATCGGCTGGCTGCCGACCGTGCTCAAGACGCAACACCTGAGCGCCCACGCGGCGGGGTTCGAATTACTCGGCTATCAGCTCATCGCGCTGGCGACGACGCTGCTGTTACCGCTCGTGGCGGACCGTAAAAACGATCACCGTGCCCTGGCCGCGCTCGCATCGGCCTTTTGTGTGGCCGGATACCTAGGGCTACTGCTGGCCCCCAGGATCTCATTGCTGTGGGTGCTGCTCGCCGGCTGCGGCGCCGGACCGACGCTGGTGCTCGCGCTCTCATTCATCGCGCTTCGCGTCCAGGAGCCGCGTCATGCGGCGGCCCTGTCGGCGATGGCGCAATCCGTCGGCTACCTGATCGCCGCGGCAGGACCGTTCATGTTTGGCGCGCTGCACGCGGCAAGCGGCGGCTGGAGCCTGTCGCTGATCGTGCTCCTGGCGACTGCGCTGGCGTTGTTCGGGGTCAGCTTCCGAGCTGGCTCGCCCGTCGCGCGCGTGTAATAACACGCCCGCGCCTCGCATCTGCCACACGCCCGCGCCTCGCATCTGCCACACGCCCGCGCCTCGCATCTGCCACACGCCCGCCCGCGCCTCGCATCTGCCGCGCACGCCGTGCCCACAGCCCCGTCCGCACGCCTTGACACCATCCCGCCCAGCGTTGAAGATTGCGGAGCCTGGTGTCTTCAGGAAGGGGCGTGGAGATGGGTCTGAGCCGAGTCGTCGAGTTTGCCGGAGAGCCGGACCCCGCGCCACCGCATCCGCAGCTCGGCGCCCTCGCGCGTCGCTGCCTTCTAGGCACCTTCCTAACTGCCCTCTCGATACTCGCGCTCGCCGCCTGCGGTGGCGGCAGTTCGAACTCGAGCTCAGGCTCGCTCTCACAGCCGGGCCTCTACGGGGAGCTGCCGAGCGCGGGCACGCCCACCCACGGCGGCAACATCACGTTCGGAGTATTGAACGGCAACACGGTGAACTACATCTTCCCGATCGTGCCTTCCGGGAACGCGAGCACCTACAACTACAACGTCGAGCAGGCCATGTGGCTGCCGCTCTACAACAACTCCGCATACGGAAGCGCCCCCGGAATCGACTACGCGCTCAGCCTGGGAAACAAGCCTGCGTTCAGTGATGGCAACAAGACCGTCACGATCACGCTCAAGCAGGGCTACAAGTGGAGCAACGGACAGCCTGTCGTCGCCAAGGACGTGCTGTTCGACATCGCGCTGATCCGACAAGCGGTCCACGAGAGCGCGGCCAACTGGGCCTCGTACACCCCCGGCTACTTCCCCGACAGCCTGGCCAGCATCACCACCAAGGGCAACTACACCGTGGTCATGCACCTCAAGCGCGCATTCAACCCCGGGTTCTTCCTCGACGATCAACTGGCCACCAACCTCTACGCGCTCCCGAGTAACGCGTGGAACGTCACTTCTCCGCACGGGCCGCACCTCGACTGGACCGTCCCCGCCAACGCCAAGAGGATCTACGACTACCTCGGCAAGGCAGGCGGCCAGGTCGGGACCTTCGGCACCAACCCGCTCTGGAGGATTGTCGACGGGCCCTTCGTGCTCTCGAGCTTCAGCCCCGTAAACGCCTCCTTCACGCTGAAGGCCAACCCGAGTTACGGCGGCCACCCCAAGCCCTACGTCCACACGATCCAGGGCGTGACCTACACCGGCATCACCCCGATGCTGAACGCGATGCGGACAGGGACGCTCGACATCGGCACGGTCGACTTCTCGCAGCTGTCCAACGTCTCGGCCCTCAAGAACGCGGGCTACAGCGTGTTTGGGCTGCCGGACTTCGGCTGGGTCGGCGACATCTGGAACTTCGAGGACAAGACGGGGCACTTCAACAAGATCGTCTCCCAGCTCTACTTCCGCCAGGCCATGGCGCACCTCGTCAACGAGCGGGCGATCATCGCCGGGATCTTTCACGGCGCTGCGGGATTTGCCTACGGCCCCGTCCCGTCGGTCCCGAAGACACCATTCGTGCCCGCCGACTCGGTTCATCCTCCATATCCCTACGACCCAGCGAAGGCGGTCGCACTGCTGAAGTCACATGGCTGGCATGTCGTCCCCAATGGCACCACCACCTGCGAGAACCCGGGAACCGGTCCCAGCCAGTGCGGCGCGGGGATTCCCAAAGGCACTCCGATCTCGTTTACGTGGTACACGCTGAACTCCGCGTCGGGGCCATACATCCCGCTCACCGACGAGGCGGTCACCTCGGAGGCCAAGCAGGCCGCCGGGATCGACATCTCGCTGCACCAGGACACGTTCAACTACGTCGCCTCCAACTTCAACGACCCCGATCCTTCGGTGGCCAAGTACATCAACAAGTGGGGCGTCGAGAACTTCGACGGCTACACGGACAGCCCGTATCCGACCCAGAACTCGATCTTCAACTTCCCTGGATCGTTCAACAGCGGCGGCTACAGAGATCCGAAGATGAACGCACTGATCCGGGCTTCGGTGTTTGGCTCCAATCCGCACGCGGTCACCCAGGAGGCCTCCTACGAGGCGAAGGCCCTGCCCGCGCTGTTCCTGCCCAACTCCGACTACATCTGGGCGGTCTCCAAGCGGGTCGGAGGAGCGCCGGCGTCATACCTGAGCTTGACGCAGTACGCCTTCTGGCCGCAGTTCTGGTGGGTCAACAAGAAGAAGTAGGCGCGGCTCCCGCGGCCGAGCCGCCCACCTCCCTGTGACCGGCTACATCATCCGGCGCACCCTGATCGCGATCGTGATCACGATCGGGATCGCGGCGATCACGTTCGAGCTGCTGCACCTGATCGCGGGCAGTCCCGTCCACGAGGTGCTCGGGCGGCAAGCCAGACCGGCCGCAATCAAGGCCTGGAACAAGTCACACGGATATGACCGGCCGCTGGTCGCTCAGTTTGCGACTTACCTCGGCCACCTGGTGCAGCTGAACTTCGGCTACTCCTACAAGCAGGGCCAGAGTGTCGCCGCGCTCTTCAAGGAGAACGCCGGCCGCAGCATCTACCTATCGGGCTCGGCGCTCGTGCTGTCGCTGCTGATCGCGATGCCACTCGGGATCGCCCAGGCCGTCAGGCGCAACAGCGTCGGCGACTACACGGTCACGGCGCTGACTTTCATCTTGTATGCGATGCCGCCGTTCTTTCTCGGAATCATCCTGATCGACGTCTTCGCGCTGCGTCTGCATGTGTTCCCGCCGCTGGTGCCCTCGTCGATCACCACGACTGCGCAGGCGGTGGGCCATCCGCGCGACTTCTTCCTCCCGATCATCACGCTGACGGCGGTCAACATCGCGTCCTTCAGCCGCTACATGCGCTCCTCCGCGCTGGACAACCTCGCCCAGGACTACATCCGTCTCGCGCGCGCGAAGGGACTCTCACAGCGCGCCGTGCTCTACCGCCATCTGCTGCGCAACGCGTGCCTGCCGATGATCACCCTGGTCGGTCTGTCGATCCCGGACCTGCTCGCCGGCAACGTGCTGGTCGAGGTCCTGTTCAACATCCAGGGACTCGGGCTGCTGTTCTTCAATGCCCTCCAGAACGGCGACTACCCGATCCTGCTCGCCTACACGGTGCTCGGCGGGATCCTCACGGTGGTGGGGAACCTGCTGGCCGACGTCGCGGTGACCGTCGCCGACCCGCGGGTCAAGGTTTGACCCCGGACCGGATCAAGCCGCTCGCCCAGGTCGAGGCGACGCTCGGCACCGCGGCCACCGTTCCGACGGTGGGAATCGCCGAGGGCGGCGAGGTGCAGGCGATCGCCAGCGGCTGGCGGCTGGCGGTACGGGAGTTCGCCGACAACAAGATCGCGGTCGTCGGTCTGGGGATCCTCGCCTTCTTCGTGCTGTTCTGCTTCATCGGGCCGCTCGTCCACCACACCAACCAGTCCCTCACCCAGCCGCTGAACGCGAATCTGGCTCCGGGCGCGACGAGCCCGCTCGGCCGCACCGCGGGCCTCCTGGGGACCGATGAGCACGGCTTCGACGAGCTCGGCCGGATCATGCTGGGCGGGCAGACGGCGCTCGAGATCGGCTTCTTCGCCGCACTCATCTCGATCGTGATCGGGACGCTCTACGGCGCGATCGCCGGGCTCTCGGGCCGCCTGCTCGACGGCGTGATGATGCGCTTCGTGGACATCGTGTACTCGATCCCGTTTCTGTTCATCGTGCTCGTGCTGGCGACCAAGTTCAGCGCCACCGTGGTCGAGGAGAGCCTGCTGCTCGGCTTCTTCTCGTGGCTGGTGCCCTCACGGCTGATGCGCGGCGAGGTGCTGACGCTGCGGGAGCGCGATTTCGTGTGGGCGGCGCGGGTGATGGGCTCGAGCCGCACCCGCCTGGTCTACCGGCACCTGATCCCCAATGCGCTCTCGGTCGTGATCGTCAATGTCACCTTCCTCGTCGCCGACTCGATCCTCGCGCTTGCCTACCTCGGTTTCCTCGGCTTCGGCTTGCAGTATCCGGCCGCCTCGTGGGGGGACATGCTCGGCAATGCCGACAACTACATCTCAAACGGCCAGTGGTGGCTGGTGTACCCGGTGGGCTTCTGTTTGGTGGCTGTGGTGATGGCCTGCAACCTTGTCGGCGACGCGCTGCGCGACGCCTTTGACGTGCGGCTGCGGCGGCGGTGAGAGGAGCACTTAGCCCATGACCGTCGCACTGGAAGTCGAAAACATCAGCACCCATATCGAGCTGAGCCGCTCGACCGTCCAAGCCGTGGGAAACGTCGACATCGCCATCGACACCGGCGAGACGCTCGGCCTGGTGGGCGAATCGGGGTGCGGCAAGTCGATGCTAGGGCTGTCGATTCTCGGCCTGCTGCCCAAGGGCGGAAAGATCATCGGGGGGTCGGTGCGGCTCGGCGGGCGCGAGCTGGTGGGCCTGTCGGATCGCGAACTGCAGAAGATCCGTGGCAATGAGGTCGCGATGATCTTCCAGGACTCCCTCTCGTCGCTGAACCCGACCAAGACGGTCGGCGAGCAGGTGGCTGAGCCTGTCCGGCTGCACCGCGGGGTGTCGCGTAAGGAGGCGCGCGAACGCGCGCTCGAGGTGCTCGAACTGGTCGGCCTTCCCCAGCCGCGCGAGCGCCTGGGGAACTACCCCCACGAGCTCTCCGGGGGCCTACGCCAGCGCGTGATGATCGCGATCGCGCTCGCATGCGAGCCCCAGGTCCTGCTCGCCGATGAGCCAACCACCGCCCTGGACGTGACGATTCAGGCCCAGATCCTCGCGCTGCTCGACGACCTCGAAGATCGACTGGGCATGGCGACGCTGCTCGTGACACACGACATGGGCGTGGTCGCAGGGCGAGCCGATCGCATCAGCGTGATGTACGCCGGCCGCATCGTCGAGACCGGGCCTACCGCGGACATCTTCGCGGCCATGCGCCATCCCTACACGCAGGCGCTGCTCGGCTCGATCCCGCGGCTGACCCAGGACAACCGCAAGCCGCTCGTGAGCGTCCCGGGCCTCCCACCGGACTTGACCAATCCGCCGTCCGGCTGCCGCTTCGCCCCGCGCTGCCCGCGCGCGACCGACAAGTGCCGGGCGCACGAGCCGCCACTGAGCGGTTCCGACGCGCGACATCTGTTCGCCTGCTGGCACCCGGTCGACGGGCCGACTGAGCAGCCGAAGGTCTTCGCCCAGCCTGGCTCTACGCCCGCCGCCGCAGCGCAGGCCAACGGCCACCTGCTCGAGATCGACAAGGTGGTGCGCGAGTATCCGGTCACCGCCGGCGCGGTCCTCCAGCGCAAGGTCAACTCGGTGAAGGCCATCTCGGGCGTATCACTGCAGGTCGCGGCCGGCGAGTCGCTGGGCCTGGTCGGGGAATCGGGGTGCGGCAAGACGACACTCGGAAAGCTGATCGTCGGCATCGAGAAGCCCGACGCCGGACGGATTGCCCTGGACGGGCGCGAGGTGTTTCGCATGCGCGGCCGGGCCCTGCGGATCGCCCGCCGGGACCTGCAAATGATGTTCCAAGACCCCTACGCGTCGCTTGACCCGCGCATGCGCGTGCAGACGCTCCTGCGCGAGCCGCTGGCGATCCAGAAGCTCGGCAACCACAAGCAGCAGGATCAAAAGATCCGGCAGATGCTCGACGAGGTTGGGCTGCCCCAGAACGCGCTCGAACGCTATCCGCACGAATTCTCGGGCGGGCAGCGCCAGCGGATCGCGCTGGCCAGGGCGCTGATGCTCGAACCAAAGGTGATCGTCGCCGACGAGCCGGTCAGCGCGCTCGACGTATCGATCCGCTCGCAGGTCCTCAACCTGATGAAGCGCCTTCAAGCCGAGCACCACCGGGCCTCGGTGGTGATCTCCCACGACCTGGCCGTGGTCAAGTACCTCGCCGACCGGATCGCCGTGATGTATCTGGGCAAGGTGGTGGAGCTCGGAACGGGCGAGGACATCTACCGGCGGCCCGCGCATCCCTACACGGACGCGCTGATCAAGACGATTCCGGTGCCCGATCCCGCCGTCGAGCGTGCCAAGACCGAGGTGGGCATCCGCGGCGAGCTTCCGAGCCCGATCACTCCGCCCTCCGGCTGCCGTTTCAGGACCCGCTGCCCTCGGGCTCAAGCACTGTGCGCCGAGGTGGAGCCTCTGCTGCGACGGTTCGGCCCCACGCAACAGGCGGCCTGCCACTTTCCCCTACGGGAACCTGACGCGGACTTGAGTTCCCGGGCCGATCATGATCGGCCCGGCCCGCCGGCACATGTG
>JAVKSP010000118.1:0-8910 GCA_039583645.1 Solirubrobacteraceae bacterium
CTTGTAGGGCACCTCAAGCTCCCAGGCAGGGGCATGGTCCGCCTCGTCGGCCACGTGACCAGGAACGGGACCGCATGTCGCAGCGGTGCTCGTCACCACCACTCGGCCGACCCCCTCGCTCGCCGCCGCGTCAAGCACGTTGCGAGTCCCCTCCACGTTGGTGGCCAGCATCTCGTCCGCTTCCCCTCGCGCGTAGGAGTAGACAGCGGCGGTGTGCACGACCGCGTCGCAGCCCCGCATCGCGGCCCGGAGCGCGGCGCCGTCGCGCACGTCGCCTCGCACCTGCTCCACAGCGCCAAGGTGCTCCGGCAGTGCAGTACGCGAAAAGGCCCGCGGCTCGTATCCGCGCTCGCGCAGCACCGCGATTATGTGAGAGCCGATCAGCCCGGAGGCTCCGGTCACCATTACTGCGCTGGGCGCGTCCCGAGACACCACAGCCGCACTACCCTGCCCGCCCCCCGAAATGCTTCCGCTCGCCCCAGCGGGTCAGCGAACGAACGAGGGATGTCTGCGTGCCGACGGTGTGAGTGCGGCGCGATTCACACACATTGGTTGCCAGCACCTACGACACACGCCAGCGTCCCGCCTTTGCGCACGGCCAGCTAACTTTGACGCCAACAGCGCCTGGCGCCGGCCGAACTAGGCGTCGCAGTTCTGATGGCTACCTGCGGGCCGGGCGCTTCGTGACCGGATACGGCCATGGCGCGATCGCCAGCGCCATCATTCGCTCGCGCTGACCTCGCTCCTGTTGATCCCGGCAATCCGGACCGCGACCGCCCGCGGCTCGCGATGCATTAATCCACACGGCGCCAACCGTTATTCGTCGCTCCGGCGCATACTCCATGGCAGGTGCTCGCTCAGCGCCCCGCGATGATCGCGCCGCGGGCGATTAGCCGTTCGGGTCTGCACCGCACCGGATTAGCGTCGCCAAATCCTTGGTATGGCGACCAGGAAACTGAGCGTCCCCTGAGCAGGCATTGGCGGCACAGGGACGCTACAAGTGGGGTGCCACCAACGCCAGTCCGGTTCCTCATCGAGCCCGCTTGCGCATGTGCGCTGGGGCGTCGGCGGAACAACGAGTGCCCAGCTGCGCTCCGCCGGCGCATAGACCAGCGCCTGGAAAAGCCGCACAGCGACTGGCAGACGCACGCACAGCGACTGGCAGACGCACGCACAGCGACTGGCAGACGCAGTAGGGTCGAAAGCGGGGTCTAGTTTAGCTAGGCGAGTCGAGGAGGAGTTTCATGTACGTTCGCGTTGTCAGGTTCACGGGGGTGAACGCCGAGCGGCTGGAGGACTTGCTCGCGCGCATCAAGGAGTCCGACGGACCCCCAGAGGCGATCCCCACGACTGGCATCAGGGTCCTTCTTGACGAGGACCAAGGGACCGCCGTGGTGGAGCAGTACTTTGAGACTGCCCAGGACATGGAAGCCGGCGGCCAAGCGTTCAGCGCGATGGACTCCGCCGAGACGCCGGGCATTCGCACCTCTGTCGACATGTGCGAACTGAAGCTCGAGATGAAGGCCTAGGACCGTCAAGCCCAGGCGTCGGCATCCAAGGCGGCCCGCGCCACGTTGATATGCGGCCTACGCCTGAGGCCAGCGCAGCCACGATGTCGCGCCGGCGCTTAGGCTCGCGCTCGCCGTCGCACGCCGCTAGGTCCCGCTCCGTCGGGACCGGACCAATCGAAGGGGAAGTGCTTGCCGGAGCGGCCAGGCCAGCTCCACCTAAAACCGAACGCCTCGACCTCGTTCTCATTGGCCCTTGCCCACGTGGCAGCGTGGCCCGGGACGGGTTGTTATGGACTATACGCGCGCCCTCAGGCGTCGTCGGGCCCGTTAGCGTCTCTGCGCTTTGGTTTCGCTTCGCCAGCCAGGGCCCGCGTCGCCTCAGCCCGCGCCGGCGCCCAACCGCCAAACAACTTGCTGACGACACTCGCCGACGGCCACTTCCCCTCGTTCAGCCGCGCGAGTGCCTGCCCCCCGCGGCGGCGCGCGTGGGTGCGCGACCAGTCGCAGGAAGACGGCAGCCGCCCGTAGCGCTTTCGCCACTCGAGCATCGCTTCGAGCACGCGCTCGCGCGTCCAGCGCCGCTTGATCGCTCCGGGCCGGCAGCGCTTGCAGTACGGGTAGGCGTCGCCCTTGCCGTTGCGCGGCTGGGTGTAGGCGCCGCAGCCCCGGCACACGCCGACGTAGCGCGCCTTGACCGCGCGCGCCTTCTCGCCGGTGGGGTCGTAGAAGTAGGCCTTGATAGTGGCCGGCGGGCGGCCTAGGCGCTCGGCGATTTGCGCGTTCGAGAGGCCCTCGGCTTCGCGGAAGTGGTGCGCAAGCGCGACCGCACGGCGCCGCTCGCTCACTCGGTCGATGGCTGCCGCGGGACGGCCAGAGGGCATGACCTCCAGGTATCGCGTTGATCTGCCGTTCCCCCGGACCTTCCGTATCTTCGGGCGCATGAATGACACTTCGACCGCAGCGGATAATGGCCATCTGCTGCTTCGGGCTGCTGCAGGTGAGACCGGCGTCGCGGCGAGCACACTCACCGCTCACGGGGTAACGCTCAGGCGGGCAAGGGAACGACCGACGGACATCAACCGCGCCGCTCCTTTTGCGACTGTCATGAGGGCGGGCCTTTGTTCGTCTTGATGACGTAAGTCGGTCCTCCCCGCGCCGCAGAATCGGCGCTGTTCTGTCAACCGGTTCGCGGCCACGAGGAGGACTGATGCAGTATCTCGGTATTGATTGGGGAACCCGGCGGGCGGCGTGGTGTGCTGTGGATGAGCACGGCACGCTCAGGGAGGGAATGGTCGGCGCCGACGAGGATGGGCTCAGCCGGCTGGCGCTTGCGCTCGCCGGCGAGGAGGTGCGCGGCTGTGTCGAGATGATGAGCGGCGCCGTGTGGGTTCGTGATCAGCTCGCCACGGTCGGCTGGAATATTCGGATCGCCGACGCGCGCAAGGTGAAGGCAATCGCGCCATTGGCGTGCAAGACCGATCGCGTCGACGCGCGGGGCGGCGATCGTCCCGTTGGGGAAGGCGCACAGGGTGAACCGAGGGCGGAGGCGTCGAAGCGGACTTACGGGCATAACGGCCGGGGTCGGTAGCCTCCGAGACCGGATGAGCGCTCCAGACGAGCCTGATGAGCTGAACGGGCTTCAGTCTGAACTGGCAGCGAGCAAGGAAGAGGCTAGGCGGCTGCGCGCGGCGGCGGCGGAGGACTGGGCGACGATCGGAAACCTCGAGGAGTCGGCTCGGCGCGACGCTTCCGCGATTCGCGCCTTGCGGGAGGATGCCGGGAAGACTGAACGTATCGCGCGGGCCCAGCGGGCGCTAATCGGCAGACTGCGCGCTGAGGTAGGCGACGCGGCACACGAGGTTGCTGATGTCGGAGAGCGGCTTCACGCCGCCGAGGACGAGCTGGTAGACCTGCGGGCGATCCGCGATGCGCTGGCTTCGCCTGCGCTGGTCCAGCGAAATGGCATGACGATCGCCGGGGAGGTCATCCCGGCCGCACTTCATGTCGGGGGCGACTTCTTCTTCGTCGGTGACGGACCGGGCGAGACGGCGGTGATCGCCGTCGGCGATGTAGTCGGTAAAGGACTCGCGGCTGCCCGTCGTGCTGCCTTTACGCGGACTGCGCTGGCCTCGGTAGCCGCGTTTAGTGACGATCCGTGCCAGCTGTTGCGGTGGGTGAACGTCGCGCTCGTGGAGCGGATCGGCGAGAGCGCGGACTTCGTCACGGCGGCGTGCCTGACCTACGATCCGAGCACGCGAGTGCTTCGCTACGTGTCGGCGGGGCACCATCCGGCGCTGCGTCTGGATTCGGGTATGGAACTCGTATCCACCCGTGGCGGCGTGGCGCTTGGGCTCAGCCGCGAGCTCACATGCGCCGCGTGTATCCAACAGCTCGAGCGGGGTGAGGGGGTACTGCTCTTCACTGACGGATTCATCGAGGCGCGGTGCGATAAGGATCGCTACGGCACCGAGCGCCTCGTCGCCACGCTGCAAAACGGACCGCATCTCTCCCCCCGCGAGACCATTGAGCTGCTCAAGCGCAAACTGCACGCGTACGCCGGCGAGCGCTTCAGCGACGACGTCTGCCTGCTAGCCATGCGAACAGCTTGACTTCCCAGCCCCCGAATCAGACATTCCCTTATCTCTACGTTTGCCCGTCAGCCCAGGACACACCACAGAATCGGAAGCTTCAAAGTCGCGGAAGCAGGGAAGGCCGCACCAGGGGACGCTGTCGGCGGCCTTTGCCCGGATAGCACGTCATTGAGCAAGTCCTGCGCGGCGATCCTTCGCCTCGCTATCGCATCCGCTGGGATGACGGCCACGAGACCATCTACACGCCCGCGAGCGGCGCGCTTCGTGCCGAGCGACGCCCCAAGCGGCCGCGAAAAGCGCGGCCACGCAAACGCTAGCCCGACCTGCGACGCGAGGATCCCGCGCGCCACCCACCGACCCGGCGGCGCCCGCGCGGCCGCCGCCCGCATCGGGGCCGCGCATGTCGTAGCCGACTAGCGAGCCTCCCGCTTGCTCCCAGTCGCTCGGCACCCTGGCTTTGCGACTCGCGCTGCGGATAGTCCCGTGAGGTCCGCGGGGTTGCGATTGCGATGCGGGATTGTGCGAAATAGAGTCCGCTGCGGTCGATCGCCACGCGCGGGCGGTCGAGCCTTTCGCTGGCTCTGCGGAGATGACGAGGGACCGACCGCCCCTCGTTTCGGCTCGCTGGCGCCGTGCGCGTTCTCGTCGGCGGTACTAGTTGCGTGCTGCCTGCACTGGCGTCGGCGAGGGGTTTTACGTCCGCAGCAGTCGGCTTCCCAGCCCGCGAATCCCGCGCGGGAACGCCTCGCTGGGACCGGGCAACGCGCGGTCTGGGTTAAGTTTGCTGGTTTCTCACACAAGCGCTCAAATGGGAGTAGTGTCAGGAGGTGAGCTGGCCCTGCGGTCCAGCGTCCTCAGCCCGAGCCCGAAAGCCACCGACGGCGCGACAGCGCTGCGAGGCGGGGAGCCTGGGTCACTGGTTGCGACTGCGGGGCCGGTCCACTATCTCCGGGCGGCGCCCGCTGGCTCGCGGCAGCTTCGCCCCCATCATGTGTGATCGCACGCTGGGCATTGCCCTCTTCCTGCCGGTGCGAATCCAACTGAGGGACGGAAGGCTGAGGACCATGGCCGGCACCAAACGTAACGACATAGCGCGCAAGCGCGGCGAACTGGGTCACGATGGAATCGGCCGCCGGCTGTCACCGGCGATTGATGCCCGACGGCGCCTGAATGCCCATCGACGCGGTGCTGGCGGGACCAGCGCAAGCCACGTCGGCCCGCGCGATCCCCGCTACGACTACCTCACACGGTCGCACGACTAGAAGGAAGGACCTCGAGGAGCATCGGAGCCCAGCTGTGTGAAGGCGGCTAGCGTCTTGAGGATCGCAAGGAACACCAGCCTCCGGAGATCACGGCCCGCACGCTCGACAGTGACGCCAAGGACAGCGCGGCCACGTGCAGCAGCCATGCGCTGAGCGCTACCAGCCAGTTGATCGTCCGCCATTTCGAGCCAACAAGTTGATTGCGCTCCGGACTGAACTGATGCGCGAGCACGCTGGGCGCCGCGACAGCGCCGCCTGTTTGAGTAGCACTGACACTGTCCGCAAGCGCGCGCCCACCGCCGAGAGCAGGCGCGCGGTCACCGGTTAGCTCCGCTGGGAATGCTCCGCTGCTTTGACCCGGGGGGTGGCGGTCAGGATCTCGAGCAGCTGGCCCACGTTCTGCTCGTGAGCGATGGCATCGGGCAACGGGAGGTGGGCGTTGACCGTGTAGTGGTTGCGCCGCCCGTTGCGCTGACGGGTGATGTAGCCGGCGGCGGCCAGCTCCGTGACGATGCGATGAGCGGCGCGCTCGGTGATCCCGACGCGCTCGCCGATCTCGCGTAGGCGAGCACCGGGATCGTGGGCGATGCAGACAAGCACCTGAGCATGGTTGGTCAAAAACGTCCAGCTCGGTGGGCTGTTCGCCGACACGGTTATAAGGATAACATTTCTTGATTTAAGTTTCATGCTATGCTGATCAAGTATCGATTAGAGAGGACCTAGAAGATCCCCTCGCACGACAAGAGGAGGCCCTCAAATGCTCTCCAAGAAACGCGGCATGCCGGTCGACTCGCCTGCACCGGGGGTGATGCCGGACACGATCACGGGCCCGGGCCCGGTGAGCAACGGCTCCCCCGCCGTGACTGAGGGCGCGCCCACGCAGGCGTCCGCCGCGGTTGAGGGGGGCGGCGAGACACGGGGCGAGCACTTTCGCCGCAAGGCCCACCGCACTCGACTGCACGGCTACGCGGTAATAGCCGTCGCGCTG
The DNA here is from genome assembly GCA_039583645.1 of Solirubrobacteraceae bacterium. Classification (GTDB taxonomy): domain Bacteria; phylum Actinomycetota; class Thermoleophilia; order Solirubrobacterales; family Solirubrobacteraceae; genus Palsa-465. The sequence continues at coordinate 6,353 of JAVKSP010000118.1, forward strand.
GTTGCCTTCTTGATCGCGCTCGCGGCCTCGAACACCGCTCACGTCAAGGTCAGCTGGGTGTTTGGCACATCGCGCGTCTCGCTCGTCTGGCTGGTGCTGTTCGCCGCGATCCTCGGCTGGCTGATCGGACTCCTCGCCACGGCCGCATTTCACTGGCGCACCCGCACCCCGCGGCGCCAACGCACCCGCACTGCGCGGCGCAAACGTGGTGCTCGGTCATGACGCGCTCCGCGAAGCTCACTGAAGCTGCGAGCGCAAGCGGAGTGGCTCGGGCGGCGCCAAGCGCTCGCTCTGACCCGGCCGCGATGGAATTCCTCATCGCCCAGGACAACGGCGGCGGGTACCGCTGGAGGATCGTTGCCGGCAACGGCGCAACCCTCGCGCAGTCGGGCAGCTTCGCGTCCTACGCTCGCGCGGAGCAAGCCGCACACCACGTCCGGGACGGCGCCGCCTCGGCGCGGTTCGATCGGCTGGCTGGCGAAGTGCGTCCGCTCGATGTTGCCGCTAGCCGCGATCGACTAAAGGACGAGTTGGACGCCGAGCGGTGGTTGGATGAGGGCGGCAGCTTCAGCAGCGAGGCGGTGGCGAGATGACCGGCGCAACGCTGATCGCCCCGCTTGAGTCCACCACGCCGTCACGCCACCGTGATGCACGGCAGACGTACAGCTGCGCCGAGTGCGAGCACCTTCTGCGCGTATCCGGTCTCGGGCGACACCGGGTGTACTTCGAGCTCGACGACAAGCGATTAGACGACCCTGTGATGAACGGGGTGTGCCCAGCGTGCGGCCACGGCCTGCCGGGCAAGAACGCGACCGGGTCACGCCCATGACCCACCTTTGCTGCCCACACTGCCGGCTGCGGTTCACTCCCGCCGCGGGGGCGTACCTCGCTGCTTGCCCCGAGTGCGGCGAGCAGCCTCAACTCATCGCCGGCCTGGAGCGCACGTTCGGCTTCCGACTCGTCGGACCCGAGGACCTCCCCCACGAGCTGCCCCAGGCGGTCGCCGCCTCGATCCCGGTTCCCGAGCCCGGCGGAGCACGATCGTGAGCGATTGGAGGAGCGAGCACCGCGCCGCGCGCTTTGACCAAGCCACTCAAATTGGTGCCCAACGCGCAAACCAGCGCAAAGCCCAATCCCAAGATCATCGTGCATCCCGCAGTCTGTCATCACCCTGATCAACCCTCCGCGCCCCGGGTGGTCCTGTCCAGCACGAGTCCCCAGAACGTCGGACCTTGCATGCACCTCATCGGCGAGCCCCGGGCAGACTGGAGCTATCCGCCGAGCACGCGAGCCTGCGTGCGTCGTCTACTTCGTGCGGTGGGACGGGTCGCCGACAACACCACGCCGTAGAGCAGGTGGTGCGAGCGAAGGCATACCTGCCTTGCGCACGGAAAGGAGGACGCGCGCCGGTGTCGTACCGACGATCTCTTTGAAGGTGGGAGTGTTGTGTCAAGGGTGTTGTTGTGGAATGGCTCCTTCCGTTTGTCAGGGTCGCTGAGTTCTCGTTCGGCGCTTGGCTGCGCAGATGATCGGTTTCAGCTGTCCCGGCTTCTCAAGTCGCTTTTGGGCCGTCAGGCGGCCAGATCGTCGGGGAGCTTGCCGGGGCAGATTTCGGCCGAGACCGGTGTGGGGGGTTTGAATGGTTGTTGGAGCGAGAGGACGTGCCAGCAGGCGATCAGGACCTTCCGCGTGACGGCGGACTTTGCAGGGTTGGCCTTGCCGTGCCGCCGTACGGTCTGTGGACTGCTCCCCTTGGGTTTTGACAGGTCAGGCCGCTTGGGTTTGTAGTTCTCCGAGGGCATCGTCCCAGGTTTGGGCGACCTCGGCGGGGGTTCTGTAGTCCAGGCTCGAGTGCGGCCTGTGGTGGTAGTTGTCGATGTGGGCGGCGATCACCTCCCGTGCCTCCTCGAGGGTTTCGAACTCGTGCAGCCAGACGCAGCGTTCCTTGAGCTTTGAGAACCAGCTCTCGATGAACGCCTGGCTCTCAGGGTCGCGGTAGCCGCCGCGGCGATGAGAGATCCCGAGCCCGGAGAGCGCGAGCTTGAAGGCTCGGGCAGTGAACGCGGAGCCGTTGTCGGTGCCCAAGGTCAGCATCCGGGGCTTGATCGTTCTTGCCGCGCCGACCAGCTCGCCCAGCGCCTCTTGGATTGCCGGAGGCAGCGGCAACTCTGACGCCTCCTCACGGGTCACGACCTGCAGTCCGGGTACCTTCTTCACGGTGGTTCCTCCTGTCTCGAATGGACTTCACTCGCCCAGAACGCTGCCAACGGCAACGGACGGGGCGGGAGGACCGCCACTCAAACTTCTACGAAATCCCGGACAACCTCAGTGGAGATAGCCGAACCGTGAGCCCGGGACGTCAATGATGAACCGGCGATGGTCAAGGCCATAAGTCGACTGGATCACATAGACCCAAAGCTCTGTGCCGTTGGGTAGCGGAACCGCTGCGACGTCGACGTTGTCGCACACGCTTACGAGACCGCCTATCGGACGGTGGTCGCTCGTCGCGCTGATCAGCGGGCGCTGGCGTCCCCCCGTCTGCAGCCCACGCGCCAACC
>JAVKSP010000119.1:0-8655 GCA_039583645.1 Solirubrobacteraceae bacterium
TCGGCCGGCGCACATGTGCGCCGGCCCCGGTCCGCACATGTGCGGACCGGCGGGTCGGCACATGTGCCGACCCGGAACAAATGAATCATGCGACCCTGCTGTGGGCGATCTGGAGCGCGTCGGCGCCGCTCACCACCGCGAAGATCGAGGCCAGCACACGCGTCGCGCGGGGCGCCACCACCAGCCCGCCCAGGAATGCGCTCGCGACCCACATGTCCATGCAGTAGGGGCAGACGAGCAGCTCGCCGATGGCCCGTCGAATCCCGTTCCCGCGGGCGGCCTCGTTGACCTCGCCGTGACCCGCGTCGTCCTGGAAACGGCTGAACGGAGCCCGGATCGTGCTGGTCACCCGGTCCCTGGTGATGATGCGCGAGGCCTTGAATGTGGCGAGCGACACGAGCGCCAGATCTCGGGTCGGGATCTCCTCGGGCCACTCCCTCCCCGAGCGCCGCAGCCACAGCCCAAAGCCGGTGACCAGCGCCGCGAAGGAGATCTCGAGCGCGCCATAGGCACCCAGCGGGCGTTCCCGGTCGGGGCTGTGACCGGCCAGCGGCGGCACGTCTTGGAGGGCTGCGCTCATTGAGCCTAGTTTCCCGCCGGGGGCCGAGCGAAAACCTCCGGGCGGGCCTTCTACGGCGTCGCTACGGGGCAGCCGAGGTCGCCGGCCGCGATCGTGATGATGTCGCCGTTGAGGTTGGTGCCCTCCGAGGTATAGCCGTCCATGCGGCCATGGGCGGTGCTCACGGACCATTTTCCGCCCTGATAACGGCTCACCTGGAACTTCGCGCCGTAGTTGCGCCGGCCCTGTTTGAGGGTCTCGCCGAGGGAAAGGCCCTTCGCTGTGGCGAGGATGGGCTCGCTTGTACGCATTGCGCGCTGGTCGTAGGAGTAACCGACGAAGTGGCCGTGGCTGAAGTAGACGCTCAGTCCGGGCCAGTCATCCTCGTGGTCGACCTGACAGGGGGCGCGCAAGGGGTAATAGGACTTGGAGTCGGTTGGTGGTCTGTGGAGGAGAGCGGTCAGCTGGCGGACGACCGTCTTTGGCGACCCGCCGAACTTGGCAGCGCCGATGCCATTGCCCTGGAGGACTCGCTCGACCCGCCTGGGCGCAGGCGGGTGGTTCTCCGCCCGGCAGCTGCGGCCGAAGGGAAGGAAGCGCTCGATGATGCCCTTGTCCCCGACGGGTTGGATGAAGACGGCGGCGCACTGCGGCCCTTTGACGATGAAGCCGCCGTCGAACTGGGTCTCCCCCGGGGCGCCACCGCACGGCTTGAACGTGACCGAGCTCACGCCTTGGCCCAGGTAGAAGCGCTTGCGCGGGGCGACGCTCGTGTAGTCGAGCGCCAGGCGGTGGCGCTCGTAGAGCGGGATGCTCACGGTCACTGCGCGGCCGGGCTGCACGACCGCCAGCCCCTCGACGAAGTGGCTCTTGTCGATGGCAGCCCGGTTGGCGCTTCCGAGCAGGTAGGGCCATGTGACCGGACCCGCGATGACCGTGCCGTGGCGTTGCTTGTGCCAGCCGACGGCCAGCTGACCGGAGACGGTGTCCGCGCAGGTTCGCACGACCCCTGGCCGCTGGGGGTGGGGCTGAGCGGTTGCCGGTCCGCTCGTCGAGCGCGAGCGCGCCTGCAGCAGGGGGACCGCCACGGCCGCGCAGATCGCCAGGGTCAGCACGAACGCCGCCGTGCCGGCCGGCGCTCGCGGTACCCGCGCCATGGCGAGCCTGACGTGACGCCGGCTCGCCGCTCGCAACTCGCGCTCCAGCTCGTCGATGTAGTCCGTGCTCATTGCCTTTCCTCCTCGAGGCGGGATCGAAGCGTGGCCAGCGCGCGGCTGACGCGCTTGCGCACTGCCTGCTCGGAGACCGATTCCTCGCGCGCGATCTGGCCGTAGGACTTCTCCTGGAGCACGCGCGCCTCAACCGCCCGGCGCTGATCGGCAGGCAAGACGATCAGGTGGTCGCCTCCGCCCCCCGACTCGAGCTCCGCGGCGTCCAGCTCGGGCCGGCGCATCCCCAGACGACGACACATCCGCGCCTCGACGGTGCCGCGGCGCTGCGCGTCGGCGAGCTTGTTGCGAGCGATCCCGGTCAACCATGCAGCCCCGCTTCCGCGCAACTGGTCATAGCGGGCGCGGAAGACGAGCGCCGTGGCGAACACCTCGGCGACGAGGTCGCCGATGTCGTCTCGGGGCGCGCGCCGCGAGACGAAGGCCAGGACACCGTGCACATGGCGGCGATAGAAGGCGGCAAACGCCTCTGGATCCGCTGGTGTCGCCGCCAGCAACTCCGCATCGCTACGAGGATCAGAGTCGGTCATTGCCACTATTCGCGCGGCGCGCCGCAAATGTGACCACGGGGAGCCTAACGGCGGCCCTTCGGCGGGCGGTGTGGCGGCGGAGGATGGGGCCGGCGGGGTGGCGGCGCGCCGGAGAGCGTCGCGGCGAGTCGCGGCAGCGCCCTGGCGAGGGCGTCGGTTTCGGGGCGCGGTAGATCGCCGAGGATCGACGAGAGGCGCTCGCGCAGGAGCCGCTCGGCGGATTCCAGAGCGCTCCGACCGGCGCTTGTCAGCGCCAGTCCCTGGCGCCGGCGGTCGGCCTCGTACTCTCGGCGCGTCAGCAGCCCGGCGTCGGCCAGTCCCGCCAGCAGCTGAGACACCGCGGCCCCCGAAACGCCGGTGCGCCGGGCAAGCTCGGTCCCGAAGAGCTCCTCGCTGGCGATCGCGCGCAGTGCGAGGAACTGCGCCACCGTCAGCGGCGGCGAGTGACGGGCCAGCAGGCGCTCGATCCAGCGGCTGATCAGGGGCGCGACCGTGATCAGCGCTTCGGCCGCCGCCGGTGTGCTCCCGGCCGTGGTTCTCGCCTTCGGCATTAGCTAAGGTTACTTAACAGATAATTGCGGTTAGCTACCTGATGAGTCTCGCATGATCGGTGTGATCGAACAGTTCGGCCCTCTGGGCGTGTTCCTGTTGATGGTTCCGGAGAGCGCCTGTATCCCGGTGCCCAGCGAGCTCACATTGCTCTTCTCGGGATTCGCGGTGCACCAGGGTTGGATGAGCTTTCCGCTCGCCGTGGTCGCCGCAACGGCCGGCAACCTGCTGGGATCGCTGCTCGCATACGCGCTCGGCGCCAGCCGGGCACTGAACCGTGTCCCGCTTGCACAGCACGTGCTGACGCGCTGGGAGGAGCTGATCGCACGCCATGGCATCCGGGCGGTCTTCACCGCGCGGCTGCTGCCCCTGGCTCGCTCGTTCGTGTCTCTGCCGGCGGGCGCGCGCCGCGTGCGGCTGGTCCCCTTCATCGCCCTGACCACGGCCGGGTGCGCGCTGTGGGCGGCGGCATTCGTGCTCGTCGGCATGCTGGCCTCGAATGCTTGGGCGACGCTCGACTCGGTCCTCGGCCGGGTCCTGCTCGTGCTCGGTCTGGCAATCCTCGCAGTCTCGTTCGTGCGACGGACGAGGTCGTGATTTTTCAGGCCGGAGTAGGAGTGGCGATTTCAGCTGAGCCGTCCACCGGAGCGCAGCATCTCGAGCGCCTTGCTGACGCGCCGATCGCGGGTCTCGTCGCGCTTCGCTTCGGCGATCCAGCGCGCGAACTCCTTTCGGTGGTGAAGGCGAGGCCCTCAAAGGCCGCCCTCGCGGCCGCGTCGCGCGCGAGCCCGTCGGCGAGCGCTTCCGGCACCTCCACCTCTCGCTCTGCGGTGTCGAGCTCGATCGCCACCTCGACAGTGTCGCCCGCCTGCACGCCGGCGCCCGCGCGGACCTCGCGATTCAACCCGAGCAGAAACTCGCCGCGCATCCTCGTCACGCTGGTGCGCCAGGTGTAGCCGTTCACGGTCGCGCGGACGGCAAAGCGCTTGGCGCCCTCGCCCACGGCTGCCACCTGGTCGTCGTCCAGCACGACCGCCGCCGCGGGACCGCGGGTCAAGAGGGTCGTGGTGAACCGGAGCGAGCCCACGCCTATGGCCCTGGCGTTGGCTGACGGTAGCGCGAGGCCAGCTCCGTGCGCATTCCGCTCGCGAGGACCTCGAGGTCGGCTTGGTCGCGGCGCAGCATCACCTCGGTGTCCTCGAGGCCCGGCTGACAGACCACCTCGCCGAGCTCGAGCCCGCGCATGCTGGCCTGTACGACCTGCTCAGGTTCGAGCCGCGGGCGGTCCGACATGTCCATGCCTTGTCGAGTGTGAAACTCGGTTCGCACGATCCCCGGGCAGACAACCTGCACGCGTACGCCCGTTCCGTCGAGCTCGGTCGCGAGCAAGCGGATGAGCGTGAACAGAAAGGCCTTGGTCGCGGCGTACACCGCTCGCTGCGGCAGGTATGGCCCGTCCGCGGCGGCGCTGAAGACAAGCTGGGTGGCGACGCTGACGACCGTGCCGTGACCGCGCTCGATCATTCCCGGCAGCGCGGCGCGGATCAGCCGCGATGGCCCAAGCGCGTTGAGCTTCACCAGTTCCTCCGCCTTTTCTCGTGGAAGCTCGACAAACGGCATGTAGTGAGCCAATGCCGCATTGTCGACGAGCATTTCAAGGCGCGAGTCGGCGGCCCGCTGCTCGACCTCATTCCTGCCGGCTTCGGTCGCGAGGTCGACAGCGAGGACCTCGACCCCTACCTCGTATGTGGCTTCGAGCTCGCGTTTGAGCTGCTCGAGGCGCTCGCGCCTTCTGGCGACCACGACGAGGTCGAAGCCGTCGCGCGCGAGTCGCTCCGCATACGCCCTCCCGATTCCCGAGGAGGCTCCCGTGACCAGTGCGAGAGCTCTTGTGCGCCCTGCGGCCTGCTCGCTTCCCACCTCACCAGTATGAAGCCTGGAGGCTGTAAAGATTAGGGCCTGACTGCAACGGCGACTACGCGGGAGCCCGACGGCATCAACCGGACGATGCCGCCGTCGACCGTGATCCCCGAGCTGGTCTACGAGGACGTCGCGGAAGCGGTCGCCTGGCTGTGCGAAAAGTTTGGCTTCCAGCTTCGCTGGCAGGCCGGAGATCACCGCGCGCAGCTGTGGCTGTACGGAGGCACCGTGGTGGTCACCGAGCCCCGCACGTCAAAAGCCCTTCCGGGACCCCAGTCGCTGCTGGTGCGCGTTCCTGATGTTCGCGCGCACTACGAGCATGCGCGGCTGCGCGGGGCCAAGATCCTGGAGGAGCCGCGCGACTTTCCCTACGGGGAACGCCAGTACGTCGTCGAGGATTTCGGCGGCCATCACTGGGGCTTCTCACAATCGATCGCCGATGTCGTGCCCGAGCAATGGGGCGGTACGTCCGGTCCGGCGCTGCACGCACCGGGACGACTGGAGAACGCTCAGCTCTCTGTGATGCTGATCGTCCCCCACGCCGATGCGGCGATCGCCTGGTACCGCAGCGCGCTCGGTGCCACCGAGCGATGGAACCTCGGCGGTGTGGCGGGACTGGAGGTTCAGGGCGCCCCGTTTTTCGTGCACGAAAGCAACCCGGAAAACCCGAACGAGAACAGCCCCCAGGCCGTCGGCGCCACCAGCGTCCGTGTCGAGCTATTCGTCGAAGATCCAGATCAGCTCATGGAGCGTGCGCTCGCATCCGGGGCGACCTTGCGAGCTTCGATTGCAGACCACCGTCATTTCCCGGGCGTCGTACATCGTCAGGGCAGCTTCCGCGACCCATTCGGGCACAACTGGTCGGTCGGCAATACGACGCCGCTAAAAGCCCACACCTGAGCCGAGCTTTGAGATTGCCGGCGGCGCGTGCGCGACGAAGTCCGCATAATCGGCTGCCGGTGGCGCCGAAGCGAACAGAGTCGGTCCTCGACCGGGCTCACGACGCAGTCATCTCGATGGATGAGCGTGGTCGAGTCACTTACTGGAACCCCAGCGCCGAGAGCATTTTCGGCATCGCCCGCGAAGAGGCGCTCGGTCGCGCGGTGGCCGAGCTGATCGTTCCCGAGCGGTTTCGCGCGTCACACACCGCAGGTCTGCGGCGGTTTTTGACGGGCGGCGTCGGTCCGATGCTGGATCGCCGCGGATCGAAGTGACCGACCCGGGGAACGGATTCACCCCCAAGCCCCGCGACCGGGCCGGCTCGGGGGCGGATACGGCCTCTACCTCTTGGAGAAGGAATCCGCACGCTGGGGCGTCAAATCTGCGCCGCGCACGGTCGTGTGGTTTGAGGTTGCTGCCTGACGCGTGTTGGTCCGCCGCGCGCGCGAGCACCTCATTGCAGAAACGAGCTCCGGCGGGCGTACACTCGTCGCGGGCTAAGAAGTGCCTCGGCACAGGCTGATCGCTGGCTTGACCGCGCTGAGCGTCCTGCTCGGCGCCGGGGTTGGCGTGGGCATCGTCGTCAGCCAAGCGGGAGCGACTGTCCGCGTGTGTTCAGGCCCCGACTATCGCCTCACGGCCTCATCCGCCGGGGCGACTGGCGCCCTCGTGGGCGCCGTCAATGTCTTCCTGCGCGGCGCGTCGCCATGCCGGCTAGACACCCGCCTGACCTTCGCCGTCCAGCAGCGGGTAAACGGAAGCTGGAAGACGATTCGGCCAATGGTCGGCAATCCCGCGAAGGCACACATCCGCGGGCTGCTCAAGCATGGCTTGGCCGGCGCAACTGAGCGCTCTTGGGCGTGGTGGAACTACTGTGAAGGACCTAGCCCCACGCCCCCGAACTTCGGCGCAGGCCGCTTCAGGTTCCGGGTAAACGCCGCCGGCCACGTCGCAACGACCTCGGTCAAACCCCCGGCCTGCTTCTCAGGGGGAACCGGACCCGGTGCCATTGAAGCGTTCCAACCAAGTCACCGCGAGTCGGCGCGGCCAGCGACGCCCTCGCGGCGGGCTCGCTCCGCTACCCGGCGTGTCCAGGCCGGCGCGCCCGTTCCCGCTGGCTTCGGCCCGCAGTCGTTCACCGCGATCAGCGACCGGAGCTGGTGGTTGCTGGGCAGCGTTCCGTGCTCGCGCTCGCGCTGTCCCGCGATTGTGCGCACCACCAACGGCGGCCACAGCTTCCACAGGATCCCGGCGCCCTCGGCGCCGCTGGCGAGCTCCTATTACGGGGCTGGGGTCACGGACCTTCGCTTCGCTGACCGCAAGGATGGGTTCGCCTACGGCGGCGGCCTGTACGTGACCCACGACGGCGGTGCGAGCTGGCACCGGGTCTCGCTCGGCGGCTGGGTCACCGACCTTGCGATCGGCGGCGGCGAGGTCTATGCGGTGGTGGTCCCGCGCGGCCGCGAGTCCGGGCGGCTGATGCGCTCCCCTGTCGACCGGGATCGGTGGGTGTCGCTCGCCAGCCCGAGCGCTGTGCACGCCGGGCTGTGGGTGCATGGCTCGGACGTGTTCGTCGAGACAGGATTCAACACTCGGCTTTCGCTCCTGAGCTCCCCCAACCGGGGCGCGAGCTTCGTGCGCCATGCCGCGCCGGACGGTATCTCCTGCGCCTTTCAGGCTCCAGCGCCGCCGGTCGTGTGGGCCCACTGTGCGACCGGCATGCTGAGCGGCGTCTGGCGTTCCACCGATAGCGGCGCCCGCTTCCAACCCGCGGCCCCGAGGAAACCACAGGCGAACGGGGCCGCGTTTGCGGCTGCCTCGGCCACCACCGCCGTCGTGGGCTTCCAGCGCCTGTACCGAACGGTGGACGGAGGCGCGAGCTGGGCGCCGGTGGGACCGGCCGGCGTGAGCTGGTGGTCGTATCTTGGCTTCACCGACCCCACCCACGGCGTGGCGCTCGGATACCTCGGCCCAGAGTCCCCAAACTACGCGCGGCTCTACTCCACCACCGACGGGGGTGCCAGCTACCACGAGGTGCCGATCCGGTGAATTAGTCGGCACGACCAGCCGTGGCCAGCCAGGGTCCCTACCGGCCCGGAGCGGCGGGTGCCGCGCCAGTCACAGCCGTGCTCGCAGCTCGTCGATGTCGATGTCGGCGACGTTCAGCGCCCGCGGCACGCGTCCGTGCTCTGCGCTCAGCACACCCAGCAGCAGGTGCTCAACGCGGATCCGGCGCTCGCCGCGTCTGGCGGCGACTGTCAGTGCGCGCTGCAATGCGAGCTTTGCCGAGGTCGCGAGCCTGGGCTCCCGAGCCAACGCGTGCGCGGCCGGAAGGTCGTACTCCCAGGCGCTGACGCCAACCGCGGCGAGGCTTTGCTCCTCCTCCTGCGCGAGCGCCTTCACCAGCTCGCCGTGATCGAGGCCGAGCTGCTTGAGCTCTGGATGCAAGGCGAGCGCGAGCAGCAGGTGTTCCGCCTCGACCGCGCGCTGCCCGGCCATCTCGGCCTCGCGCGACGCGGCGACGACGGCCGCTCGAGTCTCTCTTGCGAATCGCTCAAATGCCATGACTATCTCCCAGGTTTGCGCCCGGCGAGTCGCCGCGCGTGCTTCTTGTGTACCGCCTGCCGCGTCACCCCCAGCGCCTCGGCGATCTGCGCGAATGACCAATCTTCGGCGACCGCGCGCGCGACCGCAGTGTCTTCCAGGCGGTCGGCCAAGCGCCTCAGCGCGCCGACCGCCGCCAGCGCATCAGCCGGATCATCGGGAAGAGCAGAAGGGGAGGCGAGCATGCGTCAACTTTAGTTGACACATGCATCTGTGTCAACTCAGGTTGACACGGCCCTGATCGGTTCCGGTGGCCGGGGCTAGACCGGCAAAACACCCTATGGGCGGTGCCTGACTCGAACAGGCGACCTCCTGCTTGTAAGGC
>JAVKSP010000120.1:0-8462 GCA_039583645.1 Solirubrobacteraceae bacterium
ACGGCGCCGCGCTCCGGGCCGCGATGCGGGGCTGCGACGCGGTCGTGCACACCGCCGCTGTCTACTCCTACGCGCGTGGGGAAGCGGACGAGATGCTGGCCACCAACGTGGAGGGGACTCGCATCGTGCTTGACGCGGCGGCGAGCGAGGGGGTCGGCCGAGTGGTGGTGACGAGCAGCGCTGCGACATGCGGTCCCGTTCCTGGTCACGTGGCCGACGAGGCGGATCATGCCCCTGCCTGGGAGCTTGAGGTGCCCTACAAGCGCTCGAAGTTCTTGGCCGAGCGGCTGGCGCTCGAGCGCGCTGCCGCAGGGCAAGACGTGGTGGTGGTCAATCCCACCACCACGGTGGGCCGCAACGACCGGCGGCCTACTCCGAGCGGTCGCATGGTCCACGACGTGCTGCGGCGGCGCATCCGTGGCTACATCGCCTCTGGCGGCCTGAACGTCGTGGCGGCCGAGGATGTGGCGATCGGTCACGTGCTCGCCTTAGAGCGCGGCCGGCGCGGCCAGCGCTACCTGTTCGGCGGCGAGAACCTGACGATGGCGCAGCTGTTTGCGCTGATCGCCCGCCTCGGCGGCGTGCCCGCCCCGCGCTTCGCGGTTCCGTATCCGCTCGCGCTCGCGGTCGCAACGATCGGGGACGCGCTCGCACGCTGGCTGGGCCGCGAGCCGTCGCTGATGGTGCTGGACGAGGTCAAGCTGGCCCGCTGGCCGATGTATTTCTCAAACGCCAAGGCGAAGCGCGAGCTCGGCTACGAGCCTAAAAGTGCGCAAGAGTCGCTTAAGCCGGCGGTCGACTGGTTCTCGCACCGTGTGCCGGCGATCACGCCACCGCGGAGCGGCGAGACACGTAGATCCCCGGACGCTGCCTGGGTTGGTGTCGCCGCGCGGGCGGCGACGGGAGTTCTTAGCGCACCCGCCACGGGTGGCCCGCGAAGCGGCGGTGCTCGTCGGAGAGCGAGTTGAAGCCTCGGGGCGTTCGGCAGTACATTGGTCACCAGTACGAGCTGAAGGGGGAGGAAGCCCGAGCCGAGGCCGTGACGCGCCGACGAGCGGAGCGGTCTGCGTGTTTCAAGCTCACCACGCTCCGGGGCGAAGAGGGATCAGTGCTGGAGTGCAGGTTCTCCGTTGTCCAGGTGCGGGCCGCGACCGGAGGATTCTTCGCCCTCTCTCCCGAGGCTGCGGAGCTTTGGCAATGCCGCCAGGGCGGCTGGTAAGGGGGCCCAGAGGGTGAAGAAGCGGTAGGCAGCCACTCCCAGGGTGGCGGCGGCGAACGGTACGGCTGCGCCGTACCAGAGGGTCGCCACGAGGGCGACCAGCATGACGCCCGCGCCGCCCAGGGGCGCGGTTCGTCGCGTCAAGATCATTCCCGTCCCGAGCGCCACGATCACCGCAAGGGCGCTCATGTGATAGCCGAAGGCTGCGGTTGCAGCCCACAGAGCGAACATGTCGCAGCCCCAGTAAAGGGCCATCCCCACAACCGCTGACCCGTGCTCGCGGAGATTGCGCAGGTTCTCGAACACGACGTGGATCGCGTCGTAGAAGACTCCCAGGTGGCCCCGCCAGCCCGCGCGGCCGCGGAGCCGCGCGCGGTAGCGCTCGGCCGCCCACACCGCAACGCCAAAACCGAGCGGCGGAATCACCGCCCACGGCCACGTGAAATCCGGCTTGGGAACGGCAACTCCGAGCGCGAGCGCGACTATCGAGGCGGGACAGACAATCAGGGACAGGACTCCGTGCTCGAAGCCGGCAAGCGCGGAAACGCGCACGCTTGCTTCGCGCTCGTCGGCGCCTCCCGCGCGCATCGCGAACTGGTCCAGGGCCGTGCCGCCGTGCGCCAAGAACCCGCCGAACCCGGCGGTGACCACTGCCAGAAGCGTTGAATGCTCGATTCGCGGACCGCCGTCAGCTCGCGCGATGCCGCGATAGGCCAGCAGGTAGCCGCAAAACGCAACCACCACTGCAGCAAACGATGGCGCAAGCCACCACCAGTGAGCGGTCGTCAGAAGTTGGTGCACGGCGTCAAAACCGGCGACGTAAGCCATGCCGACACCCGCGGCGGCGTACAGGGCCGCAACAAGCAGGATCAGGCCGGCGGTCGGCGGCGCGCACTCGCGCCCGCAGGTCGAGGAACACCGCCGGGGCAGCGAACGCGCTCAGCGGCATTTGCTCCACGCTGGCCCCCTCGTCATCGAAATGGAAGGGCACGTCGACATGTGTGCCGGTGTGGGTGTTCAGTCGGACGGTCTCGGCGTTAAAGCCTTCGATCTCGCGGCGGTAGTTTCGCTCCACCACGGGCGGGTCGTACGCGGCCCATGCTGTACCCGATCGCCAGGCTGATCACGAACATCGCCGCATAGACCAGAAAGGCCAATAGCCCGACCTGCGTCTGGGACATGTGAAGGCTCTTGGCGATCGTCGGCAGCGCCATCACCAGCAGGTTGAAGTCGTAGGAGGCGAGTGCCCAGCCGGCTACGGCGATCGCGATCAGGTAGACCAGGTAGCGGCGGTCGTAATGCCGACGCTCCTCAGGCGAGAGCCCCAGCACCCTGTCAAGCCGGGTCTCCTTTGCGACGCTCATCGACTCCTACGATTGCGAGCCATGGCTGATTGCTTTTCCTGGTTGAAAGCAGGGAAACGATGCGGGGTCAGCGCGCGTACCGCCGAGGCTCGTTGGTGTCAGGGGGCTAACCGGTCACCATTGAAGAGCGATGGCGGAGGCAAGCCGTGAGATCAACCCAGTCAGTGAAGGAGCATCGAATGACCCCAACCCGCGCGAGGACAAGATCGTGCTCGCGGTGTTTGTTCCGCCATCCCCGTCACGATGAAGCGGGGGGCGTTCAGCTGCCAGACAGGCTCGCGATCATCACGCTGCTCCGACATGCTCAGGCGTCATCCGCGCATTCACGCAGACCGTCGCACCGCGGTAGAAGCTCACCCCGAACCTGGCCCGCCGCCAGGCTCTAAGTTCCCTCCTGCGGCGGGCCGGTTCATGCCTGGGCAATCAGTCGCCGCGCCCGCCTAAGGCGCCCATCCAGCCACGTTTGCGCGTTACTGCGCGGGGCGGCAGTCGGCCCCGCTGCCCGAGACCATTCATCGAGCCTGAAGCTGGTGCGGGGAACCTTGTCCAGCGATGTCCTGGATCCGGCCAACAGCGGCGATCAGATTTCAGCGAGCTCGGCTTGTGGCTGGCGCGGGAGCAAGTAGCAACCATCGGCGTCGCGCACGACCTCGCCGCGCTCCTGTAAGCGCTGCATCGCGGTCGTCACGGACGGTCGCCGCGCTCCTACCATCTCCCCGAGCATTCCGTGTGTCAGCGGAACTGGCACGCGCACGCCGCGGGGTGTGACGCGGCCGCAATGACTCGCCAGGTGCCATAGGGCAGCGATCACACGGTCCTCGACCCGGCGCAGGTGCGACAGCGCCATTACGTACTCCTCGTAACGGGCGCGACGCAGAAGCCGGTTGGAGAACGAAACCACGAGCTCTGGCCACCGGCCGATCAGGCGCGTGATGCGTTCATCGAGTATCGCCACGCGCGTCCGGCTCAACACCCGCCAGGCGACCTGCGGGGGCATGAAGTCCGATTTGCATGGCTGCTCCCAAGGGCGCAAGATGTCCCCGCAGCTGAGCAGCTCGATCGCTACGGCCTGCCCGACCCACACGCGCCGACCGAGCACGCCGTCCAGCAACAGCAGCCCGTATGTCGTGCTCGGATCGAGGGCCGGCGGTTCCCACGACGTGTGCTCGAGCACGATCACCGGCGCTCGAAATAGTTCCTCGGCTGCGCGGCGGTCGGATCCGGACAGCGCTCCCGCCAAGTCCGGGTCCTCTTTGAGGATGAAGGCGCCTTGGGTGATAGGCCGCCCAGCGATGTGCCCGGGGGGCCGCACGATTCCGTCGTATCGCCGCGACGCGGTCTCGAGGCGCTCCAGACTCGTGCGCATGGCGGTTAGGTGCGCCACTTCCGTCGGCGTTAGCTTTGCTTGCGCGAGACGTCGGCGCAGGCTGTCGGACTCGATCCCTAGACGCTTGCGCAGCCGGATCGCGTCTGCGCGCAACACAGCCGCGGAGTGCGCGCGTTGCCGGCTGATTCTGCGCGCGAGCGCGGCCTCTTCGCGCAACGCCTGGTCCGCGCGCAGCAGCAGCTGCTCATCGAGGTGTGCGGCCGTGTCGTCATGAAGCTCTTCGATCGCCATCGGCGGCTCGGAGCTACCCCGGTCTCGGGGCTGGCAGCGGGCGACGAGCGGTTTTGTAAGTCGACGCACAATCCGTGCTCACGGCCGAGCGGCCAGATTGTAAGTCGACGTACGAATCGTCGCTCCCCTCGCAGAAACGCGCCGCGGGTACGTTTATGCGGCTTGCTTGCGGGCATGTCAGGCGCATGACATCGGGCCCTGACGTCTGGGTGCAAGCGCGGCACCGTGAACTCCTGGGCGCCCGGATGCGGCGCACCGGTGACTCGGCGCGCTTAAACGATGTTCTATGCGAGCTGGGACCGGTGAGCGCTCAGCACGACCGCGGCTTGTGTGCCCGGGTCGCAGTCTTGGCGCCAGGCCCGTTCGACATTCGCGCCCTCGTTCCCCGGCCGGAGGGTTGGATCGGGTTGTTGATACGGGAGGGCTTGCTGCACGGCGAGCTGGGCGCGGGGAAAGCGCAGGCGGGCTGGCTGCTCGGCGAAGACGATCTCGTCCGCCCCTGGGAACTCGACGACTATGCGCTGACGCGGAGCGTCAGTTGGCGAGCGCTGACCAACGTGGTCGTAGCTTTTCTCGACGCAGACTTCGAGCGCAGGGCGATGTTGTTCCCCGGGCTCATGACTGCCCTACTGGGGCGCGCACAACGGACCAGCCACTGGCTGATCGCCAAGTCGTTGGTCATCAGCTCGCCGCTCGTCGAAGAACGGATCTTGCTGCTGTTCGCGCTGCTCGGCGAGCGCTGGGGCAAAGTCAGTAACGCGGGCGTTCGGCTCCAGTTGCCGTTGACGCACGCGCTGATCGCTCGGCTCGTCGGCGCGCGCCGACCGACCGTGACGACAACGCTCAAGTCGCTGCGGGAGCGAGGCGCGTGCACGCGGGATGAGGACGGCTGCTGGCTGCTGAGTCCCGGAGATGAGTCAGCCACGTCCAGCTGTTGGCAGCTCTACAGAGAAGCGCTCGGATGTGACCGTCTCGACATATAGAGATGGCCGCGACCCTGGGCACGAGGCGGCGGCGCGGTCCTCCAAAGTCGCGAGGGTGATTTCAGCGCGTTTCAAAGCCGAGTTTCAGAGCGCCTAAGCCGCAAGCATCGTCCGCGCGGAGCGTCGCGCTTGTCCTCACAGGGGGTCCACTCGGCGCATGAACTGACCTCGTCGGTTTTAGTCCCGCCGACTCAGTAAGGCTGCCGTCCGGAGGATCAGTTGGCGTGGGAGTACGACATGTCAGATAGCCGAGCAAAAGCGGCGACCGATCCGACCGCTGAGCGCCGCGACCCCACGCGCGGCGCTCGCTGATACCGGACGTTCGGCCTAAGGCACCCGGACTACTGTGATAGCGCCAGAACTTGCGAGCGCCAAGAGGC
Organism: Solirubrobacteraceae bacterium; assembly: GCA_039583645.1. Classification (GTDB taxonomy): domain Bacteria; phylum Actinomycetota; class Thermoleophilia; order Solirubrobacterales; family Solirubrobacteraceae; genus Palsa-465. Next base: position 5,565 of record JAVKSP010000120.1, read on the forward strand.
ATAGGTGCTTGGCGCCACTCGCGATCATCTCGACCCCGCCGGCCGCGATAAGCCGACCCGTTCGTTGAATGACACTTCGGTCGGCGTCTGCGTGAGCTCAGCTGTAGGTAACTGTTTCCGAGGTTACCGTGTAAGCCAGCTAGAAAATCTGAGCATGTCGAGCTTCGTCGGATGGCGCCGCGGGCGCTCGAATACAAGCCAGGCCGTAGAGGCTTGCGCGCGAGCAGCTGTACGGCGAACGCCGGGCGGTCCAGCGCGTTTTCGCGGGAGAGGGCTCTTCACGGCCGGAGCGAAGCGAAGCGGATCGGACGCGCTCACTTCGGCCGGCGAGCCCCGCCGCCCCGCCGGCGCCTGATCCGAAAGCCGCCCGCGCCCGAGCCGCCCAACGCGGATGCCACTCCGGAGACAGAGCGGCACTTTTCGCGTTAGTTGGCATCGCTGCCGGCTCCTCGTTTCGTAATTGCACCGACGAAATGCGGCGAAGCGCTCTCGTCTTGGACCAACCGGGGTTTACGCCCTTGTCCACCGGGAACGTCAGCGCTGTGACCAACGCTCGCACCGCAGACACGTCTGTCTCGATCACACAGCCCGTTGGAGCAAGGCCGGGCCGGGTGGTGGCACCGTGATTCCCCCTGCACCGATAGTGGCAATCCTCGATCGCGATCCGGACCTCGGGGAGGATCTCAGCGATGATCGGCTCGCCGCGGCGCGGCGCGAAGTCGTGGCCGAGGTCGTGCGCTACCAACCGGGGCCCTGGAGCGTCGAACCCGACGACTTCGATCAGGTCGCGAACTTCGGTCTGCTATTGCTGGAAGGGCTGCTCGCGCGCGAAGTGACGGTGGCCGATTACACCTGCGCGGAGTTGCTCGGCCCGGGCGATGTGCTTCAGCCCTGGCTACGAATCGGACCCGAGCGATCCGTCGCCACCGACATCGACTGGGACGTGGTGGAGCCGGTGGAGGCCGCCGTGCTCAACGCCGATTTTTGCGCGAGCATTGCAAAGTGGCCCGAGATTCCGGCGGCGGTTTCGCGACGGGTCATGCAGCGCACACACTGGCTTGCATTTCACCTAGCGGTCTGCGGACTGCGACGGATCGAAGATCGCCTCCTGTTGGTCCTGTGGCACTTCGCCGACCGGTGGGGGATCGTCACGCGCGAGGGCGTGCGGCTCGACCGGCGCCTGACCCATGACCTGCTGGCGGCCGTGACAGGAGCTCGCAGGCCTTCGGTCAGCAACGGCCTTCGCAGACTCGTCCAGGAAGGCCGGATCAAACCCCAGCCACGATCGCGGTGGCTGCTGTTGGGCAAACCGCCTGCGGAGTTGCAGCGCTTACACGAGCGCACCAATGGGCAGCGAACCCGCTTGCAGCAGGAGTCCGAGCAGGACCCTAGAGCCGCACGGGGCGGATAGAGCGGCCCTGCAGTCCGCCGCGTTCAGAGCCAGGTGCTATCGGCGCGGCGAAAGGCTCGTTGCCGGCGAGCCCGAAGCGATAGCCGGTTTGGGCTTCCTGATCACTCGAGGGTTCATCGCGCGCGGGTTCACCGTCGGTGGATACACCGCGATAGAGCTGCTCGGTCCCGGTGATCTGTTGCAGCCCTGGACCCGGCCCGAGTTTGAGCAGTCGATTGCGGTGAAGACCGAGTGGACGGTCGTGCAGCGGATGCGCGTGGCCGTGCTCGATCAAGATTTCGCCACGCGGGTGAGCGGTTGGCCAGAGATCACCGCGGCGATCATGCGGCGGGTCGCGTGGCGCACGCACTGGCTTTTGTTTCAGCTGGCGGTCTCCGTACTGCGCCGGATCGACGACCGCGTGGTGCTGGTGCTCTGGCAGTTTGCTGGCAGGTGGGGCAGGGTCACATCCAGTGGGGTGATGCTCGATCTGCCGCTAACGCATGACCTGCTCGCCGCCACCGTCGGCGCCAGGCGCCCGTCGGTACGCGCGGCGGTGCGACGCCTGGTTGAAGGCGGGTACGTCCGTCCGCTGCCGCGATCCCGTTGGTTGCTGCTCGGTGAGCCGCCCAGAGACCTCGACGCCTCCGAGGTGGCGAGGTCGGCCTGACAGCATTCGCCGCGCGGCGCTCACGCGCTTAGCTTGATGCCGGCTGCTCGGGCTCCGACAGGCTCGCGTCCGCGTCCGGTAGACCACCTGAGGTCATCTGGCCGTGGTCCTCGCCGCCGGTCAGCTCGCGCCTTACTTCGTCTGCCAGCTCCACGTGCACGTACATGTCGCCGAGCGCCTGGCTGCTGACGCGATAGCCCCGGGTGGTGAGCTCTCGCGCCAGTAGGGAGAAATCCTTGGCCGTGATCTCGGCCACTTGCTGCTCGACTTTGGGTGGGTTCGGGTCCTTCTCGATGAACACGCCACGGTTGGCGATCTCGACGCGCTCTTGCTCGTCCGCGCCGACCACCACCGTCACTTCAAGCCGCACGATCAACGCCTCTCCGCGCTCGTACTCGGTCAGCCATTGGGTCCAGGACTCGTCGCCCTCTCGGGCCGCGGTCTGGGCTCGAGCCACCGTGGGCGCCGGGTCATCGAGCGTCACGCGCGCCTGCACTCTCTCCACGCGCACCATTGGTGCGGCGTACCCCGTTGGCCCCGCCCCACGCCCGGATTGTGCATGGGCTGACGAAAACAGCGGCGTGCGGTCATGCAGCTGACTCGAGTGCCGTCGGGCGGCTGACCTTCGGCCGCTTGGCCGAGCCGCCGGGGGTAGTGCCGCAGCGAAAGCACCACTGCAAACCACCCACCCGACTGGGGAGGACGAGCATGAGCTCAACTACCGAAAGAATCCAAGCTCCGGTCGCCGCACCGCAGGACGGCGTCCGGGTCTCGAGCTTCCTACAGCCGATCGCCGCGCCGACGGTGCTCGGCTACTTTGCCGCGGCAAGCGGCTTCC
>JAVKSP010000121.1:0-8185 GCA_039583645.1 Solirubrobacteraceae bacterium
CGACGAGCACCGGGACGTCGGAGCGCAGCACCTCCTGCTCGAAGTCGGCCTCGGTCAGTTTGATCATGTTGCTCATTTGATTCCTCGTTTCGTGGTGAGTGATTCTCACCGTTCAGACCACGCGGCGACCGTCAAGGATTCGCGACCTGCGAAAACCTCCCGGCTGGCGGCGCGCCATGTGCGGCGAGCGCCGTGCGGCGTAAGCCCGTCGGCGAGGTCCGCGTCTCACTCGGCGATGCTGCCGGAATCGGCACCGGCCAGCGCGGACCGGGACCGCTCAGGAGTCTGGGGGCGGGCGGGAACCGAGTGCGCGCATCGGATCACATCTTGCAGTGCGCACACCCGGTCAGTTCACGCCGTGGCGTTCCTCGGCTGGGCCGGTTTGTCTTCGGTCGCGCTGTCCGCTCAGCGTGATTTCTTGGCGGGGCGTTGGTGTACGGATGGGACGGCGCGAAGATGCCGAAGATTCGCGAATCCTTTTCCGGCTAGGGCGTGTCAGAGAGGTTGTAGATGACCCTACCGGCGCTCGGAAGCCGGAGATACCGGGGCGCACCTCGCTACTGAACAGGCACGAGAACCACCAACGGGAGACCCCATGGCAACGACGCTAAATCCGGTCAAGCGACATCGCGATCGCTGCCGCGAGACTCGCGCGCACATGTCGGATTACCTGGACGGCGAGCTCGACGAGCAGACCGAAGCTCGCGTGGAGCGCCACATCCGGTGGTGCCCTAACTGCGGGCGCATGTTCGCAAACCTCTCTCGCACGATCACTGGGCTGCGCGCGCTGCGCGATTTGCCCGCGCCGACGGACGAACCGAACCAGCGACCGTGATGGCGGAAGGCGCGGAGCAGGGCCGAGAAATGCCGGCCGGCGCTTGCGTTGCTTCGTACCCGCCGATCGATTCCTATGCGTTCCTGGCCGACGGGCAGAGTGCGGCGCTGGTCGGGCCCGATGGCGCGGTCGAGTGGCTGTGTGCGCCGCGGTTCGACGGCGCGAGCGTGTTCGCGCGTCTGCTCGACCGCGAGCGCGGCGGCGCGTTCGAGCTGACGGTCGAGGGCGCGCCACTGCCTGAGCGGCGGTACGTGGATGGAACTCTTGTGCTCGAGTCCCGTTTCGAGTCCAACGCCGCGAGTGTCGTGGGGTTCGACTTCATGGCGCTCGAGGCCGAGGGCAGGCATGGTCCGGGCCAGGTGGATCCGTTCTGCGCGCTCGTGCGGCTGGTGCGCTGCGAGCGCGGCGAGTCGCGAATCAGCGCGCGGATCCAAGCGCGACCTGACTATGGCCGCCAGGCCGCGGCGTGGAGCGAGCAACGCGGCTTTTTCACCGCCGAGGTTCCGGGCTCGCGACTGTGGGTCTCAAGCGACCGCGAGCTTTCGGTGATCTCAGACGGCGTGGAAGCGTCATTCACGCTGCGCGAAGGGGAGACCGCAGCGTTCGCCCTGCGCTACGCGGGCGACCCGACCTCACCGATCTCGGTGGCGCGCGCGCAGGAGCTGCTCGAGATCACGCTCTGCTCGTGGCGCGCGTGGTCGTCTCGCTGCGAATACGAGGGGGTCGCACGCGAGCTCGTGCTGCGCAGCGCGCTCGTGCTCAAAGGACTTGTCTACCACGCCTCCGGCGCGCTGCTGGCCGCGCCGACGACCTCGCTGCCCGAGCAGGTCGGCGGCGAGCGCAACTGGGACTACCGCTACACGTGGCTGCGCGACGCCTGCCTCACGCTGCTGGCGCTGATGCAGCTGGGCTACGAGCACGAGGCCTGCGACTACATCGACTTCCTGCTGCAGGAATGCGCGCGCTGCGGCGATGAGCCGCATCTGATGCTCGGAATCGACAGTGAGCACGAGTTCGGCGAGTCGACGTTGCAGCATCTGGAGGGCTACGCCTGCTCCGCTCCGGTACGGGTCGGCAACGGCGCGCACGAGCAAGTTCAGCTCGACACGTATGGAGGCGTGCTCGGCGCGGCGCTCATCTATGAGCAGCGCACCGGCGCGCTGACGACGGATCACTGGTCGCTGCTGCGCTCGCTGGTGGAGTTCACATTGGCCCACTGGCGCGAGCCCGACAACGGCATTTGGGAGGTCCGCTCCCAGCGCCGACACTTCACGCACTCCAAGGTGATGGCCTGGGTGTGCGTCGACCGCGGGATCCAGCTCGCCGAGCTGATGTGCATCGCGGACGCGCCGCTTGCACGCTGGCGCGAGGTGCGCGAGACGATCCGCGCCGACGTGCTCGAGTACGGCTACGACGCGGATCGTGGGACGTTCGTGCAGTCGTATCGCGACAGCGCGCTCGACGCCTCGGCGCTGCGGTTCCCGCTGGTTGAGTTCATCGCCGGCGATGACCCCCGCATGACCTCGACGGTCGACCGGATCATCGCCGAGCTCGAGAGCTCCGATGGACTCGTTCACCGCTACGACCAGCAGCGCGTCGACGACGGCCTGGCGGGCGGGGAGGGGGCGTTTGCGATCTGCTCGTTCTGGCTGGTCTCGGCGCTCGCGCGAGCGGGCCGCCAGGAGGAGGCCGAGCGGCGGTTTGCCGCGTTGTGCCACCGCACGAGCCCGCTGGGGCTCTACGCCGAGGAGCTCGCGCCCGACGGGATGCTCGGCAACTTCCCCCAAGCCTTCACCCACCTGGCGCTGATCCAAGCCGCCGCCGACGTGCAGGCCGGCCGGGAGTCCGGCCTGCCACCCCCGGCCGAGGACGCGCTGTCGATATCCCGCTGAGTCGAACCACATCCGCCAATAAGGAGCGATGCTCATGAGGCTCTCGCAGGTGATGACCATTGATGTTCCGAAGCTCAACCCCCGTCACTTCGTTCGCGACGCTGCCCGTTGCATGGCCGAGCGCCGCGTGGCGGCCCTGCCGGTGTGCAGCGACGATGACGCACTGGTGGGCATCGTGACCGACTGGGATGTCACGCTCGCCGCGGCTTCCACCGAAGACCTCGGGACACTGCCGGTCACGGATGTGATGACGCGCGAGGTGGTCTGTGCGGAGCCCGACACTCCGCTGCATGACGCGGCCGAGATGATGGACGACTGCCGACGTCACCACCTGTGCGTCACCGATCACGGGCGCTTCCGCGGAATGGTCCATCTCGAGGTCGACTGGATGCACCTGGGGGCCGAGGGGCAGACGCCGACGGCCACCTTTGGCGCGCCGCTGTGACGTGCCGGGCGCACCGGCGAAAGCTCGCTCTCGTCGCGGAATCAGGCACCGCAGCCAAGCGGAGCGGGCAAGCGCGGGCGGGTTGGGAAGCGGAGCCGGTGCCTTCCCGTGCCCGGTCATCAACATCTGGAAGGTGCGCATCCCTGCCTTGCGGTCAAAGGCGAGGCCCTGCGCCGCCATCGTCGCGGTGAGGTCCGGCACAGCCCAGCGAAGCGGATCACTCACACGGCGCCCCGGATCCGAGCGGGTGCGTGTCGCACCGGGCTCGGTGACGAAGCCCGGCGGGGCTATCCGACGTAACCGGCTTCGAAGTAGCCGTCGAGCTGGGCGCGAAGCGCCATGCGGCCGCGGTGCAGGCGGCTCTTCAGGGCGCGCTCGCCGATGCCCAGGATCTCGGCCGCTTCCTCCGTGGTCAGTCCCTCCACATCGCGCAGGGTGACCGCCGTCCGGTAGTCCAGCGGCAGCCGAACCAGGGCTTGGTCGATCGCGGCGAGGAACTCGTGGGACTCGGAGAGCTCGTCTGGCCTCCCGCCCCAGGCCGGGATGCGCTCCCCCACCTGGTCGTCGAGCTCCAGTGTCTCGGCGGGCTGGCGGCGCATTCCGTTGTAGGCCTCGTTGATCCCGATCCGCGTCAGCCAGGTGTAGAACCGCGCTCGGCCCTCGAAGCGGTCGATGCTCAGCCAGGCACGGGTGAGCGCCTCCTGGACGGCATCCTGCGCCGCGTCGCAGTCGCGTGTGATCCGATACAGCAGGCGGCGCAGCCGGGTGCTGTATCGGTCCGCCAGGATCCCGAATGCCGCCTGATCGCCCCCGCGGGCACGGGCAACGAGCCGCTCCTCTGCCTCAGCTGCCCGGTCACGAGGCAACCCGCTGGCCGAAGCCTGCGCCTCAGCCGCAGACTCGCCCGCGGGCCGCTGCTTCTGGGCGCTGGGTGGGGCTGAGCGGAAATCCACGAGCTTGCTCCGAGTGACATCTAGCGGTGCGTTCAAGCTTCCGTGCGCGGCGCTCACCGACATGTGTATGCGTTCCCTGTATGCGTCATCGGCAATCCGCCAACCGGCCTGTGTGTCCCATATCCGACGCTCGCACGCTTCTCAGCGCGCTCGGCGTAGGAGACTTGCGCCGACAAGTCCGACGATGGCGCCGAACATCGCGTGCGCTACCCACCAGCTCCACTCAGGCGTTGAGCTATAGAGCGTCTCGACGCTCTGGAAGCCGTTGACGATCAGGTTGACGATCACCAGCTCGAGCACGAGGCCGAACATCATTCCGAACGCCCATCGCCTGAGCGACGCTCGGCCGCTTGCCCAGCAGTGTCGTGGCCAGGTACACGCCGACGATCCCTTGCATCATCGAGTTCATCATGTGGCCCATCAGTCCCCCGACCACGGGGACGAAGTGAAAGTCGCCGTGGAAATGCTTGTCGCCGAAGATCACGCTCCAGATGCCCTCCACCGGCGTCCAGAAGCTCGTGTGGACCCCCGGGACGGCGGTCGGGTCCTTGGCGATCGCCCCCACGATCATTGCCACATCGCCATCATCATCCCGCCGGCCAGGCCGGCGGCAGCGCCGACCGGAACCAGCGTCGAGACGGATAGCCGGTGTTCTGGCCGGTGCGGCTGACGATGCTCTACGTGCGCTTCCATTCGTGTACCCCCTTTCGCGGTCAGTTGTCACTTAGATAAGGTGGCCGCGCCAAAGGATTCAGGAATGCGTGTGCGCCACCAACCGTTCCGCGGCCGCGGTGTCGCCCTCCGGAGGTTCGTGCTGCTCAAGCAAATCCAGGTAGGTGCGGCTCTCGGTGAGCGCGCGCTCGATCAGCTCCCCGGCGTGGGAGAAGTCGATCGGCTGGACGCTCATGGGGCAAGGCGGAGGCAGCACGACCAGTTCGGCGCGGTCGCCGTAGAGTTCGATCTCCAGGTGCAGGCGCTGCTGGATCAGGATCGTTTCGGCGTGCAGCAGCATCGCGAGCGCGCCGCGCGGCGGGGCCTCGAGGGCACACGCGAACCCGGTGGGCAACACATAGATCTGTTCGGCACCGAGCTCGACCGCGTGCGAGATCGGGGTGTTGTTCACGACGCCTCCGTCCATCAGCCGCCGGCCGTCGAGCGCGACCGGGGCGAACACGCCGGGAATCGCCGCGCTCGCCAGGACCGCGTCGACCGCGGAACCTTCAGAGAGGCGGAGGTCCACACCCGTGAGTAGATCGGTGACGATTACATGCAGCGGAATGCGCATCTGCTCCAGCCGCTCGACCTGGACGTGGCTGGCGATCAGGCGTCGGAGGTTGCCCTCGGGAATGAGATGGTCGCTGGCGCCGACGAACCCGATGAACCCGGTCAGCGGGTTGGCCGGGAACACCCTTCCCCGGCGAAGCCCGCGCCAGATCTCACCAAGCTCGAGCGCCGTGTCGGCGGTTGGCTCGCGCGAGGCGATGAAAGCGCCGTTAAGGGCGCCAGCGGAGGTGCCGACGATCAGGTCAGGCGCGATGCCGCGCTCGAACAGCGCGTGGAGCATCCCGACCTCGATCGCTCCGAGGCTTGCTCCTCCGGAGAGGACGAACGCGCGAGTCATGATGCCCGTTTGACGCCGGCGAAGCGATCAGGGATTCTCGATCGTCCCTCGCCACGTTCGTCGGTGTGCGGCCGAAGCGAAACAGCCGCAGCGAGTTCGAGACGACGCTGACCGAAGAGAACGCCATCGTGGCGCCGGCGACGATCGGCGGCAGGATGCCGATCGCGGCGAGCGGGATGGCCGCCGTGTTGTAGGCGAACGCCCAGCCGAGGTTCTGGCGGATCGTGCGCAGCGTGCGGCCTGAGAGCTCGAGCCCGATCACCACACCTTGGAGATCGCCGGAGACGAGCGTGATGTCGGCGGCCTCGATCGCGACGTCGGTACCGGTGCCGATCGCGATACCGAGATCGGCCTGGGCGAGGGCAGGCGCGTCGTTGATACCGTCGCCGACCATCGCCACGCGGTGGCCTGCGGCCTGAAAGCGCTCGATCTCGTGGGCCTTGTCGGCGGGCAGCACCTCGGGCAGCACGCGGTCGAGACCGACTCCACCCGCGATCGCCACGGCGGTGCGTGCGTTGTCGCCGGTGATCATCGCGACATCGACCCCGCGCTCGCGCAGCGCCTGGACGATCCCGGCGGCGTTTGGCTTGAGCGTGTCGCCGACGGCGAGCACGCCGCGCACGCGCCCGTCCCAACCGGCGAACGCGGCGGTCAGGCCTTGCTGCTCCCATTGCGAGGCCTGCGCCTCGAGCTCCGGCGGCAGCACTAGGTCGTGGCTGGCCATCAGCTCGCGGCGCCCGACCTGCACCACTGTGCCCTGTACCGCCGCCGCGACGCCGCGGCCCGTGCTCGAGACGAAGTCTTCGGCTCCGGGCAGGTGGAGTCCCTGTTCTTGTGCTGCGGTCACGATTGCCGCGGCGATTGGATGCTCGGAGGACGCCTCGGCGCTCGCCGCGCACGCCAGCAGCCGGTCGGTGTCTTCGCCGTCGGCGGCGCACATGCCGCGCAGTGTCATCCGGCCTTCGGTGAGCGTGCCAGTCTTATCCAGCACGACGGTGTCGATCTGCCGCGAGGTCTCAAGCACCGCGGCTGACTTGATCAGCACGCCGAGCGCGGCGCCCCGGCCGGTGCCGACCATGATCGCCGTCGGGGTGGCGAGCCCCAGCGCACACGGGCAGGCGATGATCAGCACCGCCACCGCGGCGGTAAGGCCGGCGACCGGGGCTCCCGCGATCAGCCACCAGCCAAGGAAGGTGAGGATCGCAATCGCGAGCACGGCCGGCACGAACACGCCGGCCACACGGTCGGCCAGGCGCTGCACCGGCGCGCGAGTCTCCTGCGCCCGGGCGACCATCCGCACGATCTGACCCAGGGCGCCGTCGCGCCCGACCGCGGTCGCACGCACCGTCAGCGCGCCGTCGAGATTGATCGTCGCGCCGGCGACCTTGGCGCCAACGCCCTTCTCGGCTGGCAGCGACTCACCGGTGAGCATCGACTCATCGACGCTCGAGCGCCCCGCCACGACCTCGCCGTCGACAGGGATCTTCTCGCCGGGGCGCACCTGCACCAGCGAGCCCACGGTCACCTCCTCGACCGGCACGGAGCGCTCCTGCCCGTCGATTATCACCCGCGCCTCCTTGGCGCCCAGCTCGAGCAGCTTGCCGATCGCGCCCGACGCGCGCGCCGTGGCGCGCGCCTCGAAGAACCGCCCGAGCACGATGAACGCGGTGATCAGCGCAGCGGTGTCGAAGAACAGGCCGCCGCCGGTGAACAGCCGCACCGTCGAGTAGGCAAACGCGGTCAGTGTGCCCAGCGCGATCAGCGTGTCCATGTTCGCGCTCAGCCGCCTCGCGCGGGCTATACCCGAACGCAGGATCGGCCACCCAGCCACGAACTCGACCGGCACGGTGAGCGCAAATGCAGACCACCGCGCCCACGGCTGGCCGCCGGCCAGATCGATCAGCAGCAGCACGGCGATCGCCAGCGGCCAGCTCAGCGCCCCGCGCATCTGCCACGTGCGCTGCTCGCGGCGATGGACTGCTTCGACATCGTGCGCCTGATCCGGCAGTGCGGCGTGGTAGCCGAGCTTGGCGACCGCGCCACTTATCTGCTCGAGGTCGATCTGCCCGGGGTCGAAGCTCAGCGCCGCTCGGCCGGAGGCGAAGTTCACGCGTGCCTCCTGTACGCCGAGCTGACGGCCGAGCGTTCGTTCGATCCGGGCCGCGCACGAAGCGCAGCTCATGCCCTCGACCGTGAGCTCGCAGCGCTCCAGGTTCTGGACGCTCATCAAGCACTCCTCTCGCCGGCAGAGGGCCGCGCGTGCGCGGGCTCGCCGGCCGCCGCGCCGCCCAGCGAGGCCTCGGCACCGGTCAGCACCGGGTTGAACTTGACCGCGTCCAGCAGCTCGGCGATCGCCGGCTGCGCGCGACCCTCGCTGACCGCCTCTGAGAAGCACGTCTCCAGATGGTTCTTGAGGATCAGCCGGTTGACCCGTTCCAG
>JAVKSP010000122.1:0-8181 GCA_039583645.1 Solirubrobacteraceae bacterium
GTGTAGCGGGGCGGTGGGGGTGGTGTAGCGGGGCGGTGGGGGTGGTGTAGCGGGGCGGTGGGGGTGGTGTAGCGGGGCGGTGGGGGTGCGTGCGCGGAGCTGAGACGCCCCATAGTCGGCCGCGGCGAGCGCGGCTGAAGGGGCGCTAGTGTGGCTGCGGGCGCCGAGCGAACGCGCTCGGTCCGCCCCCGCAGACGACGCGCGGGCCTTGGGACTCGACCCGCAGGTGAGTTTCGCCCGATCGAGATGTGTGGTCGCCGCAATGCGAGCGGCGCCCCTCGCGCAGCTCACCAAGCAGCCGCTCGATCCGCTCCAGGCTGAGGCTCAACCGGTCGAGCGCACGCTCCAGGTCGGAGTCGCTCGACCGAGGACCGCCGAGTGTGCTGCTCTCCCCGCTCGTAGATATGGGGCTCACGTCAGCCCGCGCCGTAGTTCCGCCCGCCCGCGACATGGCGGCATGATACGTACGGACTCGGCCCCCTCCTGAGGTATAGCTGCGCCTGCAGGGGGTGTTATGTACCCCCCTGCAGGGCGGTTACTTCCCCTTGCTCCGCGCGTTCCGTGCAGGCAATCTGCTGCCCGTGTCGGGAGGGCAATCGAGTGGAGTCGCCACGGTCACCGTCGATCCATGGGCCGATCCGTTGAACGCCGAGCCGCCCCCTATGGGCAACGGCGAGTTCGCGGACAGACCACCTCGTTCGACGCGGCCGCAGCCAGCCTCGCGCGAGCTCAGCGTGCTGGTGGGATCGGACGATCCCTTCACCCGCCATGCGTTTCGTACCGGAGCGAAAGGCCCGGGCATCACGGTGCTCGGCGCCGGCACGCTGGCCTCGGTATCGGAAGACATGGCATTCGAGCTCGAACCCGACGCCGTCGTGCTCGACGTCCAGACCACCGCGGCAGACGCGCTCGCTGCAATCCAGAAGATTCGCGTGCATGCGCCGTCCACGCGGGTCCTCGCCTGTAGCGCGCCGGCGGGGGATGAGTTTGGCTTGCTTTGCCTCTCCGCGGGTGCATGGGGATACGTCTCCAAGGAGATCGATCTCGACCTCTTGCCGCGGCTCCTGCACGCCCTCGTGCAGGGCGAGGCAGTGATTCCGCGCACGCTGGCGACCGAGCTGGTGCGTCGTCTCGCACGCTCGACTCCCGCCCGCCGGCAGTCGCCCGCGCCGCTGACTTCGCCCGAGTGCCGGCTGCTGGAGTCGCTGCGCACGGGCCACACATTGCGCGAGGCGGCGGCGGGACTCGGCATCACGCTCGCCACGGCGCGGCGCCATTTCGGCAGTGCCAGACGCAAGCTTGCGACCCACCCCCCCACCACTCGGTGGGCCTCGCGTGGGCCTTCCTCCAGTCACCGAATCAATTCTCCGGAGGTCTCATGAGGATTCGTACCAGGTTCACCACGTTGATGATCGCGGGGGCGGTCGCCTGTTGTAGCTTCAGTGCGCCGGCGCTCGCCGCCTCTTCCCACCACTCGACATGCGGCACGAGCACGAGCTCTTCGGCCTCGACCTATGGCGGCCAGGGCAACCAGGTCAGTCAGGTCGCCTGCCCGTCGCACGCTCCACCGAGCGAGCCGACGGCGAGCTCGTCGCTGCCCTTCACCGGATTGGACGTCGGGCTACTGGTCGCCGCAGGTGCGGTTCTGGTCGCGGCCGGAATGGTGCTGCGCTGGCGGCTTCGACACGGGGGGCAGTAGGTAATTGGCGCCGTCGGAACCAGCTCAGGTGGGGGACGCGCCGGCGTCCCCGGCGCTGGCCCAGGAACCACGCGTTGATCACCGGCGACGCGCCGTGCGGGCACGTGCCGGCTCAATGCTGGTGGGGGTCCCGGGTGGGGAGTCTGTAGCCCTTCAGCCGCGGGTGGGCGCGGCGCTGCCGCGCCTAGACATCCCGGCCGCCGCGGGGCGCAAGCTCAATCGCAGGGTCCTGGACGCCGGCGCGACCGTGCTTGCGCTACTGCTGGCCGCGCGCGGCCACTGGCACGCGAACCTCATCACGAGCGTCCTCCTGATAGCTGCCTATCCGCTCACGGTCCGCTGGATGCTGACGCGTAAGACAGCCACCTGGGACGACGGTTCACGCAGCGATGAGCTGCGCCAGCTCGTTCTTGCGACATCGGTGCCGGCGCTGGCACTGATCGGCGCGGACGCGGTCCTGCGGGGAGCTGCCGACGTTCACCTGGGACTCCGCATCTGGCTGTTTACGCTTGCCTTACTGGTGGTCGGCCGCATCGTGCTCTACTACGTGCGCGAGAGCGTCCCGCAAGCGGCCACATGGCCAACGTTGATCGTGGGAGCGGGCAAGGTCGGCGGCGACCTGGCCCGACTGTTGCTCGGTCAGCCCCAGCATGGCTTGATGCCGGTCGGCTTCCTCGACTACGGCCGCGCTCCCCGCCAGGCGTCGCTCGGGCCGCGCAATGGGGAGCCCGAGGGCCCGCAGCTGCCAGTGCTGGGAGCTCCCGACGCGCTGCCGGCCGCAGTCGCGCAAACCGGAGCCGAATGCGTCGCATTCGCATTCACCACCACCAGCGACGAGCGGCTGCTGCCGCTCGTCGAGCAGTGCGAGCGCATGGGGGTCCGGGCGTTCGTGGTGCCGCGGCTGTTCGAGGCAATCGGCTGGCGGACCGAGGTGCGCCAGGTCGGCTCGCTGCCGCTCGGGGAGCTGTGCGCCGTTGATCCGCGCGACGTTCGCTTCGCGCTAAAGCACCTGCTCGACGGCCTGTTCGCGGCCGTGTTGCTGTTCGCGCTGGCGCCGCTGCTGTTGGCTGTCGCCGCACTGATCAAGCTCGGCTCGGAGGGCCCCGCGCTGTTCCGTCAGGGCCGTATTGGCCGCGATGGGCGCGAGTTCACGATGTTCAAGTTCCGCACGATGTACCAGCCACGAGGGCCCGCGCTTGCGTTCATGCCCACTCCGGGCCTCGCCCCCGGTGGCGTCGAGAACGGCGATCGGCGCACGCCGCTGGGGATTTGGCTCAGACGCACCTCGATCGACGAGCTGCCGCAACTGATCAATGTATTGCGTGGCGAGATGAGCCTGATCGGCCCGCGTCCCGAGCGACCTGAGTACGTCCGCCAGTTCGCGGCTGAGCTGCGCCGCTACGACCGCCGCCACCGCGTCAAGTCCGGGATCACGGGGCTCTCGCAGGTCACCGGCCTGCGGGGCCAGACCTCGATCATGGAGCGCGCCGAGTACGACAACTTCTACGTCCAGAACTGGTCCTTCTGGCTTGACCTCAAGATCGCCCTGCGGACCGTAAGTGCAGTGCTGAAGGTGGACGGGGAATGAGCACAACCGTCGTAACCCGCCCGCCGCAGCCCGTCCGTCCGCGCACCCGTCCGGCGCAGCCGCTAGCGGAGGAGACAAATGAGAGCGTGGTCACGCGCAGCTCGATGCTGCGCTGGGCACTGTGCGCCGTTCCCATGGTCGCAATGCTCGTCTTCTGGGCGGCGGATGACGGCGGCTACAACTCGGTCATCTGGCTAGCCAGTGGGCTCGCGTTGACGGCGCTCGCGATCTTTACACGCGGCGCCTTCGGGCCACGTCCCCGACTCGGCCGTTACGGCCGTTTCGCGCTCGTGGCGCTGGCGCTGTACGTGGTGTGGTCGTATGCCTCGATCGCGTGGGCCGTCGACAAGGGGGCTGCGCTGCTCGGCTCCGACCGCGCGCTGCTCTACCTCGTGCTGTTCTGGCTGATCACCGGTCTCGAGTGGACACGCCGGCGGCTCGAGCTCGGCATGACTTTGTATTTGTTCGGCATCGGTGCGGTGGCCGCCGCGACCCTGGTCGAGTTGGCGATCAGTCCCACCCCGCAGTTGCTTCAGGGCGGTCAGCTGGCCGCCACGCTGGGCTACCACAACGCCACCGCGGCACTGGGGACAATCGGTGCCCTCGGTGCGATCCTGATCGGCAGCTCCGGCAAGCAGCTGCCGGTCGTGCGCGCGGGGCTAGCGGCGGTGGCGGTGCTGTGTCTCGAGGTCTCGCTGCTCGCCAACAGCCGTGGCTGGCTCTACACGCTGCCGGTGATTGTCGCGGTGCTGTTCGCGCTCGCTCCCAACCGCGGACGGATGGTGCTGTGGGCACTGATACCGATCTGCTGCACGCTCGCGACGCTGCCGTGGGTAGCGCACAGCTGGGCGCTGTCGAACGGGGCGGCGCTTGGCCATCAGACGGTCGCCGGCGCGAACGAGACTACGGCGCGAGCAGGGCTTGGTTTCGCGCTCGTGAGCGCATCGCTCGGCTTGGTTTTGGCGAGCGTGCAGGGGCGCTTCGAGCTTTCGCGACGTGGTCGTCGATGGGTGCGACGGGTCTCGCGCGCGTTCGCCGCCTTGACCGTGGTGGGCCTGGCGGCGGGAGCGATTGTCGCGATCCATAGCGGCGCACTGGCACGTGGCTGGCACCAGTTCACAACGAACGCGCCGCTGAAGGCGGGGGTTTCCCGCTTCTCCGAGCTCGGCAGCGAGCGATACGACGCATGGCGGGTGTCGGTCAACAGCTTCGCCGCGCATCCTGTCGGCGGGCTCGGCCAGGACAACTTCGCGCAAGCGTACGTCGTATCGCGCAGGACCAACCAGGAGCCCCTCTGGGTGCACAGCCTTGAGCTGCGTCTGCTCGCGCACACCGGGATCGTGGGCTTCCTGCTGTTCTGTGCGTTCCTGATCTGTGCGGCCGTCGCCTGCCGACGGGCTGGACGGCTCGGTAGCTCCCGCCTGCGACTGGCGCTGGTGGCGGCGGTCGTGCCCGTGACGGTGTGGGTCATACACGGGTCGGTCGACTGGTTCTGGGAGATGCCCGCGTTGAGCGGCGCCGCATTGGTGTTCCTGGCGGGAGCGGTCGCGATGGAGCCGCCATCCCGGCCCCGGCATGAGGGCGTCGAGGACGCTCCGCGACATTGGAGCGGGCGCGGTTGGCGAGCGCTGCTCGGCGGCGGACGCGCGGCGGGCGCGGTAGTCACGGCGGCGGCCGCCCTGTTCCTGTTTGGCACCGGCTACCTGGGCGAGCGCGCACTCGCACAGGGAGGCGCGCTCGCCTCCACCAGGCCTGCGTCCGCGCTGCATGAGCTGGCGCTGGCCGCAAAGCTCGAGCCCTACAGCTCGGCGCCGTTCGCGCTCGGAGCGGGGCTGGAGCTCCGTGCCGGCCACGCCGCAAGCGCGCTGCAGTGGGCAGGATCCGGGCTTAATCGCGACAGCGGCGATTGGGTGCTTTGGCTCGAAGACGGGCTCGCCGAGGGTTTGGCGGGGCAGCCCGCTGCCGAGCATGCCGCGCTCGCGCACGCCCATGCGCTAGACCCGCGCGAGCCGGTGATCACACTCGCGCAGCGGCGAGCGGGCACAGCTCATCCGCTGACGATCGCGCAGGCCGCGTCGATGTTCGCCGGGCGCGTGCGCGCGAGGGTTGCGCCGTGACGCGGATTCTGTGTTACCACGACGTGGCCGTGCCTGATCAGCGCGAGCGAACGGGCTTTCCCGGACCGACCAGCGCGCGTTACAAGCTCACCCCGGCGCGGTTCGAACGTCACCTCGACGCGCTCGAGGCGGCCGGCCTGCGTCCTGGCCTGTTGGGCCAAAAAGCTGAGGTCGCGCTGACGTTCGATGACGGTGGCTCGAGCGCTTTGCAGATCGCAGCCGCGCTCGAGCGCCGAGGCATCCGTGGCCACTTCCTGGTAACCAGCTTGATGATTGGCACGCCCGGCTTCCTGCGGGCCGAGGAAGTTCGGGAACTCGTCTTGCGCGGCCACGAAGTGGGCAGCCACTCGCACACGCATCCGCCGTATATGGAGCGCCTGGCAGCACCGACCCTGGCGTACGAGTGGCGTCGTAGCCGCGAGCGGCTGGCCGAGGTGCTGGGGCGTCCCCCGCGGCTCGCAGCGGTGCCTGGCGGCAGGTTGAGCGACGCCCTGATCGAGCAGGCCGCGCTCGCGGGGTATGACCTGCTTCTGAGCTGCGAGCCAACCGTGCGCGGGCGACACCACGGTCGCCTGACCGTGCTCGGGCGGTACATGATCTGGGGTACCACTCCTGCGGCGCGCGCGGCCGCGTATGCGCGCGGCCGCCGCGCCGCTACGGGGTGGCTCGAGGCGCAATGGCAGGTCAAGCAGATCGCGCGCCGGATCAGCCCGAGCGTCTATGAGCGGGCGCGCACGGCGTGGGCACTGGGGCCGGGCCGGGGCACTGAACCGGCCGCCGGTTCAGCCGCCGATGAAACGCGCCACCGCGGCGGCCTGGCTTTCGAGGGTCGCCTCTGCGGCATGCCTCAATCCGGCATCGACCAGGCGCCCCCGCAGGGCAGGGTCGTCGATCAGCCGCTGCACGGCGCCGGCCGCCGCAGCGACGTCGTCGGGCGCGATGAGCAGCGAACACTCGCCGAGCGCGCGCACGCCGCCAACGGCGGTCGCGACGGAGGGCAAACCGCTCGCGTAGGCCTCGATCAGCACCTGGGGCAGCCCCTCGGTGCGGGACACGTGCAGGAAGGCGTGGCTCGAGCGGTAGAGGTCGAGCAGACCGCCGTCGAGCGGCACGTAGCCGCGCAGCTCGCAGACCTCGGCGAGGCCGAGCTCCGCGATGCGCGCCGCGAGCGGGGGGGCCATATCGCCCTCGCCGCAGATGACCATGCGCCAGCGGGAGTCACGCTCGCGGAGCAGCATCAGGGCATCGGCCAGCAGGAGCGGGTTCTTCTCGGCGTCGAGCCGTCCCACCGTGAGCAGGGTGAGGGTGTCGCCGTCGTAGGAGCGCGCGGCGGCCCGCTTCCCAGCCTGCACATCGTTGGCGCCGATGAGCGAGATCGTGGCCGGCAGCACACGCGGCGCGCGGCGGTAGCGCTCGGCGAGATCAGGCCCCACGGCGACGACGGGAAAACCGAGGGCGAGCGCGCGCCAGCAGGCCTCGAGGGTCCAAGCCGCGAGTTGCAGCAACCGATTGTGGGGATGGCGGTGGCGGATGTAGGCCGGGAAGTGCTGACGGACCCCAAGCACGAGGCGGCGACGGCGCGTGATCGCGATCAGCGCGAGCGCGATCGCATGGGGGTAGGGGCCCAGCGAGAAGACGGCATCGGCGTCGTCGAGCACGCGCCACATGCGTCTCAGCGTGCCGGGAACGGAGCGCAGCACCGGCCCGAGCTGCGTCAAGCGCGCGTAGTGGGGCAGCGGCACGAACGCGATCGTCGGGTCGAGCCGGTAATGGGCGGGGCCGGGGCCGTGATCGAGCCGTCCGAGCAGCCTCAGACCGCCGAGCTCACGCGCGAGCGCGCCCAGGAAACGTACGAACGCGCGCTCGGCGAAAACGGTTCCACCACGGTCGCGGTAGAGGTAGTCCGTGTAGACGACCAGCCGCACGGCTCACGCGTTCGCGACAGCCGCGCCGGCCGCAGGCTGACAGCGCCGCCGACTATGAGCGTCCTGGTCCCGGTGCTGAATGAAGGGCCGGTGCTGGCCCGCACCGTGCCGACGATGCTCGCCCAGCGGCTCGCCCAGGGCGAGATCGAGTTCATCTTCGCCGAGGGCGCATCGCGGGACGACTCGCGGGCAGAGCTCGAGCGGTTCGCCGCTGAGGATGCGCGCGTCCGTATCGTTGCCAACCCGAGTGGTCGCACGCCGGACGGTCTCAACATCGCCCTGGCCCACGCGCGCGGCACCTACGTGGCGCGCATGGACGCGCATTGTTTCTATCCCCAGAGCTATCTGGCTGATGGCATCGCGCGGCTCGAGCGCGGTGACGTTGCCTGGGTGGCCGGCCCCGCCGTGCCTCGTTCGCACGGTGGCTTTTCGGGGGCAGTAGCGCTGGCGCTCTGCTCGCCACTCGGCCGCGGCCCCTCGCGTCGTCTCGCGCGCCCCGGCGCGCTGGGCGAAAGCGAGTGCAGTCTCGACACCGGCGTGTTCGCCGGCGTATGGCGGCGCTCGGTGCTGCAGCGCTATGAGGGTTGGGACGCCAACTGGCTGCGCAACCAGGACTCCGAGCTGGCCGCTCGGTTCCTTACCGCCGGCGAGCGGATCGTCTCCCTGCCGAGCATGGCGGCGGAGTACGTGCCGCGCCACACCCTGCCCGCGTTCGTGCGCCAGTACCACGATTACGGACGCTACCGGGCTCGCACGTTGGCACGCCACGAGATCGCGCGCCGCCGCTCTCACGCGCTGGCGCCGGCGCTGGTGGCGGCACTGCCGGCCGCAGCCAGCCGCGCGCGCCCGTTG